>JBFXFO010000018.1:0-39907 GCA_050178915.1 Rhizobiaceae bacterium | reverse complement strand
TGTCTATCCACTCCAAGCAAACAGTGGATCGGACGGATGAACCAGCGCTCCACTTGGCCCATTCGGGTTATCGACGGGATGTTGGTCGTTCACGTCGGTTGCGACCAACATGGCGCCCTCGGATTCGTGCGACCGGACGCCCCTATCTTTTGCCCTGTATGCGAACGGCATCTGTACGGCTCTTTCGTCGACGCAATTCTCGCCGACCTCGACCAACATCAATCCCTAAGCGGAGGCAACAATGCGTAAGGATTTGACTGAGCTAATGACGTCCCAGAAGCGGGTCGTTTTGCTAGTTTCGTTGCTCGTGTCGATAACGAACGCGGCGCTGGCTTTTTCAGCGTTTCAAGAATGGTTCACAGCGGGGTCTGGCCTAGGTGACATCCGGGCCACCATCTTGGCAGCGATGGTCGCTGTCACCTGCGGCTTCTCCCTTCATATGATCTATTCTGGGCTGCTTGGCGCCATCCCTTCGGTTGATCAGACATGGCGCCGTAAGTTCGCTCCTGAAGTCGCGCTGTTGGCGACGTTCATCATAGGCATGTCCACGTGGGCCAATATTACGGTCACCGCCGGAACAGAGGGCATCGACCTTCACAACAACCAGCAGATCGACCGTATGCTCGGCGTCGCCGGACAGATGCAATCCACTGCGATGTCTGTCGGGCAGATCGCGCCGGTCTTGGCCAACGACGCTGCCGAATTGAGGCGTAAGGCCGAATGTGAGGTAGCTACAGGATGTCTGAGCGGCGCTGCCGGAAAAGGTGCGCTGACTGATGCGCTTACGAGCGCGGCCAGCAAAGTCCAGGCAGCGGCCGATGCGCTGGCTCAGGCATCAGTGACAATCTCCGCACTAATGCCGCAGTTAAACGATGCGTTCGCCCGCAAGGACGATGTTGCCATTCGCAGCATGCTCGCCGAAATTCATTCGAGCATCCCGTTTGACATGCTCGCCGCGCTTGCCTCGGACCTGCGAACAGATCTCGGAATTGCACCTGACGGGCGAAAGGCTGCCATGCGCGCGCGTCAGGCCGAAGCTATTCGCAACTTCAGCGTGACCTTGCGGCGCTCGCAGACGGGTTGGACCAGTCCCGGACGCGACTGGATGCCGACCTCGATGCGGTTGCCATCCCGGCACGCGACACCATCACGAAGGCGAAGGCCATTTGGATGTACGCGGATCAGTTGATCCCGCAGATCGCACTTGGCGTTGCGCTCGATTGGGTCCTCATCGCAATCGCCTTTCTGATGGGCCGGATAAGAGACGCCACTCCTCCTGAAGAGGACGACGTGAGCGACATCTCGCTTGCGCAGGCACGCAGGAACCACCGCGAACTTATGCGCTTGATGCACGACCTTACCGACCAACCCGGCGCGCCTCTGGGACCGCCTTTGGAGCCTGAACCATACGTCCAGGACCCTGAGCTTCCTTGGGAAGAGGAAGACGAAGGACGGGCCGGCGAAAGAAGGAACGTCGTCATGTTTCCGGAGCCTGCCGAATAAGGCGGAACATGAAATTTCCATAAGGTCGTAACACGCTAATTTCATTGACTTTTTGGGAAAATTTTCCTAATTTGTTCTTAGAGCAAACCCAAGGTGGGGGAGCTGGAAATGCAGAGGAGTTGGAAAGACAGGAAACAGTTGACGAACCACCTTCCTACCGGGGACAATCAGGACAACTTCGGCCCCGCCACATCCGCCAGAGACACGCGCATGGTTGCGCTCGTCCAGTTTCTGGCCCGAAGAGCGGCCGAACGAGACTTCGCACAACTGATTGAAGGGTCGCGTGAGGATGTCCGGTCCGAGCGCGATAGGGAAGGGAGTCAATGAAACAACTCATCGATGCATTTGCCTACGCGCGGTATTCCGATCCCATCCAAGACCCGCGTTCGATTGAAGATCAGTTGCGGTCGCTTCAGCTATTCGCAGCCAGCAACGGCTATCGGATCATCGGGCATATGCTGACCGCGCGCTCAGCGGTCAATTCATGGACAAGCGTGACGAACTCAACAAACTTCTGCGGGACGTCGGTGCCGGGAAGTGCAAGGTCATACTTGCTGAGGGGCTGGATAGGATCACACGCGACCTCGAACACGCCGCGGCGATCCATAAGCGCCTGACGTTCCGGGGCGCCAAGATTGTTACAATCGCTGAAGGTGAAATCACTCAGATGCACGTCGCCTTCAAAGGGGCGATGAATAACCAGTTTCTCGCCGATCTCGCTATCAAAGTCGTTCGGGGTCAGCGGGGCCGAGTGGAAGAAGGCAAAGTCGGCGGAGGCCTCTGCTACGGCTTTGATGTGATCCGCCGCTTCGACGACAAAGGCAAATCTGTCAACGGTGAGCGCTCCATCAACGACGCGCAGGCTCGCGTCATTCGGCGCATTTTTGAGATGTATGTCGCCGGCGCGTCCCCGAAGGCAATCGCAGCGCGACTGAATGCCGAAGGAGTTCCTGGGCCTCGGGGCAAAGGTTGGAGCCAGAGCACGATAAACGGCAACTGGCAGAGAGGCTCGGGCATCCTAAACAATGAGATGTATGACGGGGTCATCACCTACAACAAAGTGCATTATGCAACGAACCCAGATACCGGGAAGCACGTAGCCCGGCCGAATCCTGAAGCGGACTGGGTCCGCAAGGAAGTACCAACGCTTCGAATCGTAGATCATGAGCTTTGGCTCAAAGCGAAAGCGCGTCAGAGACGGGGACGAAACCAGCGCAAGGAGTTTTGGGAATATCAGAGGGTTCGCTACCTCTTTTCCGGTCTGCTTCGATGCGGGAAATGCGGCGGCGGCTACGTCAAGGTTTCCGCAACGCACTACGGCTGTTCGGCAGTTCGCAACAAAGGTAGCGCCATTTGCCACAATCGCCGGCTCATCGCGCAGGTAGACCTTGAGGCGACCGTGCTCAGTGTCCTGCAGAAGAACCTGATGCAACCCGAGTTGGTCGAGGTCTTTTGCAAAGAGTATGCCTCCCACCTCAATCGGCTTCGTATCGACCATAACGCCACAATGGTCGGCTATCACTCCGAATTGGAACGCTTGCAGCAGGAGGAAAATCGCCTGTTCCAGGCGGTAGCTGCGGGATACGCCAACTCGGCGGGAGCCCGACGTTCAAACGAGATTGAGGCTCGCCGTGTCCAGTTGCAGGAACTGCTAGCCACCAAAAAAGAAGCGCCGACCTTGATCCACCCGACGATGGCTCGCCGATATAAGCAAGAGGTTGATCGGCTCCTAGAGTCACTGACGGTCGAGGAACATCGTCAAGAAGCGGTAGAGTTGATCCGCTCGCTCGTCGACAAGGTTGTCCTCACCCCTGACGCAGCTTCATATCAGGGGTTGGTGATCGACGTTTACGGCGACCTGGCCGGCATCCTGAATGTGGCAACTGGCAAAGCGTACACTAAAGACGAAGCGGAGCTTAAGAGAGTTCGGATGGTTCTCGGCCTCGATTCTCAGCGTCCCTCAATGATCGATATGGAAACTCCAATGGTGGCAAACGGCGAAACGCAGCCGTTGCCGCGCAACGGAGTAAGTTGGTGCCCAGGAAGGGAATCCAACTTGACCAAAACCTTCTTGAGTAAGTTGGTGGGCCCGGAGGGACTCGAACCCCCAACCAAGCGGTTATGAGCCGCCGGCTCTAACCATTGAGCTACAGGCCCCACGGCTGCGGACTAAAGCCTTTCGCCCGTCTTCGCAAGCATTGCTCGGACGTGCGCGCCAGGCGGCAGGCGCGGCGGGCGAAGCAATGCCGTCCGGCGTGCGAGAGGCAGGCGCCGTCAGGCGCGGCGCCTGAGCATGCGGGCGAGGCCGGCATCCAGATCGTCCTGCTCGCTTACGCCGTCGGCGAACAGCACCAAGAGGCGCGCGGCGATGTCCTCGCGCTCCGTGCCGGCGCCGATGCCGTGCTTCGTGCAGTGGTCCTCGAGCGCCTTGGTCAGAATGCTCAACTGGGCGGGATTCGCGATCCCGCGCGTGGTGGTGGCCATGTGCTTCCCCTTTGTACGGGCGGAAGCTCGATACCTCTCCCAAGCACCTGCATGCCTGTCGACTTTGCCAGGTGACCTGCGGACCATAGGCCTCTGCGGGGGCCGCGTCGCTGTCATTTGACGTAGCGGCGCGAAAAAGATCGGGCGCCTAGCGGCTGCCGCGCGGCCTGCGGTTCCAGGTGACGTCGCCGATGGTGAGCATGGTGGCGAAGAAGACAAAGGCGGCGCCGATGCAGGCGAGAACGATGATGGTGTGAGCGGGCATGGTCTGTCTCCTTGTTCGCGCAGACCTCTCGCCCGGCCTTGCGGGCCGCGCCTTGACCTGGATCAAAGGCGCGACAATTGCGACAGCCGAGCGTGTGGCGCAGGCGACGGTGCATCGCTATTGTCGCGGCATCGTGCGCCAAGATGTTCACACCGCAGGCATCCCTGTCCTTTGCGCATCCTGCGAGGCGCGCCATCGCGGCATTTGCGGCGCGCTCGATCCCGCCCAGCTCATGCAGCTGGCGAAAGTGTCGTCGAAGCAGAAGGCGGGCGAGGGGGCGGAGCTGGTCGGCGACGCCGAGCGGGTCGGCCACTATTCCAACGTGCTGTCGGGCGTGGTGAAGCTCAGCAAGACGCTGGCCGACGGTCGCCAGCAGATCGTCGGACTGCAGTTCGCGCCGGACTTCCTCGGGCGGCCATTCCGCAACGAGAGCGCGGTGACCGCCGAGGCGGCGACGGAGGTCGAACTCTGCTCGTTTCCGCGCGGCGCGCTGGAGCGCATGATGGTCGAGCAGCCGGGGCTGCAACATCGACTGCTGCAACAGACGCTGAAGGAGCTCGACCAGGCACGCGAGTGGATGGTCACGCTCGGGCGCAAGACCGCCGCCGAGAAGGTGGCCAGCTTCCTGCTGCTGATCGCGCGCAATGTCGATCCGACGGCGGGGGAGGCGCGCCGGCAGACGGCGTTCGACCTGCCGCTGACGCGTGCCGAGATCGCCGACTTCCTCGGCCTGACGATCGAGACGGTGAGTCGGCAGCTGACGCGGCTGCGCAGGGCCGGCACGATCCGGATCGAGAACAGCCGCCACATCGTCGTGGACGATCTGGCGCGACTGGCTGCGCAGGCCGGTGGCTAGATTGCCCGCGATTGGCAAACTCTCTCTGCAGACGACGTCGCCGACCGCAAGATAGGCGCGGGCGCGGCAGCCCTTGCGAGGGCGTCCACAGGGCAGACCGCCGGCGCCCGTTCGACCTGACCGTGCGCACGCGCCATGCGCGCGCTTAACGTGCCGGAAACCACGCCCCGAAAGATCGGTCCGCGGGCACGGCTTGGAGCCCCGCGGTTCATACAAATTCAAGAGGACAGGCCTAGCGGTCGGCTACCCGCTCGCATCAGCGGGTCGCGAGGGCATCCGGGGGCGGGGCGTTCGTGCCAGAATGCCTGCCGAGGACTCCCATGCGCGTCATTGACTGTATTGCCACCCTGCACGACCCCTGGCTCGTGCTGCTCGCGGCCATTGTCTGCGTGGGCGGCGGCTGGGTCGCCTTCGAGCTGTTCCGCCGCGCCCGCATCCGTGCCGGCAAGCAGCGAACCGGCTGGCTCATGCTGGCCGCGATCGCGGCAGGCGCCTCGGTCTGGTGCACCCACTTCATCGCCATGCTCGCCTACGACGCGAGCGCGCCGGTAACCTACGACCCGGTGCTGACCATGCTGTCGCTGCTCAGCGTCATCGCCGGCGCGGCGCTCGGCTTCGCGCTCGGCCTGTCGCCGCGCTATTCGCGCGCGCTCGCCGGCGGCGTCGTCATCGGCCTCGCCATCTCGGTCATGCACTATTCCGGCATGGCCGCCTTCCACGTGGACGGCATCATCGAGTGGGACGCGGCCTACATCCTCGCGTCGGTGCTGATGGCCGCGCTGTGCGGCGCGCTGTCGGTGGCTGCCTCGCATCGCGGCAACCACATCCTGGCGCTGATCATGTTCGTGGCCGGCGTCGTCGGCCTGCATTTCACCGGCATGACGGCCATTTCGGTGACGCCCTTCATCACCGGCGCGCCGCTTGCCGATGCCACAGTGATCGCCGGCATGGCCGCGGCTGTCGCGGGCGTGGCGCTGATCATCGTCGGCACCGGCATCACCAGCCACATGATCGACTCCGACGCCAGCGAAAAGAACCTCGACACGCTGCGCCAGATGGCGATGAGCGACGCGCTCACCGGGCTGCCGAACCGCGCTTCCTTCAACGACTATATTCGCTTCGACATCCAGCAGGCCGCGGCGCATGGACACCACGTTGCGGTGATCGGCATCGACCTCGACAAGTTCAAGGAGATCAACGATCTGCGCGGGCACGAGGCGGGCGACCAGGCGCTGCGCACGATCGCGACGCGGCTGACCGAAACGCTGCGCGAGGGCGAGTTCGTGGCGCGCATCGGCGGTGACGAGTTCGCGGCGGTGAAGCGCTTCACCGAACAGCGCGACCTGACCGATTTCGTCAACCGGGTGGAGACGCAGCTCTTCACCAACATCCGCATCGACGATTTCGACGTGACGCCCGGCGCCAGCATCGGCATCGCCGTGTTCCCGCAGGACGGCGATACGCCGGCGCGGCTGGTGAGCAATGCCGACCTGGCCATGTATCGCGCCAAGACCGACGTGACGCGCGTCGTGTGCTTCTATGAGGCGGAGATGGACGAGCGGGCGCGCGAACGTCGTGACCTCGCGCTCGACCTGCGCCGCGCCATCGAACGGCGCCAGCTGCACCTGCACTATCAGGTGCAGACCAGCATCAGCGAGCAGAAGCGGCTTGGCTACGAGGTGCTGCTGCGCTGGAACCACCCGGTGCACGGGTCCGTGCCGCCGTCGGACTTCATCCCGCTGGCCGAGGAAACCGGCACGATCCTGACCATCGGCGAGTGGGTGCTGCGCGAGGCCTGCCGGCAGGCGGCCGCCTGGCAAAACGAGGACAAGATCGCGGTGAACCTGTCGGCCGTGCAGCTGGCGCACAGCGACCTGCCGACGCTGGTGCACGAGATCCTGCTGGAGACGGGCCTGGCGCCGTCGCGGCTGGAGCTGGAGATCACCGAGTCGTCGATCATCCACGACAAGGTGCGTTCGCTGCATGCGCTGCGCCGTATCCGCGCGCTCGGCGTGACCATCGCCATCGATGATTTCGGCACCGGCTACTCGTCGCTGGAGACGCTGCGCAGCTTCCCCTTCGACCGCATCAAGCTCGACAAGTCCTTCATGAAGGAGATCGAGCATTCGAAGCAGGCGCTGGCGATCATCCGCGCCGTCCTTGCGCTCGGCAAGAGCCTCGACATCAGCGTCCTGGCGGAGGGCGTCGAGACCGAGGAACAGCTGGCGCTGCTGCGGCAGGAAGGCTGCGACCATGCGCAGGGCTATCTGCTCGGGCGCCCGGCGCCGCTGCCGGAAAACGGCGCTGCGGCCCGCGCCAAGCCGGGGAACGCCGCCGCCGCGTAGCCGGCTCACACTTCCGGGATGTTTTCCTTGAAGATGATCTGCAGGCGAGGCGGGTGCCCGTCATAGGGCAGGCCGGCGATCGACCGCGACAGGATGTTCAGCGCCTCGCGCGCCTCGACGCGCGGGTTCTGGTCGATCACCGCGTCGAGCGTGCCTTCGAGCAGCAGCTGCTTGCTGGTCTCGGTGGCCTCATGACCGACAAAGATGACGCTGCGCTGGCGGCCGCGCTCCTTCAGCGCGCGGCCGATGCCCTGGTTGCCGGCGCCGATGTTGTAGATGCCGGCGAGGTCGTCATGGCGGTCGAGAAGGGCGATGGCCTCGGCGTAGGCGCGCTCGCGGTCGTCGCGCATCTCGCGCAGCTCCACGATCTGCAGATTCGGCGATTCCTCCGCCAGGATGTGGCGGAAACCCATCTCGCGCTCCTCATGGCCGCGATACGAGAGCGAGCCGGCGAACAGCGCCACCTTCTTAGGCGTCGCGGTGCCGAGGAAGCGGCCGAGAACATAGCCGGCGAGGCGGCCGGCCTGGCGGTTGTCGACGCCGACATAGGCGACGCGCGGCACGTTGGAGATGTCGGAGGCGAGCGTCACCACCTTGACGCCGTCGGCGGCGAGCGAGCGGATCGCCTCGCGCACCGTCGGGTGGTCGAGCGCGATGACGGCGACGCCCTGGGTGGCGCCACGCAGATCGTGCAGCGTGCGCGCCAGCGTGTCGGGGTTGAAGCCCTCGATCGAGACGACGCGCACGTCCAGTTCGGGACGCAGCGCGCCCTGCATCTCGATCTGGTGCTTCAGCGTCTTGATGAAGGTGTTGGTGCCCATCGGCAGGACGAAGTCGAGCCGCTGCACCGCAACCGCCGGCTGCGGCGCCCGCCCCGGCTCCTCGCCGATGTAGCCGAGGCGCTGCGCGGTCTCGATGACGATCTCGCGCGTGCGCTTGCGAACCCCGGCGCGGTTGTTGAGCACACGGTCGACCGTGGCCGCCGAGACACCCGCCTCACGCGCAACATCAACCAGTGTCGACCGCATCCGCCTCGGGGTCCCCTTGTCGCCGATTCGACGTACAACCATAGCTATAGCTGCGACTTGCACCCGGCAATGATGTCCTGGATCAATGCGTCGGCGGGGCGCGCCCAATGGCGCTCGGAGAAGATCTCGACCTCCGTCCAGCCGTCGAAGCCGGCAGCCTGCATCGCCGCGGCGTAGGCCTTGAGATCGATGACGCCTTCGCCCGGCACGCCGCGGTCGAGCAGCAGGCTCGACGTCTGCATCAGCCAGTCGGAGATGTGGAAGGCGGCGAGCAGCTTCTTGCGGCCTGCCTCGGCGATCCCTTCGAACGCCTTGTGGTCCCACCAGACGTGGTAGGTGTCGATGGCAACGCCGGTGCCGGCACCGATCTTCTCGCTCCAGGCGATGGCGTCGGCGATCGTGTTCACCACCGACCAGTCGGGCGTGTACATCGGGTGCAGGGGCTCGATCGCCATGATCACGCCGGCCTTGCGTGCGTGCTCGACCGTCTGCGCCAGGCAGTCGAAGGCGAAGCTGCGGGCATCCTGCAGCGACTTCGATTCCGGCAGCAGCCCTCCGACCACGGTAACCACCGAGGGCGAGCCGAGTTCGGCCGCGATGTCGATCGATTTCTTCGCCTCGTCGATCTGCGCGGGGCCGGCAGCGCGGCCCTTCTGGGTGAACAGGCCGGCGATGCAGAAGCCGGTCACGGACAATCCATGATCGGAAATGATGTTTTTTGATTTCTTCACGCCAATCGCTTCGACCTTGTCGCGCCAGGGCGTGATGCCCTTGATGCCGGCTGAGGCATAGGCCTTCACCGCTCCCGGCAAGTCCAGCGCGTTTGTCGTGATCTGATTAATCGTTATGTTATCGATACTTGTCATAAAGTTCCTCCCTTGCGTCACCGCTTGTTATTAAGGCTTGGCCAGGCGCCCTCCTGCGCATGGCGACCGATTGCTAGCACATCAATAAACCGCATTGAAGCGCAAAGCGCAGGTTGACTTGCGCACAAAAATCCTCAAAAGAAATCACGCTGACCCTCAAACGAGGGCATGCATGGGAGGATTTCTGATGTCTAATATGATCCGCATGTCGCGGCGCCGACTGTTGGCGTCGGGAGGCAAGGCGGCCGCGCTCGTCGCCGCCGTCGGCATTGCACCAAAGTTCATCCGTCCGGGTCGCGCCTACGCGGCCGACGCTCTCGCCGCCGGCATGATCGGCGGCCCGACGGGCTTCGAGGGCGCCGAGCGCTACCAGTATGGCGCCGAGACGCCGGAAGGCCGCGCCATCGAGGCGGCGAAGGCAATGAAGGCAGCAGGCACGGCGCCGGCCAAGATCGTGCTTGGCCTCTCCGACGGCTCCATCGGCCAGCTGACGCAGCCCTTCCCGGCCGGCGCACCGTCCGTGAAGGATCTGTGGGAGAAGGAAACCGGCATCACCATCGAGATCGTCGGCCTGCCGAACGGGCAGGAATTCACCAAGGTGATGCAGGACATCTCCACCAAGGCGGCGGCCTACGACATCTACACGACCGAGTGGAACCGCCTCGGCGACCTGGCCGAGACCGGCGGCATCGCCAAGCTCGACGACTTCGTCGCCAAGTACAAGCCGGAGTGGGACGATCCGGAGCGCGGCTATGTCGACGGCGCCAAGGGCGTCTCGCTGCTCAACCAGTATCGCGGCTCGACCTACGGCGTGTCGCTCGACGGCGACTTCCAGACCTGGGTCTACCGCACCGACCTGTTCAATGACGACGCCGAGAAGAAGGCGTTCAAGGACAAGTATGGCTGGGATCTCGCCCCGCCGAAGACCTGGAAGCAGCACGACGACGTCGCCATGTTCTTCCAGCGCCCGGACAAGGGCATGTTCGGCTCGACCGACCTGCGCAACCAAGGCTGGGGCTACACCAACTGGTACCAGCGCTACGTCACCATGGCGTCGCCCAACCAGTTCCTGTTCGGCGACGACGGCAAGCCGATGATCAACTCGCAGCAGGGCATCGACGCCACCAACGAGTATGTCGCTTCGCTGGCGCATCACTCGCCGGACGCGATCTCCTGGGGCTGGCCGGAGCAGTACGGCAACTTCGCCTCGGGCGGCGCTGCCATGACCTGCGCCTTCTCGAACCTGCCGAAGTTCCTCGACAACGCCGCCAACGAAGGCTCGAAGGTGACCGGCAAGGTCGGCTCGATGCTGCCGCCCGGCCGCGAGATCGACGGCAAGATCGTCAGCCGCTCGGTGCTGTGGTTCTCGATCACCGGCATGGTGTCGTCGCAGTCGCAGGCACAGGAAGCCGCCTACCTCTTCCTGCAGTGGCTGGGCTCCAGCCGCATCTACGCCTGGATGACGGCCAACCCGGCGGGCTACTTCGACCCGTTCCGCCTGTCGGACTTCTCCGATCCGCTCGTGCGCGAGACCTATCACGCCTATCACATGGACGTGGTGCGCGAGACGGTCGCCCGCACGGTCCCGACCATCAACTATCCGGGCGCCACGGCTTTCCACAACGCGCTCGACGAGAACCTGATGGCGGCGCTGACCAAGGCCAAGACGGCCGAGCAGGCGATGGCCGACACGGAAGCGGAGTGGGTGAAGATCGCGCGCCGCACCGGCGAGGACAAGCTGCTCGACGCCATCAAGGCGAACAAGGCGGCGTGGCCCACGGTGCTCGACCCGGTCGGCTGATCCTCCCTGTTCAGCCGCTTGTCGCGGGGGAGGCGCCTGATCGCGCCTTCCCCGCGACAGCAAGGATGTTTTCCAGGCAAATCCGCAAGCGATGCAGCGTTCCCTTCCCTTCGAGATATTCCGCTACGCGGCGATCGCGCTCGCGCTGGCGATCACGCTGATCCCGATCCTGTGGATGGTGTCGATGGCGTTCAAGCCGATCGCCGAATGGTCGGCGAGCGGTGCGGACCTCACCTGGTGGCCGAAGAACCCGACCTTCGCCAACTTCCAGTTCATCTTCGGCGAGTCGACCAATTCGCTGATCGTGGCGCTCGACAAGACGGCGCTGAAGCCGATCCTGTCGTCGCTGCTCTCAGCAGTGTTCGGCACCGCCATTGCCATGGGCGCCGGTACCGCCGCGGCCTACGGCCTGTCGCGCTTCGGCTCCGGCAACAACCTGCCGCTGGCGCTGATCCAGCTGCGCCTCTTCCCGCCGATGGCGGTCATGATCCCGGTCATGATCATGTGGGCCTTCCTCGGCATCATGGACACGTGGTGGGGGCTGGCGCTGATCTACGGCATCGTCACTCTGCCCTTCGCCTTCTGGCTGATGAAGACCTTCTTCGACGACATGCCGCGCGAGATCGAGGAAGCCGCGCTGGTCGAGGGCTGCTCGCGCTGGCGCGTGTTCACCCAAATCACGCTGCCGATGATGCGCGCGCCGCTGGCGAGCGCGGCGCTGTTCGTCTTCATCCTGAACTGGTCCGACTACCTGATCGCGCTGCTGCTGACGACGCGTGAATGGGTGACCATCCCCGTCTACATGGCGTCGCTTTCGTCCTCGATGACCGGCCAGCTCTACGGCGCCAAGGCGGCGCTCGGCCTAATCGCGGCGGTGCCGCCGGTGATCATGGGCATCGCCATCCAGCGCCATCTGGTGCGCGGCCTCACCTTCGGAGCGCTGAAGCAATGAGCGCGGTGGGTGCAAACGAAGGAGCCGGCATGACGCGTCCCGGCGCAGCGCAGGCGACGAAGGACGAGGGCGCACGGCTCGGCTTCCGGCTGACGCTGCCGGCGCAGATCCTAGTGCTGTTCATCGCGGTCTTCCCGCTCCTGATGCAGCTCTACATCAGCCTCACCGACTGGTCGCCGCTGTCGGGCGTGGGCTGGTGGAATGCGTGGGAGTTCTGGAACACCTTCGCCAACTACACCGACCTGATCGCCGACAGCCGCTTCTTCAGCGCGCTCTGGCGCACCGCCATCGTCATGCTGATCTGCGTGCCGGCGGAGTTTCTGCTCGGGCTGGCGCTGGCGACGCTGTTCACCGACGATTTCCGCGGCAAGCGCCTGTTCTACTCCATCCTGCTGATGCCGATGATGGTGGTGCCCGCGGTCGCCGGCTACATGTTCTTCATGCTGTTCCAGTCGGGCGGCCCGGTGAACGACATCATCTCCACGCTCACCGGCTCGACCTTCTCGGTGGCGTGGCTCTCCGATCCGACGCTGGCGCTGATCGCGGTGATGATCGCCGATATCTGGCAATGGACGCCGCTGATGTTCCTCATCCTGCTCGCCGGCCTCGTCGGCGTGCCGCAGGACCAGATCAAGGCGGCGACGCTGCTTGGCGCCAATCCGTGGCAGCGCTTCGTCACGATCGTGCTGCCGAAGATGAAGACCATCATCATCATCGCGCTGGCGATCCGGCTGATCGAGAACTTCAAGATATTCGACACGCTCTTCATCATGACCGGTGGCGGGCCAGGCGTCGCAACCGAGACGATCTCGGTCTACGTCTACAAGGTCACGCAGCAGGACCTGATCTGGGGCTATGTGGCGGCCATCGCGCTCGCCATCCTGATCGTGCTGTCCATCGTCGCGGTGTTCGCGATGAGGCGCATGGCCGCGGCGCGGGCGGAGGCGTGAGATGAGCGCGATCCACCTGAAGAGCCTGGTCAAGAAGTTCGGCGACTTCACCGCGCTGAAGACCTTCGACCTGGAAATCGCCGACGGCGAGTTCATGGCGCTGCTCGGGCCTTCCGGCTGCGGCAAGTCCACGACGATGAACATGATCGCCGGCATGGAGGACCCGACCGAGGGGCAGATCCTGTTCGGCGACCGCGACATGGCGGGCGTGCCGATGGGGCGGCGCGGCGTCGGTTTCGTGTTCCAGAACTACGCCATCTTCACGCACATGACGGTGCGCCAGAACCTGTCCTACGGGCTGCGGATGCGCGGCACGTCGCGCGCCGAACTCGACCGGCGCGTCGGCGCCATCGCGGAACTGCTGCAGCTGACGCCGATGCTCGACCGCAAGGCCGACCGGCTGTCGGTGAACATCCTGCAGCGCGTCGCCATCGGCCGCTCGGCGATCATGGAGCCGGCGATCTTCCTGCTCGACGAGCCGCTGTCGAATGTCGACGCGGCCTTCCGCGCAGTGATGCGCACGGAGCTGAAGCATCTGCAGCGGCAGTTCAAGCAGACCATGGTCTACGTCACGCACGACCAGCTCGAGGCGATGACCATGGCGGACCGCATCGCGGTCATGGACCATGGCGTGCTGCAGCAGGTCGGCACGCCGCTCGAAGTCTACAACCACCCGGCCAACGTCTTCGTCGCGCGCTTCATCGGCTCGCCCGGCATGAATCTGCTGAAGGGCCGCCCTGCTGAAAGCGACCGCGGCCTCGTCATCGACCTCGGTCCGCTCGGCGCGACGCCGCCGCTGCCTGACGCGCTCGCAGCCGCCGCGCGCAAGGCCGGCGGCGAGGTGCTCTACGGCTTCCGGCCGGAGCAGACGACGATCGCGACTGACGGGCAGGGCATGGTCATGCCGGTGACCTTCGTCGAGCGCATCGGCGCGCGCACCATCGTGCATCTGGGTGACGGCGCCAGCGCGGTGAAGGCCGTGTTCGAGAACGATGTCGGCGTTGCGCTGGGCGAAACCGCCGTCGTCGCGCCGAACGCGGAATCGGTGCGCCTGTTCGATGCCGCGAGCGGCGCTGCGATCAGGGCGGGAGCGTAAGCCATGGCCGAGATCGCGTTCCGCAATGTCAGCAAGAGCTACGGCAAGACCGTCGCGGTGGAGGATGCGTCCTTCACGGTGAAGGACAACGAGTTCTTCTGCTTCTTCGGGCCGCCGCTGTCGGGCAAGTCGACGATCCTGCGGCTCATCCTCGGGCTGGAGACGCCGGACACCGGCGAGGTGCTGATCGACGGCAAGTCGGTCAACGCCGTGTCGCCGGCCGAACGCAACGTGGCGATGGTGTTCCAGAATCTCGCGCTGTTTCCGCACATGACGGCGCGCGAGAACGTCCGCTTCCCGCTGGTCGAGCGCAAGGTGCCGGAAGCAGAGATCGAGAAGCGGCTCGCCGACGTCTCGGCCAAACTCCACATCGGCCACATCCTGCACAAGCCGCCGGCGCAGCTTTCGGGCGGCGAGCGGCAGCGTGTGGCCATCGCGCGGGCGCTGGTGCGCGATCCCGCCGCCTACCTGATGGACGATCCGATCTCGGCGCTCGATGCGCGCCTGCGCGAGGAGACGCGCGTCGAGCTGAAGCGCATCCAGCGCGAACTCGGCAAGACGCTCATCTACGTCACCCACGATCAGGAAGAGGCGATGTCGGTCGCCGACCGCATGGCGATCCTCGAAGGCGGCAAGATCCGCCAGATCGGTGCGCCGGTTGAGATCTATGACAGTCCGGCCAGCGTCTATGTGGCGCGGCTGCTCGGGTCGCCGGTGATGAACATCGTCAAGGCGGTAAGCGGCAGCGCCGGGCTGGAAGCGGCCGATGGCGCCATCCGCCTGCCCGGCGCGGCGACGCCGTCGGGGACCGTCGAGATCGGCGTGCGGCCGGAGGATCTGAAGGTGCGGCCGTGGGCTGGCGCGGAGGGCGAGACGCCGGCCAAAGTGTTTGAGGTCGAGCCGCTTGGCGGGTACACGGTCGTGACGCTCGATGCCGGCCAGACACGGCTGCGTGCGCTTATGCGCGGCCAGCCGGACATCAGGCCCGAGGCCATGGTCGGGCTCTCCTGCGAGCCGGCCCGGGTTCACTATTTCGGCGCGGGCGGCAGCGCACTCAGTCGCTGACGGCCGGCGAGAAACGAAGCGAGGGAGGAAACCGGATGGCTGCCACGAAGTTCGAACCGGACGTCAAGGTCCGCACCAGGAAGTACAAGATCGGCGCGATCGGCGCCGGCATGATCATGGCCGAGTGCCATCTCGCCGCCTACAAGGAGGCCGGCTTCCCGGTCGTGGCCATCGCTTCGCGCACCAAGGCCAACGCCAAGAAGGTGGCCGACCGTTACGGCATCAAGACGGTGCACGACACGCCGGAGGCGCTGATCGAGGACCTGCAGGTCGAGATCATCGACCTGGCGTTCCCGCCGGACCAGCAGCCGGCGCTCATCCGCCACGCACTGAAGCAGCCGCACATCAAGGCGATCCTGGCGCAGAAGCCGCTGGCGCTGTCGCTGAAGGAGGCGGTGAAGCTGCGCGATGCCGCCGCCAAGGCCGGCAAGATCCTCTCGGTCAACCAGAACATGCGCTACGACCAGTCGATGCGCGTGGCGAAGCAGATCATCTCGTCCGGCGCACTCGGCGACATCGTGTTCGCGCAGATCGACATGCACGCGATCCCGCACTGGCAGACCTTCCTGCAGGGCTATGACCGCCTGACGCTCTCCAACATGAGCGTGCACCACCTCGACGTGCTGCGCTTCCTGCTCGGCGACGCGACGGAGATCACGACGGTGACCCGCAAGGACCCGCGCACCACCTTCGGGCACACCGACGGCATCACCGTTTCGACCCTGAAGTTTGCGTCCGGCGCGATCGCCGTGTCGCTGGAGGATGTGTGGGCGGGGCCGCGCCAGGAAGGCTACAAGGACGACCAGCACATCAACTGGCGCATCGAGGGCACGCAAGGCGTGGCCAAGGGCACGATCGGCTGGCCGACGGGCGCTGCCTCGACGCTGACCTACGCGTCGGCGACGGCGACCAAGGGCAAGTGGGTCACGCCGACATGGGAGACGATGTGGTTCCCGCACGCCTTCATCGGCGTGATGGAGCAGCTGCAGCACGCCGTGAAGACGGGCGAGCCGCCCGCGCTTTCCGTCGCCGACAACGTGCAGACCATGGCGCTGGTCGAGGCGGGCTATCGCTCGATCGACAAGGGCCGCGCGGTCAAGCTGTCCGAAATTTCCACCAACTGAACGACTGACTGGGAGGAACGAACACCATGATGCAAGCTGGCATTTTCACGGGCTATTTCCCGTATGGCCTCGAAGAGACGGCGAAGAAGATCCGCGCCCTCGACTTCAACACCGTGCAGCTCGATCTGCACTTCAAGGACGTCGACCTGTCGGCCGGCCAGATCACCAAGGACAAGGCGAAGAAGGTGCGTGACACGTTCCGTGCCCACAACCTGCCGATCTGCTGCATCAGCGGCTACACGAACATCATCCATCCGGACAAGGCAGAGCGCGAGAAGCGCGTCGGCTACCTGAAGGAGATCATCCGCAACGCCCGCAATTTCGGCTCGCCCTACGTCATCTCCGAGACCGGCACCTACAACACCGAGTCGGACTGGGTGCACCACCCGAAGAACAAGACCGAAGAGGGTTTCGAGGAGTGCCGCAAGGTCATCGCCGACCTCGCGCAGACCGCGTATGACCACGGCGCGGTGTTCCTGCTCGAGACCTATGTGAACAACGTCGTCGGCTCGGTCGAGGAGACGGTGAAGATGTTCGCGCAGGTCGACCATCCGGGCCTCGGCCTGCTGATGGACCCGACCAACTATTTCGAGACGCACAACATCGACAGGATGGACGCGATCCTGAACCAGGTGTTCGACACGCTGTCGCAGCACATCAGGATCGGCCACGCCAAGGACGTGAAGCGCTCGGGCACCGACAAGTCGGAGAAGCATGCCGACATCGGTGACGACGACGCGCTGGAAAGCCACACCTTCCGCGGCGTCGGCGAGATCGAGCTGCCGGCTCCGGGTCTCGGCTCGCTCAACTACGACCTCTACCTGAGGCGGCTGGCCGAGAAGCATCCGAACATCCCGATGATCATCGAGCATCTGTCGGAAGACGACGTGCCGCGCGCCAAGAAGTTCCTCGACGGGAAGCTGGCGGCGAACGGCCTCTGAGCCGGACACGGTCCGAAACGAAACGTCCGCCGCATCGCGCGGCGGACGAAGGTCCGCGGCGCCTGTCGCGGGCAATCAGCACAGGCCCTTCGGGATCGCGGCGTCATGGTGGAGCTCTACGGACAGAAGCTGTCGCGCCGGCAGGTTGCCGAGCGCTCCGGCGCGCTGTCGCAGTTCGCCGGCGTGCGGCTGATGACGCTCGGCGACGGGGTCGAGCGCGGCATCCGCATGCTGGAGTTCCGCACAGGCTCGGGCCTGCGCTTCACGCTGCTGGTCGAGCGCGCGCTCGACATCGGCGATTGCGACTTCAAGGGGCAGGCGATCGGCTGGCATTCGCCAAGCGGCTTCCGCCACCCCGGCCTGCATGAGTACGAAGGCGAGAACGGACTGGGCTGGGCGCGCTCGTTCTCCGGCCTCCTGCTCACCTGCGGGCTAGACCACATTCTCGGGCCGCAGGATGTGCCGGCCGACGAATACAATTATCCCGGCAAGAAGAGCGTGCGGCATTCGTTGCACGGACGCGTCAGCACGATCCCCGCGCGGCTGACCGGCTATGGCGAGACGTGGGACGGGGACCGTTGCGTTCTCTGGGCCGAGGGCATCGTGCAGCAGTCGGCGGTGTTCGGCGAGGATTTGCACCTGATCCGCCGGGTCGAGGCCGATGTCGGCGGCAGCGAAATCCGCATCCGCGACCGCGTGGTGAACCACGGCTTCCATCGCACGCCGCACATGTTCTTCTACCACGTCAATGTCAGCCACCCGCTGCTCGACGATGGCGCCCGCTATGTCGCGCCGATCCGCGACGTCGTGTGGGCGGCGCATGCCGGCGAGGCCTACCGCGCGCAGAGCGTGGGCTACCGCAGCGTGCCGGCGCCCATCAACGGTTTCCGCGAGCAGGTCTGGCAGCACGAACTGGCTGCGGACGCGCATGGCGCGGTCCCCGTCGCTGTCATCAATGATCGCATCGGCCTCGGCTTCGAGGTGACGACGGTGAAGTCGCAGCTGCCCTGCATGTATCAGTGGCAGAACTTCCAGTCCGGCCAGTATGCGATGGGCATCGAGCCATCGACGCATCACGTGCTCGGCGATCTGGCGGCGCGCGAGCGCGGCGAGATGATCTGGCTGGAGCATGGCGATGCCCGCGCCTACGACGCGACGTTCCGCGTTCTGGACGGCCAGGGCGAGATCGCAGCAGCGGAAAAGCGCATCTCGGCGGTCGCGCAGCAGCCGCAGGACGACTACCCGGCGCCGTCGGGCAATTTCGTCGCGCTCGGCGGGCGGTGAGATGTCCGGCGCCGCGCACGCACTCGACCGGTTGCGAAGCAGCCACCGGCCCGCGTTTGAGAGAAACCTCTCAGATGCTTTCGGGCAGATAGATTTCGAAGGGCAGGAAACAGTCGGAGACGTGGCCCTTGCCGGAAAGGCTGACGGCCATCTGGCGCACCAGTTCACGGCTGATGGCGCGGATCGGCGTCGAGATCACCATGGTGACGATCTGATCGGCCAGCGCGGCGCTCGAAACGGCGGTGAGTTCGTTGCAGATCATCGCCGGGCGGCGCTCGCGCGGCATCTCGCGCAGCGCGGGGACGGCGCCCTCCATGCCGCCGCCGGCGATGTAGCAGCCGACGAGGTCGTGGCCCTGGCAGAGTTCGCGCAAGGCGTCGCCGGTGAAGACCGGGTCCTCGTGGTTGACCAGCGTGTCGAGCACGGTGAGGTGAGGGGCCGCCTCGCGCATGAAGGCGCGGAAGCCCATCTCGCGCGCCTCGTGGCCGTGGAAGCGGTGGCTGCCGACGAACAGCGCGACCTTGCCGGGGCGGCGCGCGCAGTTGGCGATCATCCAGGCGGCAGTGCGGCCGACCTTGCCGTTGTGCACCCCGACATAGGCGCGGCGCGCTCCGGCGGCGAAGTCGGAGAGCAGCGAGAAAACCGGAACGCCACGCTCGGCAAGCGCCGTCACAGCGACGCCGAGGCTCGGGTGTTCGGGCGCGACGACGGCCACGGCCATGCAGCGTTCGCCGAGCGCGAGAAGCTTGGCCGCAACGGCGTCCGGCGCTGTGGGGCTGACGCGATCGATGACGACGCTGCCGCGGAAATCCGTTGCGGTCTCAGCCGCGTCGGTCAACTGGCGGGCGAACTCGCCATAGAAGCTCTCGCCGATGTCGAGCAGCAGGAAGCCGAGCCGGTACTCCGGCAGGTCTTCGCGAACACGCTGGCCGATCAGGCCCGACGCGTGGAAACCGATCTCGAGGGCCGCCTCATGCACCCGCTTGGCGGTGCTGCCGCGTACCGGCGCACGCTTGTTGATGACGCGGTCGACGGTGGCGACGCTGACGCCCGCGATGCGCGCAAGCTGTTCGATCGTGGGCCTGCCGGCCATCGCGGTCGTTTCCCCTCCGGCCAGGCCTTCTCTCATTCCCTGATGGAAATGAGAGAAAACATTGCAAAGCGATTGAGGTCTTATTTCACGGCCGCTATATGGCTGGCAAGAGACCCTTGCCGAACTGGCGAGGGGCACTTGATTGCCGCGGCATCGAGGAGAATGCGATGAGCGTCGCAGCTACCGACATCAAAGCGCCGAAGCGCGACTACAGCCTGATCGGCGAAAGCACGAAGCGGGCGGTCGAGACCGGTCTGGCCTCGGCCGAATGGTACCATACCGAGGTGCCGCGCAAGGTGATGAAGGAGCTGATGCAGCGGTCGGACGGGCCGGCCATCCGCGACACCATCATCTGGGCCGCAGCGCACATCATCTCGGCCGCCGGCGCGATTTATTTCTGGGGCACCTGGTGGTGCGTGCCGTTCTTCGCCGTCTATGGCGTGATGTACGCCTCGGCGAGCGACTCGCGCTGGCACGAGTGCGGTCACGGCACGGCCTTCCGCACCGGCTGGATGAATGACATCGTCTACCAGATCGCCAGCTTCCAGCTGATGCGCAATCCGGTGCAGTGGCGCTGGAGCCATGCGCGCCACCACACCGATACGATCATCGTCGGCCGCGACGCCGAGATCGCCGTGATGCGTCCGCCGGATCTCATCAAGGCGGGACTGGCGTTCACCGGCATCCTCGACTTCCGCTATTCGCTGCCCGGCCTGGTCCGGCAGGCCTTCGTCGGTCTCTCCGCCGAGGAGAAGGACTATGTGCCGGAATCGGAGTGGGGCAAGGCGGTCACCGCCGCGCGCGTGCACATCGCGATCTATGTCGCCACGGTCGCTCTGGCGCTCGCCACCTGGTCGTTCCTGCCGCTGATGCTGATCGGCCTGCCGCGCCTCTACGGCACCTGGCACATGGTCATGACCGGCCTGCTGCAGCATATCGGGCTGGCCGACAACGTCACCGACCATCGGCTCAATACGCGCACCGTGTACATGAACCCGATCAGCCGGTTCATCTACTGGAACATGAACTACCATGTGGAGCACCACATGTTCCCGATGGTGCCGTATCACGCGCTGCCGAAGCTGCATGAACTGATCAAGCACGACCTGCCGACGCCGAACCCCTCGATGTGGCACGCCTACCGCGAGGTGTGGCCGGTGCTGCTGCGGCAGCTGCGCTACGAGGATTACTATTTGCGGCGCGAGCTGCCGGCGACGGCGCGCCCGTATCGCGAGGAGTTCCACAACATGACGGTGGCGGCGGAGTAGATCATGGCGGATTGGGTCGAGGCATGCGCAGCGGACGATGTGGACGAGGAGGATGTGATCCGCTTCGACCATGGTGGCCGCACCTTCGCGATCTATCGTTCGCCGGACGACGAGTATTTCGCCACGGACGGGCTGTGCACGCACGAGAAGGTGCATCTCGCCGACGGTCTCGTCATGGACGAGACGATCGAGTGCCCGAAGCACAATGGCCGCTTCAACTACAAGACCGGCGCCGCGCTCCGCGCGCCCGTCTGCGTCAATCTGAAGACCTACCCGGTGAAGGTGGATGCCGGGAAGGTCCTGATCCAGATCGACTGAGATGAGCGAAGCGGCGCGGCCGGGAATGGTCATCGTCGGCGCCGGCGAGTGCGGCGCGCGCGCCGCGTTTGCGCTGCGCGAGAACGGTTATGCCGGGCCGGTGACGCTGATCGGCGCCGAAGCGCATCTGCCGTATGAGCGGCCGCCGCTCTCCAAGGAAGCCATGGCCGGCGAGGACGAGCCGACGCCAAAGGAGATCGCCAGCCGCGAGCGGCTGTTCGAGGCTGGAATCGTGTTGACCGGTTCGGTCACTGCGACCCGCATCGATCGCGCGGCCAAACGCGTGGCGCTGAGCAATGGCGGCGGCATCCACTACGACAGGCTGCTGCTCGCAACGGGTGCCAAGCCACGCCGGCTGCCGGCCGCCGAAGGCAGCAGGCGCTGCCTCTATCTGCGAACCTTCGACGACGCACAGGCGATCCGCCGGCATCTGCGCGGCAGGCTGAGGCTCGCCGTCATCGGTGGCGGCTTCATCGGGCTGGAACTGGCCGCCTCGGCGCGCATGCTGGGCTGCCCGGTGACGGTGATCGAGGCGCAGCCGCGCATCCTCATGCGCGGCGTGCCGGAAGAGATCGCGGCGGTGATCCATGCCACGCATGAGCGGCACGGCACGCGCATCGTCTGCGGCAAGGGGATCACGTCCATCGCCGACGCCGAGAACGGCGTGCGCATCACGCTCGCCGACGGCGAGACGGTTGACGCCGACCTTGCCGTGATCGGCATCGGTGCTGTGCCCAACACGGAACTGGCGCAGTCCGCCGGCCTCGCCATCGAGAATGGCGTGGCGGTGGATGAGCGGCTGCGCACCTCCGATCCCGACATATTCGCCGCCGGCGACTGCTGCTCCTTCCCGATGCCGCTCTATGGCGCCCGGCGCGTCAGGCTGGAAGCCTGGCGCAATGCGCAGGAGCAGGGCACGCTGGCCGCCGCCAACATGCTCGGAGCCGAGGAAGCGCATGCGGCCGTGCCGTGGTTCTGGTCGGATCAGCACGAACTCGGCCTGCAGATCGCCGGCATCGCCGACGAGGGCGCGACGCTCGTGAAGCGCGACATGGGCGAGGGCGCCTTCGTCCTGTTCCATCTCGCCGCCGACGGCCGCGTCGTGGCGGCCAGCGGCATCGGCAATGGAAACGCCGTGGCGCGCGACATCCGGCTGGCCGAAATGCTGATCGCCAGGCGTGCACATCCGCCGGTCGACAAGCTCGCCGCGCCCGACATCAAGCTCAAGGCGCTGCTCGCCGCCTGACGACAATTCTGGGGAGGACTTTCATGGCAAACCGCTCACGCCCGACCATCGCCGACATGCGCGCCATCAAGGGCAAGCGCCAGCTGACCATGCTGCGCGTCATGAACCTCGACGAGGCCGAGGCCGCCGAGAAGGCCGGCGTCGACATCGTGTCGATCCCGCCGACGCTGCTGCTCGACCCGCGCTACCGCGAGGTCGCGCCGACTCTGTTCTCCATGCCGGGCGAGAACTTTTACGACATCGGCACGGCCGACGATTTCCTGCGCTGGTCGTTCCAGATGTACAAGGCCGGCGCCGACGCGGTCTATTGCAGCGCCGGCTACGCCACCGTGAAGGCGATGGCGGACGAGAACATCCCGGTCATCGGCCATGTCGGGCTGATCCCGTCGCGGCGCACCTGGACGGGTGGCTGGAAGGCCGTCGGCAAGACCGCCGAAACGGCGATGGAAGTGTTCGACGCGGTGAAGAAGCTGGAGGCCGCCGGTGCGTTCGGGGCCGAGATCGAGGTGGTGCCGGTCGAGGTCGCCGAGGCGATCTGCAAGCGCACCTCGCTGTTCCTCATCTCGATGGGCGCCGGCACCGGCTGCGATGCGCAGTACCTGTTCGCCGAGGACGTGCTCGGACAGAACCGCGGACACATGCCGCGCCACTCGAAGGTCTACCGCAACTTCGCCGCCGAGTTCGACCGGCTGCAGCAGGAGCGCATCGCGGCATTCAAGGAATTCGTCGCCGACTGCGACAGCCGCGCCTATCCGGAAGAGAAGCACATCGTGCGCATGCAGCCGGACGAGCTGGAGCGCTTCATGAGCATGGTGGATCGCGGTTAGGCCGTCTTCGCGACGACCAGTCCCAGCTCCTCGATCATCGCATCGCGCATCAGGAATTTCTGCGGCTTGCCGGTGACGGTCATCGGCAGCTCGCTCCTGAAGCGCACGTAGCGCGGCACCTTGTAGTGCGCGATCTGGTCCCTGCAAAAGGCACGGATCTCGTCCTCGGTGGCGCTCTGGCCGGCGTGCAGGACGATCCAGGCGCCTAGCTCCTCGCCGAAGCGCGCATCGGGCACGCCGAACACCTGCACCTCGCGCACCTTCGGGTGGCGGTAGAGGAACTCCTCGACCTCGCGCGGGTAGATGTTCTCGCCGCCGCGGATGACCATGTCCTTCACGCGGCCGACGATGTTGCAGTAGCCCTCGGAATCGATGGTGGCGAGGTCGCCCGTGTGCATCCAGCCGTCGGCGTCGATCGCCTCGGCAGTCTTCGCCGCATCGTCCCAGTAGCCCTGCATGACCGAGTAGCCGCGCGTGCACAGCTCGCCCCGCTCGCCCGGCTTCAGCGTCTGGCCGTCGTCGCCGACGATCTTCACCTCGACATGCGGGTGGATGCGCCCGACGGTGGAGACGCGGCGCTCCAGCGGGTCGTCGACGTCACTCTGGAAGGAAACCGGGCTGGTCTCGGTCATGCCGTAGGCGATCGTCACCTCGCGTGCATGCATCTGCGAGACGACACGCTTCATGACCTCGATCGGGCAGGGCGCGCCGGCCATGACGCCGGTGCGCAGGCTCGAGAGGTCGAACTTTGCGAAGTCGGGATGGTCGAGCATGCCGACGAACATGGTCGGCACGCCGTAGATGGCCGTGCACCTCTCCGCCTCGACGGCGCGCAGTGCCGCCGCGGGGTCAAAACCTTCGCCCGGAAACACCATCGCCGCGCCCTTGGAGACGCAGCCGAGCGAACCCATCACCATGCCGAAGCAGTGGTAGAACGGCACCGGGATGCAGAGCCGGTCGGCGGCGGTGAAATTCATCGCCGCGGTGACGGCATTGCCGTTGTTGACGATGTTGGCGTGGGTCAGCGTGGCGCCCTTCGGCGCGCCGGTGGTGCCGCTGGTGAACTGGATGTTGACCGCGTCGTCGGGCTCCAGCGTCGCGGTGATCGCATCGAGCGTCGCGCGCTCCACGCCCGCACCGAGCGCCGACACGTCGGCGAAATTCAGCATGCCGGGCGTCTGCTCGTCGCCCATGCGGATGACGGTCGAAAGCACCGGCAGCTTCGTTGCCCTGAGCCTGCCCGGCTCGGCTGTCGCCAGCTCTGGCGCGAGCGATTGCAGCATGCCGAGATAGTCGGACGTCTTGAACTTCGTCGCGGTGACCAGTGCCTTGCAGCCGACCTTGGTCAGTGCGTATTCGAGCTCGTAGACGCGGTAGGCGGGGTTGATGTTGACCAGGATCAGCCCAAGCCGCGCGGTGGCGTACTGCGTCACCAGCCATTCCCAGCGGTTCGGCGACCAGATGCCGACGCGGTCGCCCTTGACGAGGCCAAGCGAGTGCAGGCCGCCTGCGAAGGCATCGACCTCGCGCGCCAGCGCGTTCCACGAGAAGCGCCGGTCCTGCTCGGGGAAGATCGCGGCGTCGCGGTCGCCCTGTGCTTCGACCGCGGCGGCGAGCAGCTGCGGGATGGTCATGGTCAGCAACGGTCTCGAGCGGTCGCCGACGACATGCGCGAGGCCATTGACGGAAGCCCTGTTCGATCCGGCCGATTTCCCTGAGACGTTCATGCCAAGCCTCCCAGCTCGTTGACGTCGTTTACTGTGCGACCACGCACTCCTCAAGACGTTCGAGCAGGTAGCGCGAACGCGCGTCCTCGGGGTCCACGCGCATCTGGTTCATCGTATAGGAGAAGCCGACGCCATGCGACGGCCATGCGCCGTGGATCGAACCGCCGGCGCCGGAGTGCCCGAACGCGTCGGCCGGCCGGCCGAAGCGGCGCTGCGGCGTCTGGATCGCCCACATGACGCCGAAGGCCATGCGCTCGATGATGTAGGGGTCGAGGAAGCGCGACAGTTCAGAGCGGCCGAGCCGGATCGTCTCCGGCTTCAACACGCGCACGCCGTCGATCTCGCCGCCCATCGCCATGCAGGCGTAATAGCGCGCGACCGAGCGCGCCGTGGTGATCGCGCCGGCGCCGCCGATCTCGGCCGCGTGGTAGGCGCGGCTGTTCCAGGCAAGGTCGCCCTCCATGGGGAAGAGCGGCGGGTTGCCCCACACCGACTTCAGCACCTTGTCCGATTTCTGCCAGTCGGTCTGGCCGGCGTCCCACGGGCCGAAGCCGGGACCGATTTCCAGCGTCCCGACGCGATGCTCCTCGCTCTGTGGCAGGCCGATCCACGTTTCCAGCCCGAGCGGGGCGGCAAACTCATCGGCGAAGAATTTCCCGAGCGTGCGGCCGTCGATGCGGCGCAGCACGGCGCCGGCGAGCCAGCCGATGGTGATGGCGTGATAGGCATGGAAGGCGTTGGGGTCCTGCGCCAGCGGCTGTGCTGCGAGCAGGCGCTCCATCTTCTCCCAGTCGGGGATGTCGGCCGGGGTGAGCGGCTCGAAGATGCCGGGCAGGCCGGCGCGGTGCGACAGCAGGTGGCGCATCAGCACGCGCTCCTTGCCGTTCTGGCCGAACTCCGGCCAGTAACGCGTCACCGGCGCGTGCAGGTCGAGCCTGCCTTCCTCGATCAGCTTCAGCATGCAGGCGGCGACGAGGCCCTTGGTGCAGGAGAAGACGGGCATCAGCGTGTCTTGCTGCCAGGCCTTGCCGGGCGCCGCCGTGCCGCCCCAGATGTCCACCACAGGGTGGCCCTGCAGATTGGCGGCGAAGCCCGCGCCGACATCGCCGCGCTGCGAGAAATTGCGCTCGAACTCCTCCGCCACCGCCTCGTAGCCGGGCGCGACGAAGCCCTCCGCCTGCACCTTCTGCGACGTCCAGTTCTTCTGCATGCCGAGCCTCAATCGCCGTGGCCGGCGGCTTCGAACTGCTCGCCGCCCGCCATCAGGTTCAGCACTTCCTCGCGCGACTTCTCGCCCCGCAGGAAACGCGACGCCGCGCGGCCCTGGATCAGCACGGTGAAGCGGTCGCCGACGGTCAGCGCATGGGTGGCGTTGTGGGTGATGAAGACGAGCGCGATGCCGTCGTTGCGCGCCTTCTTGATGAGATCGATGACGATCTTCGATTCCTTCACCCCGAGCGCGGCGGTGGGTTCGTCGAGGATCAGGATCCTGGCGCCGAAATAAAGCGCTCGGGCGATCGCCAGCGCCTGCCGCTCGCCGCCCGACATCGTGCCGACGAGCTGGTCGGCATCGCGGACGCGGCGGATGCCCATCGCGCGGATCTGCTCCAGCGCAATTTTGTTGGCGCGGGCGTGGTCGAGCCGTCGGAACGGCCCCCAGCCCTTGGTCAGTTCGTTGCCGAGGAAGAAATTGCGCGACACCGAAATCAGCGGGATGGTGCCGACGTCCTGATGCACGGTGCCGATGCCGTAGGTCTGCGCATCGCGCGGCGAGGCGAAGGCGACAGGCTGGCCGGAGAAGCGGATGGTGCCGCCGGTCGGCTGCACCACGCCGGACAGGATCTTGATCAGCGTCGACTTGCCGGCGCCGTTGTCGCCGAGCAGGCAGTGCACCTCGCCGGGGTGGACGTCGAAGCTGACATTGTCGAGCGCGAGGTTGTTGCCGAAGACGCGCGAGACGCCTTCCAGACTCATGATCGGGGCGGTGCTCATGCCGTTTTCTTCCCGCGGTTGAGGGCGGTCTGCCGGATGAGGTTGTTGGTGAGCACCGCGATCACCAGCAGCCCGCCGATGAAGGTTTGCAGCCAGTCGGTGGGCCAGCCGGTGTAGAACAGGCCGAGGCTGACGATGCCGTAGATGAAGGTGCCAAGCACGATGCCGATGACCGAGCCGAAGCCGCCGGTCAGGAGCACGCCGCCGATGACCGCGGCGATGGCCGTCTGGAACACGTAGCCCTGGCCCTGTGCGGCGTTGCCCTGATTGTACATCACCGCCGACATGATGCCGACGAAAGCCGCGCTGACGGCGGTCCAGATGAAGAGGATCAGCTTGACGCGGTCGACCGGCACGCCGGCGCGGCGCGCGGCGTCCTGGTTGCCGCCGGTGGCGAGGATCCAGTTGCCCAGCCGCGTCTTGCGCATGACCCAGGCGGCGATGATGATCGCCAGCGCGTACCAGAGCACTGCGACGTTGAAGAACTGCCACTTGGTGGCGAAGACGTATTCGGCCCAGCCGGCATCCTTGATCGAGGTGTTGGAGGAGCCGGAGATCAGGCGCGAGACGCCGAGCGACGTGCCGGCGAGAATGAAGTTCGACGCCAGCGTGACGATGAAGCTCGGCAGCTTGGTGCGGTTGACGAGGAAGGCGTTGAAGCAGCCGACAAGCACGCCGAGCGACAGCGCCAGCAGGATCGTGTAGGCGACGGGAATGCCGTAGAAGCCGGTGCCGAGCGCCACGGTGATGGCGGCGGCGCCGACCACCGAGCCGGTCGACAGGTCGAACTCGCCGGCGATCATGAGCAGGCCGATCGGCACCGCGATGATGCCCAGTTCGGCCGCCGTGTTCATCCAGCCGGCGGTGCCGGCGATGGTGGCGAAGCCGCCCGCGCCGCCGACAATGGCGAAGAAGATCCAGATGATGATCGCGGCACCCAGCGGGCCGATCCAGACGATGCGGATGAGCCGCTCGACGAGGCTGGCGGGGCGCGGGCCCGAATCTTCGAGAGAATTGTCCATGACGGCCATGAGCGCTGAATCCGATGGTCAAAGAGAAACCGAAACGGCGCAGGCCGCAAGCTTCAGGGCGGAAAAGAAACGCCGGCCGCGCATCCGCAGCCGGCGTCGGTCAGGTCGCGACGGTCAGTTCGCGCCTCGGGAGCCCGGGATGGTCTTGTTGACCTCCAGCACGGCGGCCGCGTTGTCCTTGGTGACCATGTAGGGGCCGACCCAGGTGATGCTCGACGGGGCCATCTTGTACTTGTTGTAGAGGTACGGGATCAGCAGGCCGTGATAGCCCTGCAGGAAGGGCTGCTGGTCGGAGGCGAAGCTCATCTCGCCGGCCTCGATGGCTTCCAGCACGGTGTTGCCGAGGTCCATGGTGCCGAGGTCGACCTTGCGGCCGGTCTCGCGCACCTGCTTGATCGATTCCAGCGCGTCCACCGCAACCGCGACGCCGAGCGTGACGACGCCGTCGATGGTCTGGTCCTGCATCAGCATGGCGCTGACGGCGGCCTGCACCTTCTGCGAATTGCCGATGTCTTCCGACGCCAGCACGACCATCTTGGCCTGGCCGCCGCCTTCGGTGATCGCCTCGATGTAGCCCTTGCAGCGCAGTTCGAGCACCGGGTTGGCGGCGATCTGGTTGATGCAGAGGCCGTTCTTCACGCCATTGGCGGCGGCGACTTTGCCGCCCTGATAGCCCATCTGGTAGCTGTCTTCGCCGATGAACCCGATGGCGCCGAGTTCCTTGAACTTGTCGCCGCCGGAATTGATGATGATGACCGGGATGCCGGCCTCGGCCGCCTGCTTGATGAGCGGCTCGGTCGGATCCGGGAAGAAGTTGCCGACGGCGATGGCCGCGGGCTTCGAGGCGATCGCCGCCTCGAACATCTTGGTGTAGACGGCGACGATGTCGTTGAAGTCGGCGGGGGCCTTCCACTCGCCGTCGACGCCGAGATCCTTCACCGCCTGGTCGAAGCCCTGCTGCACCGCGCCCCAGAACGGGTCGGAACTCGGGCCGCCGAGCATGATGATCTTGCCGTTGTTGTCCTGTGCATAGGCGGCGCCGGCGAGAGCCGTCACCGCGACACCGGCCGCCATGACGGTGCGGCCAAAACGCTTCAGAATCGTTTTCACGCGAAGTTCCTCCCTGTTGTTCGACGCCTGTGCGCGCCACCTCCAGCCCGCCGCCTCTTTTGCGAAGCGGTCGAAACGTTTCGACTCCTCTGCCAACAAATGGCTCTGACTTGTCGTCGGAGCCTTATTTCTTATGGGCTACTTCCCAGTCGAACCGTTTCGTATATTGTCACGACCTTCACGAGCATGCAACGGGGTTTCATGGCGACGATCCGGGATGTCGCGCGGCGGGCGAAGGTGGCGGTCTCGACCGTGTCGGCGGTGATCAACCAGTCGGCGCCGGTGAGCCAGGCCGTGGTCAGCCGCGTCGAGGCTGCGATCCGCGAGACCGGCTACACGCCGAACGTCGCCGCGCGCTCGCTGCGCAATGGCGACTCGCGGCTGATCGGGCTGGTGGTGCCCGACATCTCCAACCCGTTCTTCTCGGCGCTGGCGCGCATCATCGAGACGCGCTGCCTGGCGGCCGGCTACATGTCGTTCGTCTACAACACCGACGAGGACCCGAAGCGCGAGGAGCAGATCCTCGGCATGATGCACATGCAGCGCGTGGCGGGGCTGATCCTGACGCCGACGGAATCGAGCGCCGAGCACGGCGCGAAGCTGTCGAAGCACCTCAAGGTGCCGACCATCCTGCTCGACCGTCACGTGGCCGGCACCGACTTCGAGGCGGTGGTGCTCGACAACCGGCAGGCGGCGCACATGGCGGCCGACTACCTGCTGCGGCTCGGGCACCGGCGCATCGCCATCGTCGCGGGCCGCGAAGGCGTGTCCTCGGCGGAAGAACGGCTGGACGGCTGCCGCCAGGCTTTTGCACAACGTGGCGTGGCGTTCGACGAGAAGCTGGTGCTGCGCGGCGACTACGACCAGACGCGCGCGCTCGGCGTGACCCAGCGCGTGCTCAGCGGCGCCGAGCGGCTGACCGCGGTGCTCGCCTTCAACAACGTGATGACGATCGGCATCCTGCGCGGCCTGCACAATCTCGGCCTGTCGTGCCCGAAGGACGTGTCGATCATCGGCATCGACGACTTCGACTGGGCCGAAGCGGTGCAGCCACGGCTCACCGTGGTGGCGCAGCCGGTGGCCGAGATGGCGGAACGGGCGATCGACCGGCTGCTGGCGCGGCTCGCCGGCGAGGCGCCGAGCGAGCAGCGCCTGCATGTCTTCGAGCCGGTGCTGATCGCGCGCGAAAGCTGCATTCGCGCGGAGAACTGAGCGCGCCGCGCAGCTAGCGGTCCTCGATGATCTTCAGGTAGATGGCGGTGACCGCCAGCACGATCGCGCCGAAGATGATCATGCGCGCGCCCTCGGGTATCTGCATCAGCGTCAGCATGGTGGTGATGACGCGCAGGATCACCGCGCCGACGATGGTGCCGAGATAGCCGCCGCGACCGCCGAAGATCGAGGTGCCGCCGATGACGGCTGCGGCGACCGACGGCAGCAGCTGCGGCTCCACCAGCGTCAGCGAGGCGGTTTTGATCAGGCCGAGGAAGAGCAGGCCGGTGAAGCCGGCGAGCAGGCTCGAGATGATGTAGAGCCCGAGGATCACCTGCCAGTAGCGCACGCCCGCCAGCCGCGCCGCGCGCTCATTGTCGCCGACGGCGTAGAGCAGGCGTCCGAAGCCGGTCGAGCGCAGCGTGAAGACGATCACCGCGGCGATGGGGATGAAGGCGACGAGCGAGTTGGGGATGCCCCAGGTCACGCCGGTGCCGAGCCAGCGCAGCCATTCGGGCACCTGGAAGCCGGTGGCGATGACGGTGCGCTGGTAGACCTGCAGGCAGCCGAAGGCGATGAGCCCGGTGCCGAGCGTCATGATCAGAGGGTGGACGCGGAAGACGCCGACCCCGATGCCGTTGACGATGCCGACCAGCAGCGCCGGGACCATCGCGATGAGGATTGCCACGGCCGGATCGTGATGCAGCGCCTGACTGCCGATGACATAGGCGCTGACGCTCGCCACCGTGCCTGCCGACATGTCGATGCCGCCGGTGAGCATGGTGATGGTCTGGCAGCCGGCGAGCAGCGCCAGCGGGATGGCGAACTGGATCGTCTGCGCGGCCCAGCGCGCGTTCAGGATGCCGGGCTGCAGGAAATGCAGCGCCACGAGCAGCAGCGCCAGCAGCGCCAGCAGCGGCACCAGCGGGTAGTCGGCCATGAAGCGTTGCAGGCGGCGGCTGGACGGCGCCGGTGCGGGGATGGCTGTGCTGACGCTCATGCCGGGCGGCTCCTCAGCGTGATGAAGGCGCCGACCATGACCACAACGACCATGATGCAGCCCTCGACGATGGCGCTGACATTAGGGTCGATGGCGAACAGCGTCAGGTCGGTGCGCGCCAGGCGGAGCGCGAAGACGGCGATGATCGGGGCGAGCAGGCCGCCCTTGCCGCCGCCGAGCGCGACGCCGCCGAGCACGACAGCCGCGACCGAGGCGAGCAGGTACGGGCCGGGGATCGGCGCGCCGATGCCGGTGCTCATGGTGAGCACGAGGCCGCCCATGCCGGCGAACAGGCCGCCGATGCCATAGGCGACGATCTTGGTGCGCGCCACCGGCACGCCGCTGCGGAAGGCGGCAAGCTCGCTTGACCCGATGGCGTAGATGGACAGGCCGAGGCGCGAGCGCCTGAGCGGAATCCACACCACGGCGAGCATCACCACCAGCAGCACGAGGGCGCTCGGCAGCCAGTTCGTGATCGCTTCCGGCACGCCGGGGATCGTCACCGAGCCGGAGACGAGCTGCTTCAGCCACAGCGCCGCCCCGCCTCCTGGCGAGGCAAGGATCAGCAGCGCAAGACCCTGGTAGACGAACAGCATCGCCAGCGTGACGACGATGTCGGGAACGCGGGTGAAGACGATCAGGATGCCGTTCAGCGCGCCGAGGCCGAAGCCGACGAGCAGCACGATCGGGATCACGACGATGGCGAATTCTTCGCTCGCGCCGTCCATCAGCACGGCGGCGGTGACGCTGGTGACGGCCATCATCGCGGCGACCGACAGGTCGATGCCGCCGGCAATGACCACGACCGCCTGCGCGGCGACCGCGAAGGCGTAGGGCAGGGCGGCGCGCGCCAGCGAATTGAAGTCGGCTGCGCCGTAGCTCGGGTCGACGATCGACGGGATGAAGTAGAGCAGCAGGGCGAGCGCCAGAAGCCCGGCCGTCCAGCCCTGCTGGCGCAGGAAGCGGATCATGGCGCGGCCTCCGTCGTGGCGGGGGGCGTGGCGAGCACGCCCACATCGGCGGTTGCGTTGCGCGGCAGGCCGTAGGCGGCGCGCGTCAGCGCCGGCTCGTCGGCGATCTCGATTGGGAGGATGTCGACCACCTTGCCGCCGAAGATGACGATGGCGCGGTCGCAGACCTGCTGGATCTCCTCCAGTTCGGACGTGTAGTAGAGCACCGACTTGCCTTCGCTCGCGAGCTGGCGGAACAGCTTGTAGAGTTCCTGCTTGGTGCGCACGTCGATGCCGCGCGTCGGGTCGAAGCAGAGGATCGTGCGGGCATCCGCCGCGATCCAGCGGGCGATCGTCACCTTCTGCTGGTTGCCGCCGGAGAGGCGCTGAACCTCGCGCTGCGCGCGCGTGTCGATCTGCAGCAGGCTGATGGCGGCGTCGATCTTCACGCCTTCCGCGCGCCGCCGGATCCGGCCCCAGTTGCGGATCGAGGCGCTGAACGGCACCGCGATGTTCTCGCGCACCGACTGCTTCATCGCCAGCGCCTCGGTGCGGTCGCCCGGCACGTAGGCGATGCCGGCGCGCACCGCATCGACCGGGTGGGAGAATTTCACCGTTTTACCGTCGACCTCGATTGTCCCGGCAGACGGCTTGAGCGAGCCGGCAAGCGCGGCGAAGAGTTCGTCCTGGCCCTGGCCCTCGAGCGCCACGACGCCGGCGACCTCACCGTTCTTCAGGTCGAAGGACACGTCCTGCAGCTTGGTGCCGACGCGCAGGTTGTGCACGGAGAGGCGGGTGCCGAGGTCGGGCGCGGTGCTCGCCTCGTTGGCCTTGCGCCGGGCGCCGCGCGCCTTCTCGATCTTGGCGCCGAGCATCAGCTCGACGATGCGTTCCTCGACGCCGGCCTCAATCTTGACCACGCCGACGGTCTCGCCGTCGCGCAGCACGGTCGCGCGGTCGCACAGTGCCGCGATCTCGACGAAGCGGTGCGAGATGAAGATCACCGAGCGGCCGGTGGCACTCTGGCGCTTGACCACGTCGAGCACGCGTTCGGCGAGGTCGGCGGGCAGCGCCGCCGTCATCTCGTCGAGCAGCAGCACGTCGGGTTCGATGGCGAGAGCGCGCGCCAGATCGAGCACGCGCTGGATGGCAAGCGGCACGTCGCGCGCGGTGTCGCGCAGATCGAGGTCCGGGACGCCCAGTTCACGCACCCAGCTGCGGAAGGGTTCGACCGGCGTCTGCGTCAGCCGCAGATTGGAAATGATGTCGAGATCGGGGATCAGCGACGGTTCCTGGTAGACCGAGACGAGGCCTGCGCGGCGTGCGTCGGCGGGCGAGCGCACCTTGTGGGTCTTGCCGCGTACCAGGATACGGCCGGCGCTGGGCGGGATCGCACCGGTGAGGATTTTGACCAGCGTCGACTTGCCGGCGCCGTTGGCGCCCATCAGCGCGTGCACCTCGCCGGGCAGAACCGACAGCGATGCATTCTTCAGCGCGGCCACCGCGCCGTAATTCTTTGCCACGCCGGTGGCGTCGAGGAGCGGCTCTGTCGTCAAGGTCGGGTCGTCTCAGTTGCGATACGGGGACGGCGGTTTGACGCCGTCCCCGCTGATCGGTTCAGATCAGGCGATTGCTCGTGGCGATATTACTCGCCCGGGCCCTTGCACGCCACGATCTGCTCCTTGGTGTACGTGGTCCAGTCCTTGATCGAGATCGAAACCGGCCATTCCGGCGACAGCGACGGATCGGCAGCAGCCTTCAGCTGCTCCTTGCCGGCGTCGGTCACGTTCTCCCACAGAGCCGGCTCGACGAGCACGGTCGTGTTCGCCGGCTTCTGGCCGTCGAGGATCTGCAGGGCCAGCGTAACGCCAGCGCCGCCGATCGAGCCGGGGTTGGTGACCGCCGCGCCCTTCAGGCCTTCAACGGTGTTGAGCTGGTTGACGAAGCCGGCATTGTCGGCGCCGACGACCGGCACCATCGGGGCGCCGGACTCGACCAGCGCGTCGACGATCACGTTGTCGATGCCCGAGGTCCAGATGCCGTCGAACGGAACGCCGGTGGCGATGTAGTCGAGGATCTGCTGCTTGCCCTGATCCTGCTGCCAGCCGGTGAAGACTTCCTGGGCAACCTTGATGTCCGGGAACTCGGCCAGCGCCTTCTTGAAGCCGTTGTCGCGATCGGTGTCGGCCGAAGCGCCGGCGGCGCCGCGCATGTAGACGACGCTGCCCTTGCCGCCGAGCTGCTCGAAGAGCCACTTGGCGCCGAGGTAAGCGTACTGCTCCTGGTTGTTGGAGATGATGTACGCGGACGGCTCGGCAACAGCCTGGTCGACGGCGACGACGACGATGCCGGCCTTGGTGGCCTCGGCGACGGCGTCCTTGATGCCCGCCGGGTCGGCCGGGTTGACGACGATGGCGTTGACCTTGGCGGCGATCAGGTTGCGGATGTCTTCCGACTGGCCGGCGGCGTCGGTGTTGCGGTGCGCGATGTTGAGCGACGCGACCTTGCCCGAAGCGAGAGCCTGCGCCTTGATCGCGCAGACCATTTCCTCGCGCCAGCCGTTGCCCTGCACGGTGTTGGACACGCCGATCGTGTATGTGCCCTGGGCGCTCGCGGCGACCGCCGAGGCCATGTAGGCCGCGCCGGCAAGCAGCATTCCGATGTACTTCCTGTTCATGGTATTTCCTTTCCTCCGAAGTAAAGCAGTGAACCTGTAGTTTTCCGCCGTCACTTGATGAAGGGGCTGAGAACGTCGCGCGCCAGCAGGAAGCCGCGCTTGACCTTCTCGTCCGTCCCTTCGAACCTGCGATCCTCGTGCTCGATGATCACCGGGCCGTCATAGCCGGCGCGGTAGAGCGCCGAGAATGTCTGGCTCCAGTTGACCTCGCCGAGGCCCGGCATACGGGGAACCTGCCAGCCGATCCCGGCCGACATGATGCCGCGTTCGTAGAGCCCGTCGCGGTCGATCATCAGGTCCTTCGCATGCACATGGAACATGTGCGGACCGAACTCCCTGATGAAGCGTTGCTGGTCGATCATCTGCCAGACCAGATGCGACGGGTCGTAGTTCATGCCCACGGCGCCGTCCCAGGTCTCCAGGATGCGGCGCCAGATGTAGGGCGAATAGGCGATGTTGTGCCCGCCCGGCCATTCGTCATTCGAGAAGATCATCGGGCAGTTCTCGAAGGCCAGCCTGACGCCGTTGTCGCCGGCGAACTTGACGATGTTCGGCCAGACCTTGCGGGCGTCGTCCCAGTTGGCGTCGAGGGTCTTCGAGGCGTCGCCGCCACAGAAGGTGTTGACCACGCCGACGCCCATCCGCCCGGCGGCGGTGATCACCTTCTTCAGGTGATCGAGCACGGCCTTGCGATGGTCGCGGTCGGGGTGCAGCGGGTTGGGGTAGTAGCCGAGTGCGGAGACCTCGAGGCCCCTGGCGGCGAGCGAAGCGACGAGCTCCTTGCCCTGCGCGGCGGACAGCTTGGCGACATCGATGTGGCTGGTGCCGGCGTAACGGCGGGTCGGGCCGGCCGAGCGCGGCCAGCAGGCGATCTCGAGCGCCTGGAAACCGACAGACGCAGCCCAGTCGCCGACCTTGTCGAGGGGCGTTTCAGGAAACGGCGCTGTCAGAATACCGAGCTTCATACATCCTCCCCACTTCCTACTACGCCGTTTGCGACGGTCGTTTCAACCGCGCGTCTGGCGGCGCGCCGCACACGTTTGCGAGATACCCCATCGGATCGGCCGACAGCAGGCCGGCGACGGCGTCCGTCACGGCAGACCTGAAGGCGGCGCTGGCAGCCAGTTCGGCATCGAAGAGGGCGCGCATCGCGAGGATCTCGCCGACCAGCGCGGCTGCATCGTCACCGACCCGGTCGGCGATTTCCGCGACCTTGCCGGCATACGGGTCGTCGGCGGTCCAGGCATGGCCGAAGCGCTGCGAGGCGCGGATGAGGTAGACCATCCAGCCGGCCAGTGCGGTGGACAGCAGCGCCACCGTCTCGCCGCGGGCGAGCCGCTCGCGGATCGGATTGATCAGGCGCTGCACGATCTTCTGCGAGCCGTCGGTGGCGATCTGGTGGTTGCGGTGGCGGATGGCCGTGTTGCGCAGCCGGTCGAGGCTTTGCGCGACATAGTCGCTCGGGTTGATGCCCGGCACCGGCGCCAGCGTCGGCAGCGTCTCTTCCAGCAGCATGCGGCGGACGAAATGCACCAGCAGCGGGTCCGTCATGTCGTCGCAGGTGTGCTCGTGGCCGGCGAGGACGCCGAGATAGCACAGCGTGGTCTGCGCGCCGTTCAGCACGCGCATCTTCAGATGCTCGAAGGCGGTGACGTCATCGACGATGGTGGCGCCGACGCGATCCCATGCCGGCATGCGACCGGCAAACCGGTTCTCGATCACCCATTGGCGGAACGGCTCGCCCACGACGACGGCACGGTCGCGGTAGCCGAAGCGCCGCTCCACCGTCTCGTAATCCGCCTGTGAGGTTGCCGGTGCTATGCGATCCACCATCGTCGAAGGGAAGGCTACGTTGGCTTCGATCCAGTCGCCTAGGTCGTCGCCGTAACCCTTATAACGCAACTGTGTAATCGATTGCATTACATTTTGCAAAAGGGTTCCGTTGGCGGGGATGTTGTCGCAGCTCATGACGGTCAGCGGTGCGCCGTGCGAGCGCATCCGCAACTCCAGCGCGCGCGACAGGATGCCGGGCACGGAGCGCGGATTTTCCGGATTGGCGAGGTCGTGGACGATGTCGGGATGGGCGAGGTCGAGTTCGCCCGTCGCCGGCTTGTGGCAATAGCCCTTCTCGGTGACGGTCATGGTGACGACCGCGATGTCGGGCGAGGCGAGGATGTCCAGCGCCGGCTGCGGGCTCGACTGGCTGTCCACCGTGGCGACGATGCTGCCGATGACCCGCGCCTCGGCGCGATCGCCCTCACGCATCAGGCGCGTGTAGAGGCCGGCCTGGGGCGCGAGCGAATCCGCCAGCAGGGGCGGGCGGATGTTGATGCCGACGATCCCCCAGGCGCCGAAATCGGCGTGCAGCAGGTCGTCGGTGTATTCGGCCTGGTGCGTGCGGTGGAAGGCGCCGACGCCGAGATGCGCGATGCCGGGTTTCAGCGCCGTGCGATCATAGGAGGGCCGCTGCACATCGGCAGGCAGGCTGTCGAGCAGCGCCGGCTCGAGGAAGGGAAGGGTTCGGCTCAACGGTTTGCTCCCACCACCCACTGCTCCTGGTCGATCAGCGCGCCCGTCATCGGCCCGGATGCGCCGCTGAGCAGGAAGACGGCGAGGTTGGCAACCTCTTCAGCGGCGAGCAGGCGTCCGAAGGGCTGCGTCTTGCCGGCCTCGTCGACCCAGCCGCTGCCGCGGCCGAGCGTCTGCGCCTGCATGGCGCGCTCGGCCGGCGTGTCGGACCAGCCCATGTTGATGCCGTTGACGCGGATGCGATCGGCGAGATGTGCGTTGGCGGCGTTGCGCGTCAGCGTCGCGAGCGCGCCCTTGGTGGCCGAGTAGATTGCCAGTTCCGGCGAGCCGCAATGCGCGTTCATCGAGAGGATGTTGACGATGGCCCCGCCCGTGCCGCGCGCCTGCATGGCGCGGATGGCATGTTGCATCAGGAAGAACGGCGCGCGGGCGTTGACGTCAAACAGGGTCGCCCAGTCTGCGAGCGTGCCGTCGGTCACCGCGGCGCGGTCGGTCAGGCCGGCGGCGTTGACCAGCAGGTCGATCCGGCCGAAGCGCTCGACACATTCGCGCACGAGCATGTCCGGCGTGGCGGGGTCGGCGAGTTCGGCGGCGACAAAGGCGGTCTGCGCACCGGAGCGGCCGAGTTCAGCGGCAACATCGGCGCCACGCGCCGCGTCGCGACCGGTGAGCAGCAACGCCTCGACGCCGGAGCGGGAGAGTGCGTCGGCAATGGCCCGGCCAACGCCCTGCGTGGCGCCGGTCACCAACGCGACCTTGCCGTCTACCCGTGCCTCCAAAGCGCTTCCTCGGAACGAAGTTTCTATTTTTGTGTATATGGAATGAAAATTCCCATTCCGTCAATCGGAGATCCGCGCACTATCCCGCGCGGCGGGCGACGACGCCCTGCACGAGCGCGATGCCGACCGCCAGCGACGCGGCAAGCGAGCGGAAGCCGGCAAAGTCCGACTCGATCACCTCAATCCAATGGTCGGAAAGCTCTGCCAGCGGGCTGAAGGTCGAGTCGGTCATGGCGACGATGCGCGCGCCCTGCTCGCGCGCCACGGCAACGAGGTCCGGGGTGATCGAATTGTACGGGCTGAAACTGATCGCCAGCACCGCGTCGGTCGGTCCGACGCAGCCGATCTGGTCAAGTGCGCTGGAGCCGACATTGTCGATCAGCACGTTGCGCACGCCCTGCTGCGACAGCGTGAGCGATATGTAGGACGCGACGGGAAAGGCGCGCTTCGAGCCGATGACGTAGATCAGGTTGGCTGCGGCCAGCACCTCCATCATCTGGCGGAAGGTCTCGCCGGCGAAAGCCTCGCAGATGCGGCCGAGCGATGCCTGCGAGGCCGCGACCATGCCCAGCAGGAAGCGCTGGTCGGCATCGGCGGCGGACTGATCACGTTCGCTGGCGCGGCCTTCCGGCCACGAACCCTTCACGTGGTCCTTGAACAGGCTCTGGAACTCGGAGAAGCCGGAATAGCCGAACATCTGGGCGAAGCGGACGAGCGTCGAGGGCTGCACACCGGCCTGTTCGGCGACCTGGCTGATGGTGCCAAGAGCAACCTCGCCGGGATGTTGCCAGAGGAAGATCGCGACCTGCCTGAGGCGCTTGGGGAAATGCACCGTGCCGGAGGACAGGACGGCGCGCAGCTCCTCATAGGTGCGCGGGCGTGTGTAGCCCAGCGCATCCCGGCCATGGGATGGCGCCGGCTGCTTGGATTTCGGCGCGCGCGGCATGGGCCTATCCTTGTGCCTGGGGCTGATGGCGGATGCCTGCGGGTTCGACCGGCGCGTCGAATTTGCCGCGCGGGCCGGGCCCGCTCATGGAACGAGCTCCACGGCGCGCTTCTGCTGCGACGAGATGACGGCGCTGTCGATGATGCGCTGGCCGGTGAGGCAGAGAAGCGGGTCGAGCGGGCCGCTGACCGGCTCGCCATCCTCGATGCGCGCCAGCATGTATTCGATGATGGCGCGGCGGCCGGGCGGCAGCGTGTCGGCCTCGATCCTGCGGTGCGAGGTGTCCTTGCGCGTCTGCAGCGTGACGAAGTCGTCATAGTCGCCGCTGCCGATTGAGCCATCGGTGCCGACGAGCACGAAGCCGCATTTCGGCTGCGGCTGCTGCGTCCACGGATCGGTGAGCGTGCCCCAGCGCGTCTCGAATTTCGACAGTCCGCGTGCATAGCGCGCCACCGTGATCGAGTGCTGGTCGACCTCGATGCCCGGCGTCTGGTCGACGACGCTGGTGACTTCGAGCGGCGCTTCGCCATCGTAGAACCAGGTTCCGAGCGTGGTGCCGTAGCCGAGATAGTCGAGCAGGCTGCCGCCGCCGCTTGCTTTCTTGTACCACCACGAGTCCGGCTTCTGCTTCTCGACCTCCTC
>JBFXFO010000017.1:0-41616 GCA_050178915.1 Rhizobiaceae bacterium | reverse complement strand
CCCTATTCAAACGGCATGTACGTCCCGCCCGGCTGGCTGGCCAACTCCGCCATCATGTAGCGCGACGCGTCGTTGGGAAGGGAGCGCCGGTCAACCCGGCGCGCTCGCCTCGGAGACAAGCGCCGGATCGTCACGATAGAGATCGGGATAGAGGCGTTTCAGATTGTCGATCTTCGGCAGGTCGTTGATCACGATGTAGGGCTGCGTCGGGTTCAGCGTCAGGTAATCCTGATGGTAGTCCTCGGCGGCGTAGAAAGGATGGCCGGGCTCGACCCTGGTGACGATCGCGGCGTCGAAGACGCGCGCCTGGTTGAGCTGGGCGATGTACTTCTTGGCGACGTCGGCCTGCTCGTCGCTGGTGGGGAAAATCGCCGTCCGGTACTGCGTGCCGACATCCGGTCCCTGCCGGTTCAGCTGCGTCGGGTCGTGCGCGACCGAGAAGAATATCTGCAGGATCTTGCCGTAGCTGATCCTGCTGGGATCGTAGGTTACCCGCACAGCCTCGGCATGGCCGGTTTCGCCGGACCCGACCATCTCGTAATGCGCCGTGGCGGCGTCTCCGCCGGCATAGCCGGAGACCGCGTTGGTCACGCCGTCAAGGTGCTGGAACACGCCCTGCACGCCCCAGAAGCAACCGCCGGCCACAATCGCAGTTTCCATGCCGCTGCCCGCAGGGGCATCGACACTCGGCGGAGGGATGGCGATGCCCTCCTGCGCACTGGCGGGGGCCGCCACGGTGGCGAGCAGCGTCGAGGCGAGTGCTGCTGCGAGCAGCGCGCGTAGTCCGGTCCGTCTGGTGATCGACATTGCAATCTCCGTTGTCAGCCGAAGGTGAAAGCGAAGGCTTCCGCGCCCGGGTCGAGGAAGCGGATTTCAAAGGTGCGGTCGCGGATCTCGCCGTTCTGCCGCACGAGCTGGTAGAGCCGCTGGCCGATGACCGTGCCGCTGCCGTCGGAGGCAACGTCGGCACCGCTGTCAGCGCCGGGGGGCTTCCCGTCGACAGTCACCTGAAAGCGCACCGGCTTGCCATCGGCACCGGGGCCGAGAACCAGATGCAGATCGCGGGCATGGAAACGGTAGACGATCGCTCCGTCGGCAGCATTCAGCGCCGCATGCTCGGCGCCGATTGTCCAAGCACCGTCGAGACCCCATTCGTTGAGGCGCGGATCGCCATTGGCGTAGATATGCGCCTTGTCCTGCACGGCGCCGCCGGGAGACACGAAATTCTCGGCGCGTTCATAGCCGACATAGGTTTCGGGCGAGCGCACATCGGCAGGGTCTGAAGCCGCCTGCGCGCCGCTGGCGTTGATGCTGACCGTGTCGGCGGCGACGCCCTGCGATCCGGCTTCGGCCAGCAATTGCTGGATGACGCGTTCGGACTCGGCATAACCGCCTTCACCGAACTTGTGGTGGCGGACGTTGCCTTTGGCGTCGATGAAATAGTGCGCCGGCCAGTATCGGTTCTGGAAGGCGCGCCAGATGGCGTAATTGTTGTCAATCGCCACGGGGTAATCGATGCCGAGGTCCTCGGTCGCCTGCCGAACATTGTCGACGTCTTTCTCGAAGGCGAATTCCGGCGTGTGTACGCCGATCACGACAAGGCCCCGATCCTTGTACTTCTCGGCCCATGCATCGACGTAGGGGAGGGCGCGCAGGCAGTTGATGCAGGAATAGGTCCAGAAGTCGATCAGGATCACCTTGCCCTTGATCTGCGCGGCGGTGAGCGGCGCGGAGTTCAGCCACTGCACGGCACCGTCGAGCGGCGGCATCGTGCCCTCGATCGGCAGGTCGCCACCAGGCGCGGCGTTCTTGCCGCCGGCCATCGTCATGGCGTTGCTGCCGGTCATCGCATCATTGCCCGACATCATGGCATTGCCACCCGTCATGGCGGGTGCGCCGGTCATGGCTTCGCCGCCCGCCATCATGGCCGGACCGGTGCCTTCCATTGCGGGCGAACCTTGCATGGCCGGCGAACCCTGCATGGCGGGAGCGTCGGTCATGGCGACGCTATCCTCGGGGCCGATTGCATCCACCAGGCGCTGCTCGAGGGCCGTGGTGCTCGCAACCGAAATGCGTGCGAGGAAGCCGGTGTCGAGGCCAAGGACGATCGCAACCACCGCCGCGAGCACGACGACGCCAAGGCCGCGCCGGACCCATTCACCGGCGCCGAGCGAGCGCTTCATCGCCTTGAAGATGCGCCCGCCAATCAGCACCGCCGCGCCGAGCGAGGTTGCGGCGCCGGCCGAATAGGCGAGCAGGAGCAGGGTCGTGCCCGTGTTGGCGCCGTTGAGTGCCGCGCCGGTCAGGATGAGGCCGAGCACCGGGCCGGCGCATGGCGCCCAGAGCAGGCCGGTGGCAATGCCCAGAAGCAGCGAACCGCCGATGCCGTCGCGGGCTTCGGCCGAGCGCGACAGGCGCGCTCCGAGATTGACGAAGGGTCGGGTCAGGCGCTGCGACAATGCCGGGAACAGCAGCATCAGGCCGAACACGGCCAGCAGGACCATGGCGGCGATGCGACCATAGCGATTGACCTCGACTGCCCAGCCTCCTGCGACCGCCGCGAGGCTGGCGACCAGCGCGAAGGTGATCGCCATCCCGACCAGCATCGGCAGGCCGGCGCGCAGGAAAGGACGGTGGGCACGCGCGAAGACGAAGGGCAGAACAGGCAGGATGCACGGGCTGACGATGGTCAGAACGCCGGCGAGATAGGCAAGGAGGACAAGCAGCATTGGAGCGACCGTCAGGATGCCATCGGCTTGAAGGTCATGGCCACCCCGTTCATGCAGTAGCGCAGGCCGGTTGGCGGCGGGCCGTCGGTGAAGACGTGGCCGAGGTGGCCGCCGCAGCGCGCGCAGTGGACGGATGTGCGGACCATGTCGAAGGAGGTGTCGTTCTCGGTGCCCACCGCCATGTCGATCGGGGCGTAGAAGCTCGGCCAGCCGGTGCCACTGTCGAATTTGGTGGCCGAAGAGAACAGGTCCTGATCGCATCCGGCGCAGGCGAAGGTGCCCCGCCGATGTTCGTCAAGCAGCGGGCTGGTGAACGCCCGCTCGGTGGCGCTGTCGCGCAGCACCGCGTACTGCTCCTCGGTCAGCATGGCACGCCATTCGTCGTCGGTGTGCGCGACTTCAAACTTGCCTTCGGCGGCGGCCGACGCACGGCGGGAGCCGAGCCCGGCGAGCAGCGCGACGCCGCCGCAAGCAGCCTGCAGGAACAGCCGTCTGGATGTCATGCTCAACCTCCCCGAAGTGTTCTGATGTCGTTCGCAAAGAGATACGGTGGCAACTCCGATCTTGTTACGCATATTGTGGCGGTAACATGCATGTGAACATGACCGTGTGCGCCTGCGCGTGAACCAGGCCTTCGACCAGTCCGCCGCATGGCTCGCCAACCACCTCGCGGGAGAATGGCGTTCGCGCCGGCGTCTGGTCGATCACCGAGCCCGGTCCCGCTACACCTTCAAAGGGTGCGCGACGATCACGGCCGATCGGTTTGTCGAGCGCGGTTACGTTTCGACGGAAGGCCGCAGTTTTCAGGGCTCGCGTGAGTACCGGCTCGAGCCGAGTCACGGCCTGGTCAGGGTATTCTTCCCCGACGGGCGCCTGTTCGTCGATGTCCGCGCAGTTGTCAGCCAGACGCTGATGCACCAGTGCGGCGACGATCTCTATCGCGGACGCGTGATCTTCATCGACCACGATCGCTGGATCGAGCAGTGGCGCGTGCTAGGGCCCAACAAGCGCTACAGCAGCCTGACCCGCTTCGAGCGCGTCAGGCTTTCGGGCTGACGGCGGCCTGCGCGGGTGCCGCGTCGGCGGCCTTTCCCGTCCAGCGTTTGGGGATGGCCGAGGCGAGGCCCTTGGGCAGGAACACCAGCACCACGATCATGGCTACAGCGATGAGGATGAAGCGACCTTCGGCGAGGCCTTCGAAATTGGCCAGACCTTCTGAGAGGAAGGTCAGCGCCAGCGCAGCAAACACCGGCCCGTAGATGGTGGAGACGCCCCCAAGCAGCACCATCGAGAGGATCAGCGAGCTGTTCGAGAAGTTGAAAACCTCGGGCGAGGCGACGCGCAGGTAGATGACGTAGAAGCCGCCCGCCAGCCCGGCGAAGAAGGCGCTGAGCAGCAGCACCTTGAGGCGCTGCAGCGCGATCGGAATGCCGCGCGACGCGGCGTAGTCCTCATTGTCGCGCATGGCGACGATGGAGAGGCCGAAATTGGATCGCGCCAGCCGTCTCAGGCAGAACACCGAAACGAGCAGCATGGCGAAGGCGACGTAGTAGTAGCCGAACTTGAAGTCGCGCAGGAAATTGTAGCCGAAGAGCTCGATGGTCGGCACGCGGATCAGCCCCTGCGTGCCGCCGGTGACCTGCGACTGGCTGATGACGACCTGCAGCACGAGCTGGCTGAAGGCGAAAGTCACGAGCACGACATAGACGCCCTGCAGACGCACGACCGGCAGGGCAACAAGAGCGGCCGCCGCCGAAGCGCCGACGCCACCCAGCAGCATCGCAATCCATGGGTCCACGCCGAGCAGCTTCGCCGTCAGGCCGGCGGCATAGACGCCGATCCCGAAGAAGGCGACATGGCCGAAATTGAAGATGCCTGCGTAGCCGAGGCTCAGGTCCCAGCTGGACGCGACGACGGCGAAGATGAAGGCCATGATGAACAGGTGGCGGATGTAGGTGTCCTGCACCACCAGCGGCACGATCAGCCCGATGACGACCAGTGCGGCAAGAACCAGGTTCTTTGCGTTGAACATCAGCGCACCACCTTGCCCAGCAGTCCCTGCGGCCTCACCAGCAGGATGAGGATCAGGAGCAGGAAGATCATCGATGGCGCCCAATAGATGCCGATGAAGAAGATCAGGAAGGCTTCGAGAAGGCCGAGGAGGTAAGCCGCGACAATGGTGCCGCCGAGCGAGCCGAGCCCGCCGAAGATCACGATGATGAGCGCCTTCACCAGCGGTTCAGCCCCGAACGCAGGCGTCACCATGCGTACCGAGCCGAGCAGGATGCCGGTCACGCCGGCCAGAACGGCCGATAGCGCGAAGGTGATGATGAAGAGCCGGGACACGTCGATTCCGATGAGCTTTGCGGCGTTCGGGTTCTGGCCGACGGCACGGATGCCGCGGCCGATGCGGGAATTGCGCAGGAAGAGGAAGAGCGCGCCAAGAAGCAGCGGAGACAGCGCGATGATCAGCGTCTCCTGGGCCGAGATGTTCGTGCCCAGGAAATTGACCTGGCCGGGGATGACGGGGCTGAGCTGCTTCAGCCGCGCGCCCCAGATCATCTGCGTGCCCTTCTCGATGAAGATCATCGCGGCAAGGGTGCTCATGACGGTGATGAGCAGCAGGTCCTTCTGGTCGTAGAAGGGGCGGATGATGAGGCGTTCGATGAGGATGCCGGCAGCGACGACGCCTGCGATCGCTACAGCGATGCCGGCGCCCAGCCACAGATCCAGTCCGGCAGCATCGGAGACGGTCCATGCGAGGTAGGCGGCGAGCGTCATCAGCGCGCCGTGGGCGAAGTTGAAGATGCCGAGCGTGGTCCACACCAAGGACAGGCCGCTGGCGATGAGTGCGTAGACCGAGGCCAGCACGATACCGCTGACAAGGACGGTGCTGAGCGTGTCGAGCGTCATGTCGCTGCGCGCTCCCCGAAATACATGTCCATGATTTCCTGATGATCGACGTCGCTGCCGCGGTCGATCTCGCGTGCGATCTCCCCGTGGTCGACAAAATACATGCGGTCGACCAGCGACAGCACGAAGGCGATGTCCTGTTCGACGATCAGCATCGGCATGCCGCGCTGGCCGATCCCGGCAATGGCGTCGGCGAGTTCCTGCTTCAGCTTGGGCGACAGCCCGAGCGTCGGCTCGTCCAGCATGAGCATGCGTGGGGCACACATGAGTCCGACGCCGATCGACAGCATCTGCCGCTCGCCGCCGGACAGCGTCTTGCACTGCTGCCGGCGCCGTTCGGCGAGGCGCGGGAAGAGGTTGAGCACGTAGTCGAGATTGGCCTTGCGCTCGGCGCGAGCCCGCCTGGTGAAGGCGGCGAGCTCCAGCGTCTCCATGATCTCCATGTCGGGGAACAGATGGTTCGCCTGCGGCACGTGGATCAAACCGCGTTCGACGATGGCGCGCGAGGAGAGACCGGCCAGCGGTTCGCCCATGAAGCTGGCGCTGCCGCCGCTTACCTTGATCACCTTGGAGATGGCGTTGAGCAGCGTCGTCTTGCCATGCCCGTTGGGGCCGAACAGGCCGATGCGCTCGTTGCTGCCGACATGCAGGCTCATGCCGTGCAGCACGTCGTAGGAATCGTAGCCGGCTCGAATGTCGCGCACATCGAGGGCGAGGGGAGCCTGGCTCATTTCGCAGCCTCGCGGGTTCCGAGATAGGCCTCGACCACATTCTGGTCGCGCACCACGTCGTTCGGGCTGCCTTCGGCGATTACCTTGCCGTAATTCAGGACCATCAGGTGCTCCGAAACGTCCAGCAGCAGCGCCAGCACGTGCTCGATGAGCACGATGGTGATGCCGCGGCCACGCACGGTGCGGATGAGTTTGGAGAGGCCGGCGACCTCGGGCTTGGTCAGGCCGGCGGCGGGTTCGTCGAGCAACACCACCTTGGGTGCGCTGGCGATGGCCGAGGCGATCATCAACTGTTTGCGCTCGAATACGGAGAGTTCCGCGGCGGCCTTGCCGCGCCGCGACGGCGGCAATTCGACATCGTCGAGCGCCTGTCGCGCGGCCTCATCGGCCGCAGCGCGGCCAAATCCAGCGCAGTAGACGGCGCTCGTATAGACGTTGTCGTAAGCCGACAGCGTGGCGAACTCGGCATCCTTCTGGAAGGTGCGCAGAACGCCCGCCCGGCTGATCTGGTGCGGGCGCATGCCCTGCACCGGCTTGCCGTTGAGCAGCACCTCGCCGCTCGAGGGCGGGAAGGGAATTCCGGTGATGATGTTGAACAGCGTGCTCTTGCCGCTGCCATTCGGTCCGGCGATGCCGAACACCTGTCCGGCCGGGACGCTGAAAGACACGTCATCGACGGCCTTCAAGGCGCCGAAGCGGCGCGTCAGGCTGCGAGCTTCGAGAAGCGGAGTTGCTGTCATCGTGCGATGATTGTCCGGAAGGAGGAACCGCGCGGGCGAAGGCCCGCGCGGTCGATTGTCACGATGCTTACTGCTTGATCCAGGGCGGCGTCTGGAACGCTCCGGAAGCGTAGGCCTCCGGATAGAACAGGTTGCGCTGGCCGTCCCAGATCTGGAAGAACTGGATCGGGATCGCATCGTCACCCTGCACCGCGAGGTGCGTCGCCGGGTCGAACTTCAGCGCGCCCGAGGCGATCTGCTTCTCGGTCGCGCCGATGGCCTGGCCGATCTCAAGGCGCTTGGAGGCGTCGCCCACCTTGGCCAGGGCCTCGGCGTAGACATAGACCTGCTCATAGAGCGCGACGCCGTAGGCACCGCTCGCCACGCCGTACTTCTCCTGGAACTTCTTGGCGACTTCGCCGGCACGCGGGTTCTTCGGCACGTCCAGCGGGCCCCCGAGCATGTTGTACATGATGCCGGTCGAGTGCTCCTTGGTCAGTTCGAGGAATTCAGGCACCGACGGCGCGTACTGGATGAATACCAGGCTGTTCGTCGGCTGCTCGAGGAACTGGGTCACGAACTTCGCGGCATTGCCCGGCAGGTAGTCGGTGTTGACGATCAGGGCCGGCTCGTCCTGGCGGACGCGCGCAAGGAAGGCACGCCAGTCGTTGATCTCGCCAAAGGGCAGGAGATCGGCCGAGACGACGGTCCAGCCCGCAGCCTCCAGGTTCTTCTTCATCCCGTCCATGATGGTCTTGGAGTACGGGTTGTCCGAGGAGATCAGCGCTGCCTTCTTGTTCGGCAGCTTGATGCCACTCTTCTCGATCTGCTCGACGACCGGGACCATTGCGGTCTCGTAGGCGTCGTAGGACGGCGTCAGCGACCACACGGTCGGGAACTTGTCCGGGCTCGGCGAGATGATGTCGCGGGTCTGGCTGGAGTTGGCCGACAGGATGTACGGCATCTCCTGCTCGGCCATCAACTCGATCTCGAAGTTCGAGCCGCTGGCATAGCCGGTCATCATGGCGTTGACATCGGGATCACCGGCAAGGCGCTCGAAGGCGCTGGTCACCGCGTCGGCTTCCTGGTTCTGCGTGTCGCCGACGACGACTTCCAGCTTGTAGCCGGCGACGCCGCCTGCCGCGTTGATCTCGTCGACGGCGAGCTTGGCGCCGTTGACCATCTCGTTGCCGTCTGCCGCCGCGCCACCGGTGAGCGGCGCCAGAATGCCGATCTTGGTGACCTTGTCCTGAGCGAGGGCGGGCATGGCGGCCACGACGGCGGCCGCAAGAAGCGCATTTCTAAGCGTAGTGAGTCTCATGATCGTTCCCCTTTTTTCTGCCTGCTTGATCAGCGGACGCCACACCAGTCGATGATGGCGGCCGTGAGTGTCTTGGTCGTCTCCTCGAGGGAGGCGATGTCCACGTATTCGTCGGTGCCGTGGAACCCGTCGCCGCTGGCTCCGCAGATCATCGCATCGACGCCTGCGCCCGCATAGTGGGCGCAATCGGCGACAGCGATGAAGCCGGCGATCTTGGGCTTGCCGCCCAGTTCGGTGCGGCGCCGAAGCAGCGACTGCGCCAGCGGGTGGTCGGGCGACGTGTTCATCGGCGGGAAGTGCAACCCGCCCAGCTCCCACTGAACCTTGATCGGATTCTCTTGCAGCCAGAGGTCCTGCTGGCAGAAATGGTGCACGAAGGCCTCGAACTCGGCGCGGATCTCCTTGCTCGTCTGGCTCGGCAGGAACTTGTAGTCGAGGTCGATCACCGCGACGTCCGGAATGATCGCCGGGTTGGTCATGATCAAGGGCAGACCGTCGGGACCAAGGCCGGCGCCGGCGCGGATGACGCCGACATTGATCGTGTTCATGCCGGGTGGCAGCAGCGGATGCGAACGGGCGCGGCATCGCGAGCTTTCGAACTGGCGCAGCGCTTCGAGGAAGCGGGCGGCGATGTCGATCGCGTTGACCGCGGGGCGCAGGCGCGCCGGCTCGTCGCGCTGCGGCCAGATCTCGTTGTAGCGCCAGGCGGAATGGCCCTGACGACCGGTGATTGTGATGCGGATCCATTCGAGCCCGCCTTCGCAGACCTGGATCTCGCCCCAGCTCGGTTCGGTGATGATGGCAGCCTCGGCGAGGTAGCCCTTCTTCACTGCGTCGATGGCGCCGAAGCCGCCGGTTTCCTCGTCGACCACGGAGTGCATGGCGACGCGGCCCTTGAGCTCGATGCCGGCCTTGCGGATGGCGCGTACCGCGCCGATCGCGGCGGCGATGCCGTTCTTCATGTCGATCGCGCCGCGGCCGTAGAGACGGCCGTTCTTGATCTCGCCGCCGAACGGATCGACGGACCAAGTGCTGCGATCGCCCACCGGCACGACATCGATGTGGCCGCAGAGCAGCAAGCTGTTCTTTTCTTCCCCGGCGATGGTGCCGATGACGTTGGGGCGATCATCGAAGACGTCCCAACGATCGACGGACATGCCGATCGACTTCAGCTCGGCCTCGACCAGGTCCTGCGCTTTGGACTCCTGGTTCTGAGCGGGATCGACGATGAATTTCGGGTTCACGGTCGGAACCCGGACCAGCTTCTGCGTCAGGTCGGTGGCGTATCCACGGTCGGCGTCGAGCGCCTTCCATGCTGCTTTCACTGCGTCTTCCGAACTGGCCATCTTTTGGTTCCCCTCTTTGTCCGTCGGCCTTTGCGTGTTGCTCGCGTCTAGCTCTGCCCGATCTCCCTGATCAGGTCGTCGGTGCTCACCTGTCGGCAGTATCCCTTGATGGCGCGCAGCGTGTTGTCGTGACGCTCCTGCGTGTAGGTGGCGCAGGCATCGGGCACGAGCGTCACCAGATAGCCGAGGTCGCAGGCGTCGCGGACTGCGGACTCGACGCACTGGTCCGTGACAAGGCCGGACAGCACCAGCTGCTTCACGCCGAGATTGCGCAGCAGGTAGTCGATGTGGGTGGAGACGAAGACGCTGGACGACGTCTTTGGCAGCACGATCTCGTCGTCGCCGGGTGCGATCTCGTCGATCACCTTGCCGTCCCATGAGCCCCTGGGCACGTGGAAGCCCGTGATCTTGTAGTCGAGGCTGCGGTCGCGACCGTCCTTCGTCAGGCTTTCGATGGTGGTGTAGAGCACCTCGATGCCGGCGCCCTGGAAGGCCTTCTGCAGCCGCTGCATGTTGGGGATGACGAGCGATCTCAGGCGCTCGAAATAGTAGGCATACTTGCCGTTGATGTCGCTGTCCGGGACGTCCTTGAACTCGCCGCCGTCGCGGCGCACGGCGAAGTTCTGCACGTCGATGAAGAGCAGCGCGGAGCTCTTCGGCTCGAGCGGCAGTTCGCGCGTCGTGGGGAAATCAGCGGCCATCGTCATTGTCCTTTGCTCGGGCGGCGACCAGCGTGTCGGCCAGCAGCCTTGCCCAATGCGACTGGCCAGCGCCGTCGGCGATCAGGTCGTTGCGGATTTCCAGCAGCAGGTGCGGCAGGCCGCGCCGCTCGCCATGCACGGGAATCGTGTAGTCGGAGATGTCCTCGACGACGTAAGGCTCGTTGTGCGCCGAGATGATATCGGGATGGCGCGCCTGGAACTCGTCGAGGAAGCTTTCGGCGAAGCTGGCATCGCGGTTCGACAGCACTCCGAGCGCCCAGGGCCGCTGCCTGCCGCCGAGCAGACGCGGCGTGAAGGAATGGACCGAGACGAGCACGCTCGGCATGCCGGCCACGCCACGGCGGTCGAGCAGCCCGGTGAATGCGTCGTGGAAGGGCTGGTGAATTTCCTCGAAACGGAGCTGGCGATCGTCGTCGGTGAGCGCGGCATTCGCGGGAATGGCGGTTCCGTCGCTGACGGCGGGCATGCAGTCCGGCGCCTCGAACGGCCGGTTGCAGTCGATGACGAGACGGCTGTAGCGCTGCAGGAGCAGCGGCGCGTCGAGCAGGTCGGACAGCGCGCGCGAGACGGCCTCGGCTCCGACATCCCAGGCAATGTGCCGCTCCATGTCGGCAGGCGCGACGCCCAGGTCGCCGAGCGCCTCAGGGATGGCGCGGCCGGCATGCTCGCAAGACAGGACGAACGGGGCGGCGCCATCGGCATTGATCAGCTCGACCGGCTGGGGATCGCGCGAGGTCAGCAACCTGGTTGCCAACTTGGAGGTCGCGATGTCGGAATACTGCAACATTCCCGCCCGGTCGATGCGACTGACACTGTCTGACAAATGAAGGAAACTTTTGGATCAGAGTCAATCAACCAATCCTTGTTTGACTAATTTTTTTCAAGGTGGATAACTGCGGGCTCCGTGAGTGAAAATTGCAGAAAGAAATGGGCGGCAGCGTGCGATGACCGTGCGTGAGACGATCCGGCAGGAAGCCGCGAAACTGACCGCAAGCGAGCGCAAGATCGCCAACGCCGTGCTGGCCGACTATCCGTTCGGCGCGCTGCAGACGATCCAGGAACTGGCGGAGCGAACCGGTGTCAGCGCACCGTCGATCACGCGCTTCGTCAGCAAGATCGGTTTCGGTGGCTATCAGGAGTTCCAGCGCCAGCTGATCGCCGAATTGCGCGAAGCCAGCCGTTCGCCGCTAGACCTGAAGGCGACGGAAAAGCTCGGGGACGGCGATTTCGTCGCCGACTATGCGCTCCGCGCGGCGGGCATTCTCGGGCAGATGGCGGCCAGCGTTTCGCAGGCGCAGTTCGATGCCATCGCGGCGCTGCTCTCCGATCCGGCGCGTGCGATCTTCCTGCTCGGCGGACGCATCAGCGACAGCATAGCGCGACTGCTCTCGCAGCATCTGCGGCAGATACGCCCGCGCATCCACCACCTGCCGGCCAATCAGGAAGACTGGCCGGACCAGGTGCTCTCGATGCGCAAGCAGGACGTGGTCGTGCTGTTCGACTTCCGCCGCTATCAGCCCGATCTCGCGCGGCTGGCGGAGCGCATCGAGAGTACGCGCCATCCGACCATCGTGCTGATCACCGACAAGTGGATGTCGCCGATCGCACGCCACAGCGACCATGTGGTCGCGCTGCCGATCGAAAACGATACGGCATGGGACACCGCAATTTGTCCGGTGGCCTTCATCGAGGCGCTGATCGTGAAGGTGTCGCAGGCCGACTGGCCGGCGACGCGCGGGCGCATCGAGACGTGGGACACGCTGCGGCTTTCACCGCCGACAATGAAGAACGGGGACGGCAATGAAGCCTGAGGAAATGATCATCGCGTGTTGCACGGACTTTGCCGGAAAGGTGCGCGGCAAGGCCTTCCCCGCCGTGCAGTTCGACAAGCGGACGAAGCGTGGCATCGGCTGGACGCCGACCAACGTGCAGATCACCTGCTTCGATTCGATCTCCGACAGCCCCTACGGTTCGTTCGGCGACCTCGTGCTGATCCCGGACGAGGCAGCGCGCGTGCGCGTCGACTTCGAGGATGGCGTGCCGGTCGAACATTTCGTGCTCGGCAACATCCGCCACACCGACGGCAAGCCATGGGAGATGTGCACGCGCTCGATCCTCGAGGCTGCGCTGGAGCGGCTGCACAGGGTCACCGGGCTGACGCTGCAGGGCGCCTTCGAGCAGGAGTTTCAGTTCCGCGGCGCGGCTCCCGTGCTGGGCGACTGCTTCTCCACGACTGCCTTTCGCAAGAATCGCCGTTTCGCCGAGACGTTGATCGCCGCGATGCGTGTCGCTGGAGTTGAGCCCGACACCTTCATGCGCGAGTTCGGCGCCGGGCAGTTCGAGGTTACGATGGGGCCTGCGCGTGGTGTGCGGATCGCCGACAATGTGACAATCGTGCGCGAACTGCTGCGCGCGGTGGCGCACCGCGAAGACCGCGAGATCACGTTCACGCCGATCCGCGACCCGGCCGGCGTCGGCAACGGCGTGCACATCCATCTGAGTTTCCTCGACGGCGACACACCGGCGACGTGGGATGCGGCCGGCAAGCACGAGCTTGCGGCCAAGGCCGGCAGCTTCGTCGCCGGCGTGCTGAAGTACCTCGATTCGATCGTGGCGATCACCGCACCGAGCATCGTCTCCTACATTCGCCTGATGCCGCACCGCTGGAGCGCGGCCTTCAACAATCTCGGCTATCGCGACCGCGAGGCCTCGGTGCGCATCTGCCCGGTGTCGGAGATGAGCGATGTCGCCAAGGCGGCGCAGTTCAATTTCGAGTTCCGCGCGGCGGACGCCGCCGCCAGCCCGCATCTGCAGCTCGCGGCCATCGTGCATGCCGGCGTGCAGGGCATCGAGGAAGGGTTGTCGACGCCCGACGCGACGACCGAAGACCTGTCGCTGCTGGACACCGCCGCGCTCGCGGCGCGCGGTTATCTGCGGCTGCCGCAATCGCTGCCGGAAGCGCTGCAGCGGTTTGCCGAAAACACGACCGTCGCGGGCTGGTTTCCGCAGGGCTTCGCCGACATGTACGTCAGGCACAAGCAGGGTGAGATCGCCTTCCTCGACGGCCGGCCGCCGGCGGAGATCTGCGACCTCTACGAACAGGTCTACTGACGCCGGCGCTGCCGGCCACTCCCATCCACGTCACGTTTCCCTCAGGAGGTTTCCGATGTCCGACCTTTCCAATGAGCGCACCGCCTGGGACCGCGACCACTTTTTCCATCCCTCGACGCATATGGGCATGCACGCGCGCGGCGAGTCGCCGACGCGGGTCATGGCCGGCGGCGAGGGCGTCTACGTGACCGACGTGAACGGCCGTACCAGCCTCGATGCGTTCGCAGGGCTCTACTGCGTGAATGTCGGCTACGGCCGCCAGAAGATCGCCGACGCCATTGCGGCGCAGGCAAAGCAACTCGCCTACTACCACGCCTATGCCGGACACGGGTCGGACGCCTCCATCACGCTGGCGAAGATGGTCATCGACCGCGCGCCTGAGGGCATGTCGAAGGTCTTTTTCGGGCTCTCCGGCTCCGACGCCAACGAGACCAACATCAAGTTGATCTGGTACTACAACAACGTGCTCGGCCGGCCCGAGAAGAAGAAGATCATCTCGCGCTGGCGGGGCTATCATGGCTCGGGGATCATGACCGGCTCGCTCACCGGCCTGCACGTCTTCCACAACCCCTTCGACCTACCGCGCGCGCCGATCCTCCATACGGAAGCGCCTTATTACTTCCGCCGTGAGGATCGTTCGCTGAGCGAGGAGCAGTTCGCTCAGTTCTGCGCCGACAGGCTCGAAGAGATGATCCTCGCGGAAGGTCCGGACACGATCGCCGCGTTCATCGGCGAGCCGATCCTCGGCACGGGCGGCATCGTGCCGCCGCCGGCGGGCTACTGGCAGAAGATCCAGGCGGTGCTGAAGAAGTACGACGTGCTGCTGGTCGCAGACGAAGTTGTCACCGGCTTCGGCCGCATGGGCATGATGTTCGGCTCCGACCACTACGGCATCGCGCCCGACCTGATCACCATCGCCAAGGGACTGACCTCGGCCTACGCGCCGCTGTCGGGCGTCATCGTGTCCGACAAGGTCTGGCAGGTGCTGGTGCAGGGCTCTGACAGGCTCGGGCCGATCGGGCATGGCTGGACCTATGCCGCGCATCCGCTCTGCGCCGCCGCCGGCGTGGCCAACCTTGAGGTGATCGACGAACTCGGGCTGGTGGACAATGCGGCGGCAGTGGGTCCGTACTTCCGTGCCGAGCTGCAGAAGGCGCTCGGCGACCATGCCAATGTCGGCGATGTGCGCGGCGACGGCATGCTCGCGGCCGTCGAACTCGTCGAAGACAAGGCCGACCGCGTCTTCTTCGACCCCGCAAGGAAGATTGCGCCGCAGGTGGCCGCGGCGATGCTCGAACGCGGCGTCATCGGTCGCGCCATGCCGCAGAGCGACATCATCGGCTTCGCCCCGCCGCTCTGCCTGACGAAGGAGGAGGCCGACATCGTGGTGCGTGCGACGGCCGATGCGATTGGGTCGGTGCTGGGCTGAGCCGGTTCAGCCGGCGTCGGGCGCCTGCGACACCGGCGGAGCCGGCGGCTGGTCGCGCTGCCAGCGCGAGAGGAATTGCCGGCGCTCGAAGATGATGACGATCACGAGGCCGATGAGCAGCGGCAGGATGAAGTAGAGCAGGCGGAACACGACAAGGGCGGCAAGCACGTCGGCCTTGTTCATGTCTGAAAGGCCGGTGAGCGCCACCAGTTCGAAGACGCCGAGGCCGCCGGGGGCATGCGTGCTGGTGGCCAGCGCGAAGGCGACGACGAAGACGCCAAGCACGACGATGAAGCCGGGATTTCCGGCTTCCGGCAGCGCGAAATAGAAGATCATTCCCGCGAAGACGATTTCGGCCGGACCGATCGTCAGCTGCCGCAGCACGATGCCCGGACGTGGATATTCAAGCTTGAGCTTGCCGATCTCCAGCGGCCGCATCTGGAACAGGCTGCCGATGACATAGAGCAGGACCAGACCGAGCAGGAGGACTCCGGTGGAACTGGAGAGCTTGATCGGCAGGCTGTCGAAATTGACGAACCGGTCGATGACCTCGGGAGCGATCAGGAAGATCACGCCCGCGACCAGCGCTGCCGACAGGATGAAGGTGAAGAACGCGAAGGCGACGACGATGCCGACCTCGTGCATGGTCAGCCCGCGCGAGCCGTAGGCGCGGAAACGGATCACCGCCCCCGACACCACCGAACCGCCGATGTTGTGCGACAGCGCGTAGGTGGTGAACGAGCAGAGGGTGACGAACAGCCACGGGAAGCTGCGGCCGATGTGGCTGAGCGCCATGTGGTCGTAGCCGGCGATCGCAGCATAGGCGAGCACCGCGCCGAGCAACGCCATCGCCCAGTTGTGCCATTTGATCGCGGTGATGCTGACCCAGAAGTCGTCGAAGGAGATACCGCGCAACTCGTGCCACAGCACCCAGACAGCGACGCCTACTGCGACGAAGCCGATCGATGCCCAGAAGTAGTCCTTCCAACCCATTACGCCGGCTGCCCCAAGCCTGTTCTCCGACCTTCTCATGCCGCCCGGCATCGAATCGGTCAAACAAATAGTCTTTCACTGCGTGCCGCAACCCTGGCGCATCGCTGGGGCGGTATTGCGGCAGTGCAGCATGAGGCACTTGTGCGGTTTCGCCGCTTTGCTAGTGTGTATGCAACCGAAGAATGGAGTGCCGGCTGCGTCCGCAGGGTTCGCGCCGCGCCAAAAGGAATAAAGTGAAGCATCCCGATTCCGACGCAACCACGTCGGCAGAAGGGGCGTCACGGGGTTCGTCAGGTGCCGGAATCCACCCCGGCGGCGAATCTGCCCGGACGGATGGCGCTGCAGGCAGCGCGCCGCGAACGGATGATGCCCAGCGCCCGCATGGACGCAAGCGACGGAAGCGCAAGCGCGGTCGCAAGGTGTTTGCGCGCCCTGAAGGGCAGGCCGGTGCCGCCCAGCCGAGCCCCGCCGCATCCCCGAATCCTCCGAATCAGCCGGCGCCCGCTTCTCGGCCCCTGCCGCCTCGGTTTCCGGGGCACGACGCCGCTTTCGCTGCCCTCGATCTCGGAACCAACAACTGCCGGCTGCTGGTGGCCACGCCGACGCGCCCCGGCCAGTTCCGCGTCGTCGATGCGTTCTCGCGCATCGTGCGGCTGGGCGAGGGGCTGTCCGCGACAGGACGGCTGAGCGACGCGGCGATGGAGCGCGCCATCGGAGCGCTGAAGATCTGTGCCGACAAGTTGCAGGCGCGCCCGATCCGGCGCGCCCGGCTGATCGCCACCGAGGCCTGCCGTGCCGCTGCGAACGGTGAAGAGTTCCTCGCCAGCGTCGAGGCGGAAACCGGCATCCGCCTGCAGATCATCGACCGTGAGACCGAGGCGCGCCTCGCCGTCTCCGGCTGCGGTTCCCTGGTCGAGCGCGACACACAGGGCGTGGTGCTGTTCGACATCGGTGGCGGATCGTCGGAGATCGCGCTCATCGACCTGTCGCAGCGGCGCTCGCCGCGCCTAGCCAATCACATCGTGTCGTGGACCTCGCTGCCGGTCGGCGTGGTGTCGCTCGCCGAGCGCTTCGGCGGCCGCGACGTGACGCGCGAATCCTTCCAGGCGATGGTGGACGAAGTCGTCGGTCATATCAGCCGCTTCCGCGGTTCGGGCCGGCTCGATCATCTGCGCGAGGGCGGACGCTTCCATCTGCTCGGCACGTCGGGCACGGTGACGACATTGGCCGGCGTGCATCTCGGCCTTGACCGCTACGACCGCCGCCGCGTCGACGGGCTGTGGATGGACCGCACGAGTGTCGACGAGATGATCGAGAAGCTGCTCGGCTGGGATTTCGCCGCGCGCGTCGCCAACCCCTGCATCGGGCCGGACCGCGCCGATCTCGTGCTGGCGGGATGCGCCATTCTCGAAGGCATCCGCGCGGTGTGGCCGTCGGAGCGGCTGCGGGTCGCCGACCGTGGTTTGCGTGAGGGCATCCTGACAGAGTTGATGGCGGAGGAGGGCGTGTGGCGCCGCCGGCCCGAAGGACAGCGCCAGTGACCGGTCGCAAGCCACCCGGCAAGCCGCCCGGAAAATCAGCGGGCAAATCAGCGGGCAAAGCCACGGCAAAACCCGGCGGTATCGCGCCGACACGTGTACTTCGCACCAAGGTGACGAAGAAGAGGGGCCTGAAGGAATCGTCGCGGCGCTGGCTGGAGCGCCACCTCAACGACCCCTACGTGCAGCGCTCCAAGGCCGAGGGATATCGCTCGCGCGCTGCCTACAAGCTCATCGAGATCGATGATCGCTACAAGCTTCTGAAGCGTGGCGACCGTGTCATCGACCTCGGCGCAACGCCGGGTGGCTGGAGCCAGGTGGCGGCGGATCGTACGGGCTCGACCGACGAGGCGACGCTGGTGGCCGCGATCGACTACCTCGACATGGACGCGGTGCCCGGCGTCAGGTTCCTCAAGATGGACTTTCTCGACGACGGCGCCCCGCAGGCGCTGCTCGACGCGGTCGGCGGCGAGCCGGACGTGGTGCTCTCCGACATGGCGGCGCCAACCACGGGGCATCGCCGCACCGACCATCTGCGCACGATGCATCTGTGCGAGACGGCCGCCGAATTCGCGGTGCAGGTCCTGAAGCCCGGCGGGCACTTTCTCTGCAAGACCTTCCAGGGTGGGACCGAGACCGAGCTGCTCGACATGCTGAAGAAGAATTTCCGCAGCGTGCATCACGTCAAGCCGCCGGCATCGCGCGACGCTTCCGTCGAACTCTATCTGCTGGCGCGCGGCTTCAAGGGTCGGAAGTGAGCGCGGCAGGATCGGCCGCTTCGGCAGATCAGGCGGGGCGGGTCGGTTCCTGCCGCCGTTTTTCGCGCTGGCCGGAGACCCCGCTTCCGGCATCGGCCGGCAGGCGCACGAAGGAGAGGCAAGACAGCGTCGTGATGCAGCCGACGCCGACAAAGGCGGCAACGAAGGCCGCGTCGCTTGTTGCGCCATGCCCGAAAAGGGTAGCACCTTCCAGAATGCCACCTGCAACGGCGACACCGAGTGCCACCGAAAACTGCTGGAACACGGCGGAGAGCGCCGTCGCCTGACCCAGGTCGTCAGGCTCGATGTCGGCCACGGCAAGCGCGTTCACCGAGGTGAAGAAGAGCGAACGCAGGAAGCCACCCAGCGCCAGCACGCCGACGATGACGGCTGCCGGAGTGGACGACGAGAAGGCGGCATTGAGCGCCACGAACACGCCGCCGACGAAGGACGAGAAGATCAGTACGTTGCGGAAGCCGCCGGTGCGCAGCGTGAATGGCGCCAGGAATTTCATCGAGATGGCGCCGAAAGCTGAAACGAAAGTCAGCATGCCCGAGGCGAAGGGCGTCAGGCCGAAACCGAGCTGGAGCATCAGCGGCAGCAGGAAGGGGATCGCGCCGATGCCGATGCGGAAGAACGAGCCGCCGACGACGGCGGCGCGGAAGGTCGGGGTCGCGAACAGCCGGAAATCGAGGATGGGAGCCGGATGCCGCCGCGCGTGGCGCACATAGAGTGCAGCCGCGACCGCGCCGATGGCGAGCGTCGCGAACCCGACCCAGAGCGGCAGCGCCGGCAGGCTGATCACCGACAGGCCGAAGACGAGGCCGGAGGCGGCGATGCCCGAAAGCATGAAGCCCCTGGCGTCGATCGGCCGCGGTTCGCGCTGTTCGATCTCCGGCAGCAGCCGGCCGGCGAAGAAGTTGCCAGCGATGCCGATCGGCACGTTGATGAGGAAAATCCAGTGCCATGACGCATAGGTGGTGATGAAGCCGCCGACCGGAGGGCCGACCAGCGGTCCGAGCAGCGCCGGTACGGTCAGCCAGGCCATCGCCGAAACAAGCTCGCGCTTCGGGGTGGTGCGCAGGAGCACGAGCCGGGCAACCGGCGTCATCATGGCGCCGCCCATGCCCTGCAGGAAGCGCGCCGCGACGAATTCGACGAGCGAGCCGGACACGGCGCAGCAGATCGAGCCGAGCACGAAGACGGCGATGGCCCAGCGGAAGACGCGCTTGGCGCCGACCCGGTCGGCCATCCACGAACTGATCGGAATGAAGACGGCGAGAGACACGAGGTAGGAGGTGAGCGCCAGCTTCAGCGCAATCGGACTGGCGCCGATGTCGGCGGCAATCGCCGGGAGCGAGGTCGCGATCACCGTCGAGTCCATGTTCTCCATGAACAGGGCGACGGCGAGGATGAGCGGGACGGAACGGTTCACGGCGACACGCGGCCTTTGCTGGCGACGGCCGGCGTGTGTCGGTCTCGACCGGCCGGCGCGGTAGCATGGCGGTCGGGCGCTGTCGCGCGATTTCGGCTGGCACAGGCTTCACGGACGCGTGCACAGCCACAGAGCGCAGCTTTTCAATGTGCGGCGGACGTGGTACCAGCCGCCGCCAATCCCAACAGGGACGTTGTTCGAGTCGCGCCGGCCGCAGCCTGCGCGCCTTCAGCGTTTAACCGTTCACACCGGGAGTCGGCATGGCCAGGATCATCGAAACAGCCACGGGCGCTCTGGCGCTGACGTTTGACGACGTGCTGCTGCAGCCCGGGCATTCCGAAGTGCTGCCGGGGCAGACCGATATCCGCACCCGCATCGCCGGCGACATCGACTTGAACGTGCCGATCCTTTCGGCCGCCATGGATACCGTGACCGAAGGGCGGCTGGCGATCGCCATGGCGCAGGCTGGCGGCATCGGAGTCATCCACCGCAACCTGACGCCGACGCAGCAGGCCGAGGAAGTGCGGCAGGTGAAGAAGTTCGAGTCGGGCATGGTGGTCAACCCGGTCACCATCGGCCCGGAAGCGACGCTTGGAGAAGCGCAGGCGCTGATGCGCGCGCACGGCATTTCGGGCATTCCGGTGGTCGAGCGATCCGGCCGGCTGGTCGGCATCCTCACCAACCGCGACGTCCGCTTCGCTTCCGACCCGAAGCAGAAGGTCGCCGAACTGATGACCAGGGAAAACCTGATCACGGTGACGGAGAATGTCGAGCAGGCCGAGGCCAAGCGGCTGCTCCACCGTCACCGCATCGAGAAGCTGCTCGTCGTGGACGCCGATTTCAACTGCGTCGGGCTGATCACCGTCAAGGACATCGAGAAGGCGCAACTCAACCCAAATGCGGCGAAGGATGCGCAGGGGCGCCTGCGCGTCGCTGCCGCGACCAGTGTCGGCGATGACGGATTCGAACGTGCGGAGCGCTTGATCGACGCCGGCGTGGACCTGCTCGTGATCGACACCGCGCACGGCCATTCGCAGCGCGTGCTCGACGCCGTGGCGCGGGCCAAGAAGCTGTCCAACTCGGTGCGCATCATGGCCGGCAACGTGGCGACCGCTGCCGGCACGCAGGCACTGATCGATGCCGGGGCGGACGCCGTGAAGATCGGCATCGGGCCGGGTTCCATCTGCACGACGCGCATCGTGGCCGGTGTCGGCGTGCCGCAGCTTTCGGCGATCATGGATGCCGTCCGTGTCGCCAGTGACGCCAACGTCTCGGTCATCGCCGATGGCGGCATCAAGTATTCGGGCGATCTGGCCAAGGCGCTGGCCGCCGGCGCCTCCGCCGCCATGGTTGGCTCGCTGCTTGCCGGCACGGACGAGAGCCCGGGCGAGGTCTATTTGCACCAGGGGCGTTCCTTCAAGGCCTATCGCGGCATGGGTTCCGTCGGCGCCATGGCGCGCGGCTCGGCCGACCGCTATTTCCAGGCCGAGGTGCGCGACACGCTGAAGCTGGTGCCTGAGGGCATCGAGGGGCAGGTGCCCTACAAGGGGCCGGTCGGCGGCGTGCTGCACCAGCTTGCCGGCGGCCTGAAGGCGGCGATGGGTTATGTTGGCGCGAGCGACCTTGCCGATTTCCGCAACAAGGCGACGTTCGTGCGCATCTCCAATGCCGGCCTGCGCGAGAGCCATACGCATGACGTGACGATCACGCGCGAGGCTCCCAACTATCCAGGCGGCTGAGGGCGGTTGCTCTAGGCTGCCTTCGGCAGCGTCTCCGGGAACACCAGCGAGCGGTGGACAGCCGCACCTGCCATGGCGCCGTCGCCGACAGCGAGCGGCACCGAGCCATTGCCGCGTGTGATGTCCCCGCAGGCGAAGACGCCGGGAACGGACGTCTGTTTCATCATGTCGGCCTTGATCGCCGCGCCGGCCCGTGTGGTTTCCGTCGCGCAACCCAGCCCCTGAATGACTGCATCCGGCATGCGCACCGTCGTCGCGACGAACAGACCGGCGAGCGGAACGCTGCGGTCGTCTGCCAGCTTCACGACGGGTTGGCCGGGCTCGCCGTCGATCGAGACGACGGGCGTGCGTTCGATGGCGACGTTGCGCCGGGTGAGGTCTGCCAGTGGCAACTGATCCTCGGCAATGGCGCCGTTGACGAACAGGGTGGTGGCGCCCCAGTCGGGCACGAGCAACGCCTGGTGGATCGAGTTCGGTCCGGTGGCGAGAACGCCAAGCGCGCCCTGCTGGAATTCGTAGCCGTGGCAGTAAGGGCAGATGACCGCGCCGACGCCCCACTGTTCCTTCAGGCCGGGCATGTCGGGCAAGATGTCCTCCATGCCGGTGGCCAGCACGATGCGCCGGCCTTCGAGCCGTCGCCCGTCACCCAGTTCGACCCGGAAGGCGTCGACTTCGCCGCCGGCGTTGACTGCAGTCCCGTCGATCCATTCGACTGTCGGGTAGGCGAGCAGCTGCGCCTTGGCCTCTGCGGCGATCGCGCCCGGGGCGTGGCCGTCGCGGCCGATGAAGCCGTGCGAGGTTTTCGCGAAGCGGTTGCGGCGCAGGCCGGCGTCCACGACGGCGAGTTTGCGGCGCGCGCGGGCGACCGGCATGGCGGCCGACAAACCGGCGTAACTGCCGCCGATGATGATGACGTCAAACATGCACCGCTCCTTTCGCGCCTTGCGGATGCCGCTTCATGCGTTCGCGGAAATCCTCCGCGATGTCCTTGAGCGAGATCGTCGACAGTCGAGCGCGGATCAGCGCCTCGGCCTCGCCCAGCGTATCGTCCAGCGCGGAATTGACCGCCTGTTCGACGAGGCAGCGCGGCTGCTCGTTGCGATTGCCAAAGGCGAACAGGGCGGGTGCACCGAGCGCCAGATGCACCTCCGCGAGCGAGATGTCGGCCAATTCGCGCGCCAGCCGCCAGCCGCCGCCGTGTCCCTTTTCGGACATCACGATGCCGGCGTCGCGCAGGCCCGCCATCGTACGGCGCACGACGACGGGGTTGGTGTCCATGTAGCCGGCGAGTTGTTCGGAGGTGCAGGCGCCGCCGCGCTCCGCCATGTGGAGGAGCAGGTGCAGCATGCCGGAAAGTCTCGTATCGCGTCTCATGTAACTATAGATGTGACGTGATAGCGCGATGTCAAGGGCGGGCGCGACTGCCGGCTCACAGAAGCTCAGGAGAGGTCAAAAGCTCAATCGAGCTCGATCATCCGGATCGCGATGTCGGGCAAAGCAGCAGGAGAAAACGCGACGTCCGAAGCAACTTTCTCGACGCTGCCCCAGTTGGCGTCCGCGTCAGGCAGTTTGTGAACCCAGGTGATGCGTTTCTCCGCATCGACGACCCAAAGTTCCTGCACGCCGTGACGCGCGTAGAGCCGCGCCTTGAGGCCCTGATCGTAGGCGAGGGACGAAGCGCCGATCTCGATGGCCAGCAGCACGTCGGTGCCCTTCACGTCCTCCGGCAGGATGCGCTTCGGATAGAGGCAGAGGTCCGGTTCGACGAAGGTGCGTTCGTTGAGGTAGAGCGAGGTCTCGACTGCAAGGCGCAATGTCTGCGGCGCGTTTCGCGCGATGATGCTCAGAAGCGCTGCCTTGATGACCTCATGCTGATTGCCTTTGGGCGACATCGGAACGAGTTCCCCCTCGATCAGCTCGAAATTCTCGTCCTCTGCGATGATGCCTGCCTCGACCATGCGCCGAATCTCGGCGACCGTGAACGCACGGCGCGGAAGTCCTTCGGCAGCACGGGTAACGGCGATGTTCATTTGCCAGTTTCCTCTCCGGACGGAGCCTAGCATAGATGGCCGGAACTGTCTGCAAAGCCCGGACCGCCGCCTATGCGCGCGCGGCGACTGCGTGTAGCGTTCCGGACAGCGAGCCGCCGATGCGGCCGTGGAGGCGAGGAAGCACATGAACCAGACTGCGATCTTCTGGCCGATGCTGGCGCATATCCTGCTGGTGTTCATCGTCTACGTCGTGCTGGCGATGAAGCGGACCGAGGCGGTGAAGGGCGGGTCGCGGGTCCGGGACTACAAGACCCGCAACAACGAGCCGGAGGTCAGCCAGAACGCCGCCAACAACCTGCTCAGCCAGTTCGAGGCGCCGGTCGTCTTCCACGTGCTCTGCCTGATGCTCTATGCGACTGGCGGCGTGGACTATTTTGTCGTAGTCATCGCCTGGATCTACGCGGTGACGCGATACGTCCATTCCTTCGTGCACATCACCTCGAACAAGCTGCGGCTGCGCAGCGCCGTCTTCTGGCCGCCGCTGCTGCTGCTGCTCATCCTGTGGGTGTGGATGGTTCTGCACCTGTTGCAGGTGGTCTGAGCGGAGCCAGCCCCGCGATCAGCCCGGCAAGCGCCTGGCATTCCTCCTGGCGCGAGCCGTTCTGGCGCCAGGCAAGGCAAATCGTGCGCGCGGGCATCGGCTCGGCAAACGGCACGACGCTGACGTCCGGGCCGCTGTCGGGCGTCATCGCCATCTCCGGGATCAGGGTAACTCCGTGGCCGTGTGCCACCATGTGCAGGAGCGTGGTCAGGCTGGTGGCGCCGTAGTTCGCCATCGAAGCGGGACGCACGCGGCCGCAAATCTCCAGCGCCTGCTCACGCATGCAGTGGCCTTCCTCGAGCAGCATCAGGCGTTCCAGCGCCGGACTCTCCGGCGCCACCGGCGGGTCGATGAAGCCGGGGTCGCCGGGTGGCACTGCGAGATAGAAACGATCCTCGAAGAGATCGAGGGTCACGAGGCGCGGGTGCGGGATCGGCAGTGCCGCCACGAAGCCGTCGATGCGGCCGGCCACCGCGTCCTCGACCAGCGCCTCGGTGACGGCCTCGCGCATCTCGATGGCAAGGCCTGGGAAGCGCTGGCGCACGAGCGGCAGCAGGCGGGGAAGCAGATAGGGTGCGACGGTCGGGATGATGCCCAGCCGGAAACGTCCCTGCATCACCGAACGTCCCTGCGTCGCCAGCCGTTCGATCTCACGCAAATCTGCCAGCAGGCGCTCGACCCGCGGCTGCAACGCCTGCGCCGCTTCGGTCAGCCGAACCGCCTTGCCGCCGCGTTCGAAGAGGCGGCAGCCGAGCCGCTGCTCCATTTCTGCCACCTGCGCCGACAGAGCAGGCTGGCTCACGCCAACCAAAGCGGCGGCCCTGCCGAAGTGCAGCGTTTCTGCCAGCACGTCGAAATATTCCAGCTGCCGAATGGTGAGTTTGATCATAATCAGAAATTATCAGAATGAACACAAATCGCAATTAGCGTTTATCGGATGGCGGCGCTAGGGTGGCTCATTCGAACCGCCGCGCTGGCTCCAGCGGGGCGTGCTTCGCCATCACCAAGCGCATATCGCCAGGGAGAGAAACATGGACGTCAACACCGAGGACAAGGGCGAGGGCAAATGCCCGTTCGACCACAAGTCCGCCGCTGCGGCGGGCACGACCAATCGCGACTGGTGGCCGAACCAGCTCCGGGTTGATCTTCTGAACCAGCATTCGGCGAAGTCGGATCCGCTCGGCGCTGGATTCAGCTACGCTGAGGAATTCAAGAAGCTCGACTACGAGTCGCTGAAGAACGACCTGCGTCAGCTGATGACCGATTCGCAGGATTGGTGGCCGGCCGATTTCGGTCACTATGGCCCGCAGTTCATTCGCATGGCCTGGCACAGCGCCGGCACGTACCGCGTCGGCGACGGCCGCGGTGGTGGCGGTCGCGGCCAGCAGCGCTTTGCACCGCTGAACAGCTGGCCGGACAACGTCAACATCGACAAGTCGCGCCGCCTGCTTTGGCCGATCAAGCAGAAGTATGGCCAGCAGATTTCGTGGGCCGACCTGTTGATCCTCACCGGCAACGTTGCGCTCGAGACCATGGGCTTCCGCACCTTCGGTTTTGCTGGCGGACGCGTTGACACCTGGGAGCCGGATCAGGACGTGTACTGGGGTCGTGAGACCACCTGGCTCGCTGGCGATGTGCGTTATGCGCAGGGCTCGGAGGGCGTTGAGAAGCCGAAGGGCGACGCCGTTCTCGTCACCGACGACACCGCCGATGGCAAGATCCATTCGCGCAACCTGGAGAACCCGCTTGCCGCCGTGCAGATGGGCCTCATCTACGTCAATCCGGAAGGTCCGGACGGCAACCCCGATCCGCTCGCTTCGGCCCGCGATATCCGCGAGACGTTCAAGCGCATGGCCATGAACGACGAGGAAACCGTCGCTCTCATCGCTGGCGGCCACACCTTCGGCAAGACGCACGGCGCCGGACCTGCTGATAACGTCGGTTCCGATCCGGAAGCTTCCGATCTCGAGGCGCAGGGCCTGGGCTGGGCAAGCAGCTTCGGCAGCGGCAAGGCTGGCGACGCGATCACCAGCGGCCTGGAAGTCACCTGGACGCAGACGCCTGCGCAGTGGAGCAACTTCTTCTTCGAGAACCTGTTCAAGTTCGAGTGGGTGCTGGAGAAATCGCCGGCCGGTGCGAACCAGTGGGTCGCCAAGGACGCCGGCGAGATCGTGCCGGATGCGCACGACCCGTCGAAGAAGCACCGGCCGAAGATGCTGACCTCGGACGTCGCGCTACGCTTCGATCCCGAGTACGAAAAGATCTCGCGCCGCTTCCTGCAGAACCCGCAGGCCTTCGCCGAGGCTTTTGCCCGCGCATGGTTCAAGCTGACCCACCGCGACCTCGGTCCGCGTTCGCGTTACCTCGGCCCGGAAGTGCCGCGCGAGGAGCTGATCTGGCAGGATCCGGTTCCGGCGGTCGACCACCCGCTTATCGACGACGCCGACGCGGCGGCGCTCAAGTCCAAGGTCTTGGCCTCGGGCCTCAGCGTGTCCGAACTGGTCGGCACCGCCTGGGCTTCGGCTTCGACGTTCCGCGGCGGCGACAAGCGCGGCGGCGCCAATGGCGCGCGCATCCGGCTGGCGCCGCAGAAGGACTGGGCCGTCAATCAGCCTGAGCAGCTCGCCAAGGTGCTGAAAGTGCTGCAGCGCATCCAGATGGAGTTCAATCTGGAGCAGGGCGGCGACAAGAAGGTGTCGCTCGCCGATCTGATCGTGCTCGCCGGCAATGCCGGTGTGGAAGCTGCCGCCAGGGCCGCCGGCGAAAGCATTGCGGTGCCGTTCTCGCCGGGGCGCACCGACGCCAGCCAGGCGCAGACGGACGTCGAGTCGTTCTCCTACCTGGAGCCAGCGGCGGACGGTTTCCGCAACTGGCAGCGTGCGCGCTTCGCGGTTCCGGCAGAGGCTCTGCTGATCGACAAGGCGCAGCTGCTGACGCTCACCGCGCCGGAGCTCACGGTGCTGATCGGCGGCCTGCGCGCGATCAACATCAATGCTGACGGCTCGTCGCATGGCGTCCTGACCGAAAAGCCGGGCACGCTGACCAACGACTTCTTCGTCAACCTGCTCGACATGGGCACGGAGTGGAAGCCCACGTCGGACACCAAGGAGACCTTCGAGGGTCGCGATCGCAAGAGCGACGCGGTCAAGTGGACCGGCAGCCGTGTTGACCTGGTGTTCGGCTCGAACTCCGTCCTGCGCGCGCTTGCCGAGGTGTATGCCAGCGCCGACGCCAAGGCGAAGTTCGTCAAGGACTTCGTCGCCGCGTGGACCAAGGTGATGGAGCTCGACCGGTTCGACCTGAAGAAATAGTCGCGGGCGACATCACGCATGAACTAGAAAAAGGCCGGGCATCGCCCGGCCCTTTTTCATGTGGCGTCTGCCTCCGCCTTCCTCAGAGCCCGCTCGATCCTCGCCCGGGCATGGTCGACCGAACTCGAATATCGGACCAGCGGCGGCCGGACGCCGTGGCCGAGCAACGTACGCCGTACGGCAGGGCGGGCGCCGGCGACGTAGAAGGCGACCTTCTTTCGCCCCGCCTTGCGTGCAAAGGTCTCAACCACGTTCGCCGCGCTTGAATCGAGCAGCGACACGGCCGAAAGGTCGAGCACGAAAGCGGCGCGCGGATCGGCGATGCGGTCCAGCGCCGCGCCCACGCTTGCCGCCGAGCCGAAGAAGAACGCACCGGAAAGCCGGTAGACGACGATGCGCGGGTCCGCCGCTGCGGTGGCATCGTAGTGGCTGGCGACATCGGCCACGTCTTCCTCGCCGATCGCCAGCGCCTCGAACGTCGTATCGCGCGACATGCGTGAGATGAACAGCAGTGCTCCGAGGGCGGTGCCGACGACGATGCCCTCCGTCAGGTCCCGGAAGATCACCAGCAGGAAGGTGATGACGACCACGACCGCGTCGCCGACCGAACTTCTGAGCAGCGCTCGCAGCGCATGCCATTCGACCATGTTGTACGACACCACGGCCAGCACGCCGGCGAGCGCCGCGAGCGGAATGTAGGAGGCGAGTGGCGCGGCGGCGAGCATGAAGAGGAGCAGGAACAGCGAGTGCAGGATGCCCGACACCGGGCCGTGCGCGCCGGAGCGCACATTGGTCGCGGTCCGGGCGATCGTGCCGGTCACGCAAAAGCCCCCGAACAGCGCCGAGGCCATGTTCGCCGTGCCCTGCGCCACCAGTTCGCAATTGGAGCGGTGGCGCCTGCCGCTCATGCCGTCCGCCACCACCGCCGACAGCAGCGATTCGATGGCGCCGAGCAGCGTGAAGGAGATCGCGGCAGGCAACACTGCCGTCACCTTGTCGAGGGAAAGGTCCGGCAGGTGGGGGGCCGGAAGCGTTCGCGGTATGCCGCCAAAGGTCGAGCCGATGGTGGCGACCGGCAGGCCGAGCAGGGCGACTGCAAGCGCCGCCCCCACCACCGCGATCAGCAGGCCGGGCCAGCCTGGCCTGAACCGCCTGAGACCGAGGATCGTGGCAATGGTGAGCACGGCGATCCCGACCGCGCCCGCGCTCACGGTCCGCGCGGCGTCGAACAGCGATTGTAGTTTGGGCACCAGGTGGGCTGGCGGCCTGCCCTCGGTGACGAGGCCGAAGAGGTCGCCGATCTGGCTGGCGAAGATGATGACGGCGATGCCGGCCGTGAAGCCGACGGTCACCGGGTAGGGAATGAATTTGACGAAGCTGCCCAGCCGCAGGAATCCGAGCGCAGCGAGCATGACCCCCGACAGCAGGGTGGCCAGGATCAGGCCGTCGACGCCATGCGCCTGCACGGTCGCCGCGACGAGAACGATGAAGGCGCCGGCCGGCCCGCCGATCTGGAAACGGCTGCCTCCTAGGGCGGAAACGAAGAAGCCGCCGACGATCGCGGTGTAGAGGCCGCGGTCCGGGGAGACGCCCGAGGCGATGGCGATCGCCATGGACAGCGGCAGCGCCACGATCGCCACCGTCAGCCCGGCGATCGCGTCGCGGCGCAGTTCCGCGAGTCCGTAGCCTTCGCGCAGCACGGTAACGAGCTTGGGGGTGAACAGTTCGCGAAAGCCCGGGCGGGGCGGAGCCGGTAGTCTCGCTGCGGTGGCGGTCATGGTCTTCGAACCTGTGAAAGCTTCTGCTTTCGGTCAGTCTCGTCGTCGATTGTTCGGTCGGGTCAGGCTGGCGGCGACGATCGCAGCCGTACCCCGCGTCCGCCGCTGTCGCTTCGCTGTCCCTCGCCGATGAGATCGACGCCTGCGGCGGAAAGTGCGTCGATCACCTTGACCAGCGTGTCGACCACCCCGCGCACGGTGCCGTCGCTCGCTTCCATGCGCTGGATGGTGGCCAGCGATACGCCGGCGAGCTCGGCGAGCTTCGCCTGGTCGATGCCCAGCAGCGCGCGCGCCGCCTTCAGCTGGCCGGATGTCATCATCGCAGAATGCCTGTCTCCAACGCTAACATTAGCGTTCAGTATCTCGATAGTCAAGTATTTTACATCAACAGTGCTGTCTGGTGCCTGAGCAACAGACGGCTTGTCTCGGCCGGTAGGCCGCTGTAGCAGGGCGCCAACGGGTCAGCCGAACACGGGAAACCGACACATGCGTTTGGGCGGAAGGCTTGCCGCTGCCATCGACGTGCTCGAGGACATCGAGCGGCGTCACCGGCCGGCGGCGGATGCACTCAAGGACTGGGGTCTGTCGCACCGCTTTGCGGGTGCCGGCGACCGCGGTGCGATCGGCAACATTGTCTATGACGCGCTGCGTCGCCGCCGCTCGGCCGGCTGGCTGCTCGGCGCCGATACGCCGCGCGCGCAAGCCTTTGGCGCGGTTCTGCTCGAATGGAACGAGACGCCAGCAGCACTCAACGCGACCATCGAGGGCGATCGCTTCTCGCCGCCGCCGCTCGATGCGGCCGAGATTGCAGCGATAGCGGCGCGCAGGCTGGAGGACGCGCCAGACGCGATCCGGGCCGACGTTCCGGAATGGTGCATCCCGCTGCTCGAGCGCGCCTTTGGCGATGCGTGGCCGCTTGAGGGGCAGGGGCTTGCCGCACGCCCGCCGCTCGACATCCGCGTCAACACGCTTCGCGCCTCGCGCGACAAGGTGCTCGGCGAACTGACCGGCACGCAGGCGGCGCAGACCGCGCTGGCGCCCCACGGCATCCGCATCCCGCCGATCGACGGTGCCGGCAGGCACCCGAACGTGCAGGCCGAACCCGCCTTCCAGAAGGGCTGGTTCGAGGTGCAGGACGAGGGCTCGCAGATCGCCGCTGCGCTCGCCGGAGCCGAGCCGGGCATGCAGGTGCTCGACTATTGCGCAGGCGCCGGCGGCAAGACGCTGGCGCTGTCGGCCGACATGGACAATCGCGGCCAGATCTTTGCCTTCGATTCCGAGAAGCAGCGGCTCGCCCCGATCTTCGACAGGCTGCGGCGCGCCGAAAGCCGCAACGTGCAGGTGGTGGCGCGCGCCGACGAACTGGAACCGCTCGACGGTCGCGCCGATCTGGTGCTCATCGATGCGCCCTGCACCGGCTCGGGGACGTGGCGGCGACGGCCTGACGCGAAATGGCGGCTGAGCCAGCGACAGCTCGACGGGCGTCGGGCCGAGCAGTCCGCCATCCTCGACGCGGCGAGCCGCTTCGTGAAGCCGGGCGGCGTGCTGGCCTATGTGACCTGCTCGGTGTTCCGGGAGGAGAATCACGATCAGGTCGCGGAGTTTGCGGCGCGCGAACCGGAGTTCGGGTTTGCCGATCATGCAGCGCTCTGGGCAAGGCACTTTCCGCAGCGCGCGGACGCGGCTCGCGTCGAGGCGGAAGGTCTCACGCTGACGCCGGCGCGAACCGGCACCGACGGCTTCTTTTTCTCCGCGCTGCGCCGCGCTGGCTGAACGGCAGGGCTTGACGACTACCCGCCCAGCCACACATGCGCAGCATGCGTAACATCGTCCCCCTCCTAGTCATCATCGTGATCTGCGTCGGCGGCGGCGCGCTGATCGGCGTCTTCACCGGCGCCGATGCCTGGTACGCGGCGCTGGCCAAGCCTTCGTTCAATCCGCCCAACTGGATCTTTGCGCCGGTCTGGACGAGCCTCTACCTGCTCATCGCAATAGCAGGCTGGCGCACCTGGCGGCGTGAGCGCTTCGGTACGGCGATGACCGTCTGGATCGTGCAGATGGTGCTCAACTTCCTCTGGTCGCCGATCTTCTTCCGCGCGCATTCGATCGGAGGAGCGCTGATCGTCATCATCCTGATGCTGGTCGCCATCGTCGCCTTCATGGCGCTGGTCTTCCGCAAGGACCGCGTCTCGTTCTGGCTGTTTGCGCCGTATCTCGCCTGGGTCAGCTTCGCCACCGTGCTCAACGCTTCGCTGCTGGCGCTGAATTGACGCCGGCTATGTTGCAATGCAGCATTGATGATTGCGCCGGCGGGATGCCTCTGCGATAAGCTCGCACCATGTCCCACATCGTCCGCACCGCCACCGCTCCGGATTTCGAGGAGCGTGTCCGCGCCAGTTTCGCCCGCCAGGCGGTCATGACCACGATCGGAGCCGAGCTCACGCTGGTGCGGCCCGGCACGGTCGAGATCGAAATGCCCTACACCGAGCGGCTGACGCAGCAGCACGGTTTCCTGCATGCGGGCATCGTTTCGACGGCGCTGGATTCGGCCTGCGGCTTTGCCGGATTCACGGTCATGCCGGCCGGTGCCGCGGTGCTGACGATCGAGTTCAAGGTCAATCTGCTGGCGCCCGGCAAGGGAGAGCGCTTCCTGTTCCGCGGCTCGGTGACGAAGCCCGGCCGCACCATCATCGTTGCCGACGGGCAGGCCTATGCCTTCTCGGCGTCGGGCGAGGCGAAGCTGTTCGCGACGATGACGGCGACGCTGATGACGGTCACCGGCCGCGACGGCATCGAGGGCTAGGCGTCTGTCGACTTGCCGAACCGTCCGATGGAACGATCACCAGGCCGTGGAGATCGGCAAGAAGCCGTTGCGGAACAGGTTGCTTTTCTCTACAGGCTCGCCATGACGAGCCCAGCGCCCCCCGACTCCATCCTCATCATCGATTTCGGCAGCCAGGTCACGCAGCTGATTGCGCGACGCGTGCGCGAGGCGGGCGTCTATTCCGAGATACACCCCTTCCAGAACGCGGAAGCCGCCTTCCAGCGGCTGAAGCCGAAAGGCGTGATCTTCTCGGGCGGACCGGCATCGGTGCCGGATGCCGGCAGCCCGCGTGCGCCGCAGGCGGTGTTCGACAGCGGCGTGCCGATCCTCGCGATCTGCTACGGCCAGCAGACGCTGGCGCACCAGCTCGGCGGAACCGTCGAGGGCGGCCACGCGGCCGAATTCGGCCGCGCCGAGGTCGAGATCAGGACGGCCAGCCCGCTGTTCGAGGGTTTCTGGGAAGTCGGCAAGCGTTATCCCGTGTGGATGAGCCATGGCGACCGGGTGACGCAGCTGCCCGATGGCTTTGCGGTCGCGGGGACATCGGAGAACGCCCCCTTTGCCATCGCGGTTGACGAGAAGCGCCGCTACTACACGACGATGTTCCATCCGGAGGTGGTGCACACGCCGGACGGCGCAAAGCTCCTCTCCAATTTCGTGCACAGGATCGTCGGGCTGAAATCCGACTGGACGATGTCGGCCTACCGCGCCGAAATGATCCGCAAGATCCGCGAACAGGTGGGCAAGGAGCGCGTGCTCTGCGGCCTTTCAGGCGGCGTCGATTCTTCCGTCGCGGCGGTGCTCATCCATGAGGCGATCGGCGACCAGCTGGTGTGCGTCTATGTCGACCACGGCCTGATGCGACAGGGCGAATCCGAGCAGGTCGTCTCGATGTTCCGCGACCACTACAACATCCCGCTGGTGCATGTGGACGCCTCCGAGCTGTTCCTGACGCAGCTTGCCGGCGTCACCGACCCGGAGGTGAAGCGCAAGACGATCGGACGGCTGTTCATCGAGGTGTTCGACGCCGAGGCGCAGAAGATCGCAGAGGACGGCAAGGGCGCGCCGGCGTTCCTGGCGCAGGGGACTCTCTATCCGGACGTCATCGAGAGCGTCTCGTTCTCCGGCGGCCCGTCGGTGACCATCAAGTCGCACCACAATGTCGGCGGCCTGCCCGAACGCATGAAGATGAAGCTGGTCGAGCCGCTGCGCGAGCTGTTCAAGGACGAGGTGCGGGTGCTCGGGCGCGAGCTCGGCCTGCCGGAAAGTTTTGTGGGCCGCCACCCGTTCCCCGGGCCCGGCCTCGCCATCCGCTGCCCCGGCGGCGTGACGCACGAGAAGCTGGACATCCTGCGCAAGGCCGACGCGATCTATCTCGACGAGATCCGCAAGGCCGGCCTCTACGACAAGATCTGGCAGGCCTTTGCCGTGCTGCTGCCGGTGCAGACCGTCGGCGTAATGGGCGATCACCGCACCTATGATTTCGTCTGCGCGCTGCGAGCCGTGACCTCGGTCGACGGCATGACCGCCGATTTTTATCCCTACGACATGGCGTTCCTTGGCAACACGGCGACGCGCATCATCAACGAGGTGCGCGGCATCAACCGGGTGGTCTACGATGTCACCTCGAAGCCGCCCGGCACGATCGAGTGGGAATGATTCAGGCCCATCCGAGAGTATCCAAATATACGCTACGATTACCGCTAAGTCAATGATATAAAACAGAAAACCATTCTGCATGGTTCGGCATCTATCGCGGGGTAAGCTTCACAGATGACGGACTTTTCGGCGGTTCCCGTAAGCTTGCTCAATTGACCTTTTGAAAGTACCGTCAGGGGAATGAGAGCCGCTGACGGACTTTTTTTGACCTTAAGTCATTGGAAATACTGATAAAAATTTCCGAAAAATGGGTCAAAAACGGCTGACGTACTTTTTAGGCGGCCTTCTCCTCTTTCGATCTCGTTTTGGAGGAAAGAATGCTCACAGACGCAGCCATTAAGGCATTGAGACCGCGCGATAAAATGTACAAGGTGACGGACCGGGATGGGATGTACCTGTTGGTCTCACCGACCGGCGCGTTGACCTTCCGCTTCGACTACCGTTTGAACGGGCGCCGGGAAACGGTGATCATTGGCCGGTACGGTAAAACGGGCGTTTCGCTCGCGCGCGCCCGCGAGAAGCTAATCGAAGCCAAGCTGATGATTCAGGATGGCATCTCGCCGGCCTTCGAAAGGCGACGCGAGAAGCGCCGCATCAAGGAAGCCAAGAGTTTTGGTGAATTTGGCGAGCGCTGGCTGCAAGATGCGCGGATGGCTGATAGCACCCGCGCCATGCGCCGCACGGTTTTTGAGCGCGATATCTTGCCAACCTTTCGGAAGCGTCTCCTGAACGAGATACTGCCGGAGGACCTGCGTGCAATGTGCGAGAAGGTGAAAGCGCGTGGAGCGCCGGCAACCGCGCTCCATGTTCGGGACATCGTGAAGCTGATCTTTTCTTTCGCGATTTTGCACGGCGAGAAAGTTTCTAATCCGGCCGACGAAGTTGGACCGTCCTCGATCGCAACTTTCGTAGCAAGGGATCGATCGCTATCTCCCTCCGAGATCCGCATTATGCTCACCCAGCTCGAGCATGTGGCAACGCTGCCAACGATCCGGCTCGGGATGAAACTGTTCCTGCTATCGATGGTTCGAAAGAGCGAATTGCAGGATGCCGTGTGGGACGAGGTCGATTTCGAGAACGCCGTCTGGTCGATCCCGAAGGAGCGGATGAAGCGCTCGAAAGCTCACAACGTCTATCTGTCCCAGCAGATGCTCGACATTTTCATCGCCCTCAAGACCTGCGCTGGAAATTCGAAATACGTTCTTCCTTCGCGCTATGACGCCGACGCACCCATGTCGCGAGCAACGTTCAACCGGATCACGGTGGCCGTGGTGGAGCGGGCCAAGAAGGAAGGATTGCCGCTGGAGTCTTTTACGGTTCACGATCTGCGGCGCACCGGCTCAACCTTGTTGAACGAGGTGGGCTTCAACAGCGACTGGATCGAGAAATGCTTGGCGCACGAAGATGGACGGTCTTCACGGGGCATCTACAACAAGGCCGAATACGAGCATCAGCGCCGGCACATGATGCAGGAATGGTCCAATCTGCTGGACGCCTGGGTCGCCGGCCAGAAATACATCCCGACCCTTTATCCGCCGAGGATGGACTTGCTTACGCCCGAGCCTGATGCCTGACGGGCCGCGTCTTGCGGAGCTGCACGTCGGGAACGGGTGCACGCTTTACAGCCTTGGCGCGTGAAGCCCGACGCCGGTCTTCGAGCCACGCCTCGACCTCGCCAAGATCCCAAACCACGCAGCGGGAGGTGAGGTAGAAGCGTTGGGGAAATTCGCCGCGTTGTTCCATGTCATAGATTGTGGTGTCAGCGAGGGGCACGATTTCCCGAAGTTCGTGCCGTCGGATGGTGCGCTTCATAACAGTGCCGGCTTGCTGCTTCATTCGAAATTCCTTCATCCGTCCGCATGAGAGGATAGAAGACGATAGATGACGCCAAAGGGAACTCCGAACATGAGGGCGTAGCAGCGCGTCGTAGTGCAGCGTGCAAATAGGACAAGGCGCGTCAGCCTCCCAATTGAGAATCGGCCATTAACAGCGCGATTGCCAGGAGCTATCCGACGCGGGAATACGGATAGGCGTTCCTAATGTAGAGGTTAAGGAATTGCCCTTTAGACGGAGCAGCCATGAGTTGCTCATGTAGTCCGGAAGGTACGTTGAAATATTGGTATATCGAGCCATTAGTGAACTCGATTTCCAGCGTTTCGCTATCGGACTCATAACCGATCGATGCAATGTTGCTGGAGGAAACCGGGTCTCGAATCACAGGATTTCCTATCGTTCGTTTTCGTTGATGGGGGTCCGCTCAATCGCAATATCTCGCACAACGGCGGTGGTTCGTTGTGCGCGCCATGACGCCACCATGCGGTCATAGCCTTCTGCTACACGACGGGTTCGCCAGGCTTTGCTGACTTCGGGATCCGAACTGCGAGGCAGGCGATCTGCTGGCGGAAGCGATACGCGACATCGGACGGGGAGTCGCGCGGCTTCACCGGAGATGATTGCCTCACCGGTCCGCAGTACTGGCAGCAGATCCATGAGGCCCGATAGATTATCTGGAAGCGCGCCCTTCACCCGCCCGCGGTCGGCTGGGTTGGACAGCCGCAGCGCTATGAGCGTCCCGCACTGGGAGAGCACGGTCTCGTCGATCTCTGACGGACGCTGCGAGACCAGCATGGCTCCAACCCCGTACTTGCGACCTTCCTTTGCGATGCGCTTCACAACGTCCGCAGCGACATTGCCGCTATCGGGGCTGACATATCGGTGAGCTTCCTCCATCACCACAAGCAGAGGTCGCAGTACGCCTCCCTCTGTCTTCTCCCGGCTCCAATAGAGCGCTTCATAGACAACACGAAGTATGGACCCAATAAGCCGGACCAAGACGCTGCTGGGCACGCCAGAGAGGTCGAGGATTGTGATTGGACGATCGTGGCCAAGCCAGCCGGCCAGCAGCGTATCAAGATCCTGTGCTGTTTGTCCGGCGAGGTCGGGCTCCCAGGGACCGGGATGTAGGATAAAATCGTACCGTCGGTCTAGAAGACGAGAACGCAGCAAATTGAGGGGCCGACGGATGCCTTTGGCAGCCTGATTGAGAAATGGCCCAGCCGCTCCCATCGCGTGCGGTGTATAACGAGGAGGAGTTAAAGTCGCTGGGTCGCCGGCAGCTTCGAGCGCAGGTTGGTCGCGCTGCGGCCCCGTGAATGTGGCCGTCTCAAAGTCGATCAGGTCATACCAGAGCTTTTTCAGCGAAAATGGCACGGGACTGTCAACGGTGAGGGATTGAGGGTCGAGACCCGGAAGTGCGCCAGCGCCAAGCCGGCTTTCCTTCAACTCCTGGATCTTATCAGTAAACGCCATCAGATGATTGTCGCTGAGTCCGCCAGCGATGAAGTCAAGCAGCTCTCCGGCCTCCAACGCCCAGTAGGGAACGAACAGAGGTTCTTCACCTGGGGACGGCGAAGCACTGAACGTTTTGGCAAGATCCCCGAGTGCGGCAGAGTATTCTCCGTGCACATCCAATAGCAGGATGCGTGCGCCGCTAGCGGCTACACTTTCGGACGTGCGGACGATGGAGCGAAGTATGCTCGCAACGGTGGTTGACTTACCTGATCCCGTCGAACCGACGATGGCGCTATGCCGGGTGACAAGCGCGTCGAGTGACAAACGCACGACGATATTCTCGGCGCTCGAAAGCGTCCCGATTTCGACCTGATCCTCCTCTGCACCACCGTATATGCGACGAAGATCCTTCTGGGTGACTAGGTGGACGGCATCGTCGACATTGGGATGTTGACTGAGGCCACGCTCAAAGTGCTCGCCGGTCGCTTCACCTGCCAACTCCACGCGCATCCAGCGTCCGGTGTCTTGGCCATCTATCTCTGCAACTGCGACGGGTTGGAGCGCAGCGGCGGCCCCGATCTCGGCGACGACACCATAAAGGTCCTGATACCCGAGAGGAATACGGACGAAACTGCCGACCTGGCCGACGCGGTAGGTGTGGCCATCAATCATAGCTAGGCCGGACGAGAGAGACTCGGCCAGCCTTACCGTGATGGTCGAGCCTGACACGGCGCTCACACGCCCGAGATAAGTAGGATCGGTTGCAGTCATGCCGACACCGCAGTCGGATCGGTTCCATCAATCGGAACACTTGCGTCGATCGGTCGCGCGAGGTCGGGTGAGTAGGACAGCGCACAGAAGCGGCTGAAGCTCGCAAAGTCGCCTAAGAGGAAGGCATCACCGCTCCCGCGCTTGCCCCAGAAACTTGAACGAATTTCCCCCCAATTCTTGGGTAAATCACCCAAACGCCACTGACCAGGAATACCGCCGACCACAGCAGCATCGCTGGCGTAGACTGAAAGATTCGGATGTTCGAAGGCGAGCTTCCGCGCGGGCTCCTCTTCGGCAAGAGTTTGGAACTGCAACGCGATAACCGCTGCATTGGCGTTCATTGCAAGCGCCTCGCCTAGCACTGCGCAGATATGAGCATCACGGAACGAGAAGCCAGTGGTCAGAAGCACTGTGTCGGGCGTCAGCAGAAACCGCTTCAATCTCTCGAACAGCGCAGCGTAAGGCTGCTTCTGCGTCAGATCGTACTTGAGGTGGTCCGGGTAGACGAGCTCGGTGCAATCCGTGCCGCCGCAGCGGACCACTGTTCCACTGTCACTTTTCCAACCCAGTGATCCATGAAGTTTCCAAACGCGGGACCAACGCGGGGGCAAATCGTTGCCAGCCACGGTGACTGGGTCAAAGAATGGTGCTTGTCCGCCTGCGAAACCATCGAAATACGGTGCTTTTGCCTGCTCGAATGCGGATTCAATTAGCAGGTCGTAGTTTGTGGTGAATATCTCGACCGGGTGGGCTCGCTGTGTTCCGCTCACCCAGGAAACTAGCTCGTGATAGGGGGTTCGTCCTTCAGGTAGCTTCGCACCGACGATCTCGCCGATCGCGTCGCAGATCGCCTTCCCCAGCGCGGCATAGCCGGTGCCGTCAAGGCCATGCACTGGCGTGTCCCCGAGCGCAGTCTGGAGTAGACGAATCTTGGACAATATCGTCTCGATGTTGCCGCCATCTGGCAGGGATTTGCGGATTGCAGCCGCAGCGGCAGCTTCCTTCCCGGTTAGCTTTAGCAATGCCTGGTCGGTCAAAACGTTCACACCAGGGATCAGCGCCTGACCGTTAGGATCAAGCTTGCCAGCCGCGTCAACTCGAACGGAGAGAGGCCCACCCGCACCGATCAAGACGCCAATGCGTTTGCGTCCCTGCGACAGGATTTGTCGGAGATCGGCCATAAAGCGATCCGGATTATGTACGGTGTCCAAAACGCCCCCCTTTTCTAGCTATGCTTCAAAAATCACGGTTATCAGAACGGAACTCAGAACGGGAATATTTGCTGAACTGATGTCATCGTGCGATTCCTTTATGGGTGTGGCTCCGCATGAAAATATTGGCGAAGACCACGTTGGCGCTGCAAATGACGGAGGACTGCCCCATGCGTCCAACCAAGTAAAACTGCGCTCGGCGTTTGATGAAAGCCGCTGTTCTCGGTCGCTACGACGATAGATCCAGGCAAGAGAAGACATTCGTTCAGACCGCCTCGCTCTTAGTCAACTGCGTCGGCAGGACAGGGATGACGGTGCCGGAGGTCATCAGCACGATCAGTCCGCGCTCTGCGCCGGTCATGTCGAGATACGCCCGCACCTGCGCCCGATAGTGATCGAGCGTTCCGGGGGCCGGGGCCACGTCGCTTTTCCAGTCGATGACGACGGCGGGACTGCCATCGGGCGCTAGGGTTAGTGCGTCAGCGATCCCGGCCGTTACGGTTTCCACGCCATCGGTCGCCTGCGCGGCATAGACGGGAAACTCGGCCAGAAGACCGGGCCGCAGGGCCGCGATGTCAGGCAGTGCAAGGGTTTTGACGACACAGCCTGCCATTTCGGCGGCCGACAATCCCGTCGCCGGATCGGCAACCGGAGAGCGGCCAAGGGCGAAGATGAGTTCGGCGGCCCGTTCGATAAGCGCGGCCTCTGTTTCATGGGTCTCGCCGGTCAGCGCCTCTTCCATGAGCTTGTGCAGGATCAGCCCGCGTTCGCGGCCGCCCTGAACCAAGGCACCGGCCTCCAATTCGGGGGGCTGGTCATCGACTGATCCCGCCCAGAGCGCGACTTCTTCTTCCCGGAGCACGGTTCCGGCTGCATTTTCGTCGCGGCTGGGCGCAAGCCAAGTCAGATGCGTCTGTCCAGCGGCGATGGTTTCGGCTTCGGCTGCGAAGCTCGCGCGCGTCTGGGTGTTGCCCGCTCCAGCGCCTGTCGCCGTGAGGTTGGCAAGCAGGTGGGACACATCCAGGCCGGGCAGTTCGGCGAGCGACAGATCGACGAGACCGATCCAGGCAGATTTCGACGGTGTGGTGTCGAGGCGAGGCAGGACGAGGAGTTCGCGGGCGCGGGTGGCAGCGACGTACCAGAGCCGGATGCGTTCACGGTCTAGTTCGTCCTTTTCTGCCTGGCGCGCGGCCTCGTAACCCTCGGGTGGGACACCCAGGACCGGGCAATAGAAGGTTTCCGTCTGGCGGTCGATCACCGCGCTTTCGGGCGCCATGACGCCGGTCATGGTGTTTATCGGAATGACGATCGGCCATTCCAGCCCCTTGGCCGCGTGCATGGTGAAAAGCGCAACGGCTTCCTCCTGGGCGTCCGGCCGGCCCTCGACGGCCCGCGCCTCGTCGGACCACGCCGCTGTCATCGCCTCGGCGAAGGCGCGCAGGCCGCGCACGGCGTAGCCGGTCGACAGGCTGAGATAGAGATCAATATTGGCGAGTGCGCGCTCGGCCTGACCGCGATGGCGCTCGAGGAGCAGCGGGCGGACGCGCATCACGTCGATGGCCTGTGATAACAGCTCGTGCGGGGTCGTGCTGTTGCTGCGCCGGGAGAGCGATTGCAACCGTTCGATGACCTCCCGTGCGAGGGGATGGCTGATGACGGCGGGGTCTATGCTCAAATCCAGCCGCGGAATCCGATCCGGCTGTTCCTCCGAGCGCGGAAGCCCCCAGATGATGTCCAGCAGGTCTTCCTCCGTGAGGCCGACCAGAGGCCCGCGCAACAGCGCGCCGAGCGCCAGCGTGTCGCGGCGATCGGCGAGGACACGGGTCAACGCGATCAGGTCTTGTATCTCCTGGCGGCGGAACAGCCCCTTGCCGGCCTGGGTCGCCACGGGGATGCCGCGGCGTTCCAGGGCTTCCTCATAGCGCCACAGCTCCGCGCCAGTCGGCGCTAGCAAAGCGATGTCACCAGGCTGGCAGGGACGCTCCGTGCCACTGCGACGGTCGACGATAGGGTGGCTGTCGATCAACCGAGCGCACAGATCAGCGATGGCGTCGGCCTCGGCATCACGCTGTCGCTCAGCGCTGGCTTTGCCGTTTTCGTCGGCCACGGCGATATCGATCGCCGCCACGCACAGGCCGCCGCGATCGTCATGAAACGGATCGAGGGCGGTGAAGCCCGGCTGCCCATCAGCAGAGAGTACAGCCTCGAAGCGCTCGTTGACGAAGGTCAGAATCGAGGCGCAGGAGCGGAAATTGGTGGAGATCGACAGAAGACTGCCTGGGCCCTGGGCGTGGAAGGCGTCGCGCGCCTGCACATAGGCGCCGACATCGGCGCCACGAAAGCGATAGATTGCCTGCTTGGGGTCGCCGACCAGGAAGAGCGCTCCCGGCCGGATTCGGAACAGGGCCCAGTCATCAACGCCGTCGACCGTGTCGCCACACAGCCGCCAGAAGATCTCGGTTTGTAGGGGGTCTGTGTCCTGGAACTCGTCGACGAGGATATGGGCGAAGCGCTGTCCCAGTGCGCGCCGGACATCGTCATGATCGCGCAGCAGATCGCGTGCGGCGAAAATCAGATCGTCGAAGTCGAGTTGAGCGCTCGCACGCTTGTGGTCGCGATAACGCTCCAGAATCGGGCGCACTTCTTCGATCAGCGCCGCCAGGGCCTGGCTAGCCGCAGTCTGAACAAGCGAAAC
>JBFXFO010000016.1:0-41713 GCA_050178915.1 Rhizobiaceae bacterium | reverse complement strand
ATACCGTTTTCGGTGCGGCGTCGGGCCTGCGCCAGCGGCGGAGTCAGCGCCGCCACTGGCTGACGTGAGCGCCCTCACGCCATTCTTGCATCCAGACGGCTCAATCGCGCAGGGCAGCGAGCGATGCGATGCCGTTGTCGATGGCGACGCGGCCGCCAGCGGAAGCACGGAAGCTCAAGAGATTCCCATCGCGCCAGAGGGAGATGGTCAGCCTGTCTCCGGGAAGCACGGGAGCCGTGAAGCGGCAGTCCATCGTTGCGATGGTGTCAGAGCCGTTAGCGCAGAACGCCCTCAGGATCGCCCGTCCAACGTGACCATAGGTGGACAATCCATGCAGGATCGGTTTCTCGAAGCCGGCCTTCTGCGCGAAGACCGGGTCGATATGGAGTGGATTGTCGTCGCCGGACAGTCGGTAAATGATCGCCGAGCGGGGAGAGGTGGTCATTTCCACCTCGCAGTCGGCGGCACGCTCCGGGATCGAATGGGGTTTGGGGGGCGCAATGATCGGGCCGCCAAGTCCCCCGTCGCCCCGGCAGAACGCCGTCTGCGTCACGGTCGCCAGTGCCTCATTCGTCGGCTCGTCGACAATCGTCCGGCGGCTCACCACGAGCGAACCCCGCCCCTCGCCCTTGTCGTGGATCGCAACGATCCGCGGGACGGCCTTGACGGTACCCTCGACCGGCAGGCGCCGATGCAGTTCGATATGCTCCGAGGCATGCACGATGAGGTTGTCGTTGAGCCCGGTCGGCAGCGTGCGGTACCAGTTGCCGGGATAGGCGAGCACCGCAGCCATCGTCGGCAGGGCGACAAGCCCATCCTCGTAGACATGGCGCAGCTCCCCGGCATCCGTGGTGGGATCGCCTGCCCCGACGCCGAGCGCATAGAGGATCGTGTCGCGCCGCGTGAAATGATGGACGACCTCCGGGAATCGGAAGTTCATCAGCTCGTCGTAGCGCGTCATGCCGTGGTCCTTGCTTGCCTGGAAGTTGGTCGCGGCGCCGCCGCTAGATCTCGATACCCTCGATCCAGCATCTGCCGATCGAGATGACGCCGTCCCGGAACGCATCGCGCTGCAGCGCGACCATGTCCGCCGCACGGCCGCGCGCGATGGTGCCGGCATAGTGCTCGATACCGTGGCGTCTGGCGGCGCCCGCAGTCAGGGCTTCCAGCCTCTGCCGGATACCCTCCTCGCCGGAAGGCAAGTCCGGTCCGGGTGAGACGAAGCGGGTCGCGGTCGACGGGATGTCGAGGCCGGGCGGCGCATCGATGCGGTGATGGGACTGGCCGCCGCTCCGGGCCAGCCGCTCGCACAGCTCGATGGCCGCGTGCAGGCCGTCAGCGTCCGCCACGTCGAAGACGATCTGCCACCCGGCGGCGTCGAGCAGTTCGGCATCCTCGCGGGCTGCTTCGTCTCCAGCCCTGAGCGTCAGCCGGGCGCCGGCAACCGTCAGCCGCAGGTCTCCCTCGGGAAGGACGCCGTTCCAGACCTCCCGCAAGCGGGTGTCGGCCGTGACGTGCAGCCGGCTGACGTTCCTGCGCTTCGCAACGGTGCAGGCGGCATCGAGTTCGTGGCGTCCGGCGATGGAACCGAACCGGCGGTCGAGCACGGTGGTGAAGCCGGCGCGGGCCGTGTCCTGCAATCGCGCCTGCAGAACGCTTCGGGCGGCGGCTGCGGAATAGTCGAGGACGGCGGATGTTTCCGACAGGAGTTCATCCAGCCGGTCGGTCGCTGCCAGTGTCCCGCCTGTGTCAGCGCAGGACAGCCGGTCAACGAGGGTTTCCCCCAGGACGGCCCGCATCGGGGCATTGAGGAAGGCGCGACGGCCGGTGTCGAGCAGCAGCGGCTTCGCGGCGAACATCGTCGCCAGATGGTCGACGACCAAAGCCTCGGGAACGGGCCCCTCGCCATCGATCCCGACGAAGGTCGGCTCGCCGAACATCGGCGGCGCAACCGTCGATGAAAGGTAGTTCCGCACGTCGCCGGCAGCGCCTTGCGGCGGCGACACCACCTGCCAGGCGAGAAGGTCGCATGGCGACTTCTTCAGGTCCGGCGCGATGAAGCCGGGAGCGAGCACGCTTCCCTCGAGATCGATGATGCGGGTGGTGCGGCCGCGCCGCGCGGCAACCTCGTCGTTTCCTCCGACAGCCTGCACGAAGCCCTCGCGCGCGGCAACCGCATGAGCCTCCGCAGGCTCTGCGTCCATCGTCAGGATGGTCGCATTGACGAGGATCAGATCGGGGACTCCGGCAAGGCGTTCCTCGGGGTTTGTCGGCCGGCGCTGGCGCAGGCGCTGCGTGCCGGACGACGGTCGGCAGAAGAGACACATGGTACGCTGCCGTTCAAGGGTTGCAGGGCGGCCGGTGCCGCCCCGCCTCCCGACCTACTTGATCGCGACGACGTTCACGGGCGAACCCGTGCCCTGATAGACCTTCAGCGGCGCCGCGACGTAGAGGAAGTCCCACTGGCCATCCTCATGGCAATCCTTGGCGAGCGCCTCGAAGTTGCAGATCTCGTTGAAGGCGATGCCGAGATTGCGCATGAGCGCGCAGTGCAGCGGGATCTGGATGCCCGACTCCGGATCGAAGTCCATTTCGTTCGAGATCGTGTCGGTGCAGAGCGCCGGGATCTCCATCTTGTGGAACCAGTCGACCAGCTCCGGGCTGTAGATCATGCCGGGCTCGTTGAAGTCCGCGTAGAACTTCTCCGGACCCTGGGTCTTCAGCAGCTGCAGGAAGCCGATGCGCAGGCACAGGATGTCGTGCTTCTGGATCGTCACGCCCTGCTTCTCGGCAGCGCCGAGCAGGTCGGCGAGGCCCACCGTGTCGCCCTTCTCGAGCGCGAACTTGCCGGCATAGGCGGCCATGTCGAGCAGCACGCCGCGGCCGACGATGCCTCGCTCGGCGATCGGCATGATCGACGCCTTCTTCATGCCGCCGATCGTCTCGTTGGCGTCATAGCCGTTCCACAGCTGGTCGTCGTACCAGACGTGGCCGAGCGCGTCGTACTGCGTGGAGCCCTGCAGGAACATGCTGATGCGGTCGTCGGCATACTCGACACCACCGGGCAGCGGCGTCGCGTTGCCCTCATTGTAGGTGCCGCGGTCCTGCGTGTTCTTGCGCTCCGGCTGGGTCCGGCTCGGGAAGATCGGGTCGCCCGTCGGGCTGGCGATGGTCTCGCCGCAGGTGATCACCTTGCCCTGCTTGATCGACGCGACGCCGCGCAGGACCTCCGAGTTGGTAAGGAAGTTCAGCGAACCGATCTCGTCATTGGCGCCCCAGCGGCCCCAGTTCTTGGGCGAGCCAGCCAGCAGCTGGCTCATCCTCTTGTCCTGCTCTCCCGACAAACCTGACTGATTGGACATTCCTGTTCCTCCTGTTGGCTTCGCAGACCTAGGCGCTTGATTTCTCCCGGAGGGCGAGCACCGCTCCGAGGACGACCAGGCCGAAGATGATGTCACGCGACGCAAACGGCAACGTCGTTCCCGCGAGAAGTGTCTGCAGGCTGGTCAGGAGCAGCACGCCCCCGAGCATGCCGACATAGTGGCCGCGCCCTCCGGTGATCAGCGTGCCGCCGATGATGACAACCGCGATCGATGGAAGCAGATAGGTGTCGCCCATGCCGAGGCTCGCCTGGCCGCCGAAACCGGTGAGAAGGATGCCGACCAGCGCCGAGCAGAAGCCGCTGAGCATGTAGACCGCGATCGTCGTGCGGCGGACATTGACGCCGGCGAGGAAGGATGCGCGCGGGCTGTTGCCGAGCGCGTAGACCCAGCGGCTGAACACGGTTCGTCCGAGCAGCCCGATCGCAATAAGGACGAACAGGATGGTGAACAGGACGACCGGCGTGAAGCCGAGGACCTTGCCGGTCATCAGCCAGCGCAGGCCGGGCGACGAGAAGCCGGCCGGGGTGCCGTCGCTGTAGACGAGAGCGGCGCCCTGCAGGATGCCGTTCATCGCCAGCGTGATGACGATCGGCGGCAGGCCGAGGATGGCGACGCCGAAGCCGTTGACGGCTCCGATCAGCGCGCCGACAACCAGCACCAGCGGAATGACATAGATCGAAGCCGCGTCCGATCCGTTGATCATGCCGGCGGCAAGGATGCCGCAGAAGCAGATCGTCCACGGGATCGAAAGGTCGAGCCCGCCGGAGAGGATCACCGTCCCCTGTCCGAGCGCCAGGATCGCCAGGAACGTGCCGAGGACCATCAGCGAGTTATAATATTTCCACGAGAAGATGGTGCTGCCGCCATGCACGAACTGGGTGAGCACCACCACCAGCGCGAAGGCGATGAAGGCCGGCAGGACGATGCGGAGCAGGTCCGCGTGGCGTTTCGTCCACGAGACAGTCCAGCCGCCCTCCTTCGCCGGGGTGGAGCGCGGCTGCAGCCCGGACGAGACGAAGCGGGCGCCGGTGCGCGACCTGTGCGACTCGAACCGGCGCCGGAGGATGCCGAGATATTCCCGCAGCGGCGCCTTGGCGCCGAGCACGCCGGCGAGCGCCGCGATGACCAGGACCACACCCTCGGCGACCGTCGAGTAGTAGGCAGAGACATCCAGCGAGAGCAGGATGTTGACCATGATCATCAGCGTATAGGCGCCGAGCACGGTGCCGAGCGCTCCGCCGCGGCCGCCGGCCAGCGCGGTTCCGCCGAGCACGACGGCCGTGAAGGTCTGCAGCAGGATCGGGTCGCCGATGAGCGGATCGGCGGCGCCGATCTGGGCGCTGATCAGGACACCGGATGCTCCGTAGAACATGCCCCCGAGCGTGAAGGCCCAGAAGCGCGTCCACGCGACCGACAGGCCGGCCGACCGCGCCGCCTCCTGGTCGCTGCCGACGGCATAGAGTGCCGTGCCCCAGCGCGTGCCCTTGAGGAACAGCCAGACCAGCAGCGCGATCGCGACGACCACCAGCGACGAGGGCAGGAAGCCTGGGATGGCCGAGCCGGCCAGCAGCGACGTCAGTTCCGGCCCGACATAGCCGCCCGGATCCTTCATGATGAGAAGGGTGATGCCCTTGACGAGGAACATGGTCGAGAGCGTCACGACGATCGACTGCAGCCTGAAATAGGCGACGAAGAACCCGTTGAACGCGCCGACGAGGGCGCCGACCGCCAGGCCGACGAGGGCGGACAGCAGCTGTGCGCTCAGCGTGTCCTGCGGCAGCGACGCGACGATGACGTTGACCAGCGAGATCGTGGCGCCCGCCGAAAGGTCGAAACCGCCGCCGATGATGATGATCGTCTGGCCGATCGCGGCAAGCGCCAGCGGGGCGCCGCCGCTCGCCAGCGAATTCACGTCGAAATAGCTCATCGGCGAGGGCGAGAGCGCATTCACCGTGACCAGCGCCAGCAGGAAGATGACCACGATGGCCATCAGCCCGCGGTGCTTCGCCGGAATCGTGAACGGCATCCTCGAGGTCGCGCGATGAGGCTTGGTGATGTCGACCATGGCTATGTCTTCGTCGTCTCGGTTTGCATCGACCCGCCCAGCGTGGCGTGGATGATGCTGTCTTCGCTCAGGTCCTCGGCGTCGATCGTCTTCGCCACCTTGCCCGCATACATCACGATGACGCGGTCGCAGAGGTTGACCAGTTCCGGGATCTCCGTCGAGAACAGCAGGACCGACCCGCCCTCGCGGACGAAGTCGCGGATCAGCACGTAGATCTCATGCTTCGTGCCGACGTCGACGCCGCGGGTGGGATCGTAGAGCAGCAGGGTGTTGCTGCCGCTCAGCAGCCATTTGGCGAGCGCGATCTTCTGCTGGTTGCCGCCGCTGAACGAGCCTGCACGGCTGTAGAGCGCGCGCTGGTCGACCTGCACCGTCTCCAGCACGCCGCTGACCGCGTCGCGCTCCCTGGCGGCGTCGATGACGCCCCATTTCGTGAACCGGTCGATGGTCGGCAGCGAGACATTGCGTCGCCCGTCAAGCTTCAGGAACAAGCCCTCGGTCTTGCGGTCCTCCGGCACGAGGCTGATGCCGATGTTGGCGCGGATCGCGTCGCGCGGCGAGGTCAGCGTGACCGGATTGCCGCCCACCAGGATCTCGCCGCTGTCGATCACCTCGGCGCCGAAGCAGGCGAGGAACAGTTCACGCTGTCCCATGCCCTGCAGTCCGGCGACGCCGAGAACCTCGCCGCGCGCCAGCTTGAACGAGGCGTCCGACAGGCGGCCGCCGACGGACACCGAACGCGCTTCGAGCGCAGGCGGCGCGGCCTGGTCCGGCGTCGTGTCCCGCGCGGGGAACGTGGCGCTCAGCGAGCGGCCGACGATCATGCGGACGACCTCGTCGTCGGAAAGCTCGCCCACCCGCGCGGTGCCGATGTCCTTGCCGTTGCGCAGGACCGTCAGATATTCGCAGAAGGCATGCACTTCCGGCATGCGGTGCGAGATGAAGATGGTCGAGACGCCTTCGGCCTTGGTCTTTGCGATGATGTCGCCCAGCCAGGCGATGTCGGGGCCGGACAGCGTCGAGGTCGGTTCGTCGAGCAGAAGCACACGAGGGCGGCGGAAGACCGCGCGCGCAATCTCGAGCTTCTGGCGGATGGCGAGGTCGAGATCGCGGATCTCGCTGCGCGGATTGATGTTGGCGAGCCCCATCTCGGCGAGATGCCGTTCGACGATCCGCTCGCCTTCGCGTCCACGGATCTGGCCGAAGCCGTTGGTCGGCTCGTAAAGCAGCAGCATGTTCTGGGTGACGCTGAGATCGGGGATCTGCGTCATCTCCTGGAACGCTGTCTGGATGCCGCGCAGGTGCGCGTCGCGCGGATTGTTGAAGGAAACGGATTCGCCATGCACGGTGAGCGAGCCGGCATCCGGCTGCACGAGGCCGCTCAGCACCTTGACCAGCGTGGACTTGCCCGCGCCGTTCTCGCCGAGCAGGGCATGGACCGTGCCGGCCTTGACAGTAAAGGAGGCGTCATCCAGGGCGACTGTAGGGCCATAGGCCTTACGTATCGCCACTGCAGAGATTGCAGCGGGAGTATCGTTCACGGCAGCAGCTCACTGAGACTTTGAGAATGCACCGACCCGGCGCAACAGCGCCGGGTCGGCAGCCTTGTCTGGCTTACTCGGGCGTGCCGGTGAGCGCGGCATTCAGGCCGACCTGCGGCAGCTCCTCGGAGTAGATCGAGGCGAACCAGCCCGGGTTCGGCACGATTTCCGGCAGGAAGGTGTTGCAGCCCGCCTTCATCTCTTCCCAGGTGCCTTCCATGCAGAGCTTGACGGTGTCGTTGGTGACCGGGCCAGGCGACAGGGTGACGGTCTTCTCGACGGTCTTACCCTCGAGGACTTCCATCGCCATCTTGAGCGCGTAGGCGCCCGGATAGGCCTGCGAGCTGGCCGAGATGCTGCGGACGCCCATCGGACGGTAGGTGCCGTTGGCGCCAGCGACCTCGGTGCCGACCGGAAGCATCTGGATGCGGTCGCCGTTCGAGCCTTCACCCGCGCACGGGATCAGCTTGTCGTCGGGAATGCCCGCTTCGCTCTGCATCGAAGCGGCGGTGTAGCAGCCGGCCTGCATCCAGAGACCGTTGATCTGGTCCCAGTTCAGCGTCGCGTTGATCTTCGACAGCTCGGTGCGGGCGACGGCCTGCGACCACATGCCGTTCGCCTCGGCGACGACCTTGATGTCCGGGTACTTCGCCAGGACTTCCTTGGCGCCTTCGTTGCGAAGCGTGTCGACGGACGTGCCCTGCACGCCGGTGATCATGACGATATTGCCCTTGCCGCCGAGCTCGTCGGCCAGCCACTGCATCGTCAGGCGACCCCATTCCTTCTGGTCGACGTGGACGTTGTAGGCGCAAGGCTCCTCGATGACGCCGTCATAGGCGACGATCGTGACACCCTTCGCGCAGGCGTTCTTGACCGCTTCGTTCAGCGCGGTGGGCGAGATCGGGTAGACGATGATGGCATCGGCGCCGGCCTGCACCATGGCGTTGATCTGCTGGATCTGCTTCTGCGCGTTCGGGCCCGCCACCTGGACCTTGAGGTCGAGCTTGTCGGCGTAGTCCGGATGCGCGGCGAGCGCCTTCAGCATGTTGGCCGCCTGGGCCTGCCAATCGTTGCCGATGTAGCTCATGCTCAGGTAGATCTTCTTCTTCTCCTGAGCGACCGCAGGAGCCGCGATCGCGCCCCCGACTGCAAGCATCGCTGCGGCGGCAGCGTAGGTCCTGAACTTCATGTGAAACCTCCCAGATTGAATGGTCGCATTCCGCGGGGTTTCCGCGGCGCCGGCGACGGATCGGCATTCCTTGGCGTCAGTGTCTGCGCGCCCACACTCCTCAGTTGCACGCCCATTGACGGATTGTCCGACATAAGCATATCCACCACACCCGGTCAATCGCGTGAACCGCGATCGACAGGCGCAGATGCGCGCCCGGCAGGCCACCAGCGGGCGCCAAGATCATTGCCGGAAACGGAGCCGGAAAAGCGTGCTGGACGCTTCGCCTTGAAGGCCGCGACCGCCTCGCCCGCATCGTCCAGAGAAAGCGCCGCGACCAGCGCCCTCGATTCGAATTCGTGTGCGATCTCAGGCGTCTCGGCGCCGAGCATCTGCCACAGCAGGCGCCGGGTCAGGGCGACCGAGACCGGGGCAGTGTTGGCGATGATGTCGGCGGCCATTTCGCGCGCCCGCGTCAGGACGTCGTCCCCCTCGACGACCTCGTGCAGCAGGCCTTTCTGCAACGCCTCCTCGCAGCCGATCATGCGGCCCGAGATCATCCATTCGGTGGCAGTCGCCTGCCCGACGATGCGCGGCAGGAACCAGCTTGAGCAGGACTCGGCGACAATGCCGCGCCGCGTGAAGACGAAGCCGAATCGCGCATCGGCCGAGGCGATGCGCACGTCCATCGGCAGAGTGACGCTCGCTCCGAAGCCGACGGCGGCGCCCTTGATCGCGCCGATGACGGGCTTGTTCATGCGGTAGAGCCGCAGCGTGACCTTGCCGCCGACATCGGCGGGAATACCGACCCCCGTCGCCGGATCACCGCCTGACGGCAGATCGAACCCGCCCGACAGATCCGTGCCTGCGCAGAACGCCCGGCCAGCGCCCGTCACGATCACGACCCGGACCTCGTCGTCGCGATCGACCGCGTCGAGCGCCGCGACGAACGCGTCCATGGCGGCCGCCGTCATCGCATTGAGGCGATCCGGGCCGTCCATCGTGATCGTCGCGATGCGATCCTCGATGCTGGTCGCAATCTGTGTGGCCATGCAGTCCCTCCCGACCCGAAGTTGACAGCACCGATCTGGCGCTGTCAATGTCGGCTTGTCGGACAGATGAACAAAAGAGAGGCGATGGCGTCGTCACTGCTCGTGCTGGATGTCGCTGACGCGATTGCGACGATCCGCTTCAATCGCCCGTCTGCCCTGAACGCGATGACGCCCGGCATGATCGCAGACCTTGCCGACATGCTGGCGGCCATCGACGCACGCGACGACATCCGCTGCCTCGTCCTGCGCGGCGAAGGTCGCGCCTTCATGGCCGGCGGCGATCTCGACTACCTGCGCGACGCCGGCCCCGCGGCGCCCGAGGCGGCCGACGGCACGATCAGGAGCCTGAACCGTGCAGCCAGCACGCTCGCGAGCCTCTCCAAGCCGACGATCGCGTCGGTGCACGGGGCCGTCGCCGGCGCCGGCGTCAGCCTGACTCTCGCCTGCGACATCGCCATCGCTGCCGACGATACGCGCTTCGTCTTCGCCTATGACGCGATCGCGGCGGCGCCCGATGGCGGCCTGTCGTGGACGTTGCCGAAGGCGATCGGCATGCGCCCGGCTCTCGCTTTCGCGATGGAGGGCAAGCCGATGGATGCGCAGCGGGCGCTGCAGCTCGGCATGGTCACCAGCGTGGTTCCCGCCGGGGAGCGCGATGCCCGCACGGCGGAACTTGCGGCGGATTTCGCGGCACGCGACACGGCCACGCTGGTTCGGATGCGCAACCTGTTCCGCGGCGGTTTCCAACGCAGCTTTTCGGAACAGCTGGAGGCAGAACGCCTGGCTTTCGTCGGCGCGGCCGCGCAACCCGCCTTCAGGGCGGCCATCGATTCGTTCTACGAAGCGCGTCGCCGCAAGGCGGAGGCTAGGAAATGAGCGAGCGATCGATCATCGCGTCGAGCTCGAGCTTGGCGAGCAGCCAGCCGCGCCTCAGATCCTCGATGTGGCGCGCACCCCACAGCTCTGCGTGATCGGGATCGCGGCGCTCGAAGCCGATGATCATTTCCCGATGCGCCTTGATCAGGCGCTCCGAGGCCTGCGGCAACTGCGGCAGCATCGCCTCGAAGGCCGGGTAGAGCAGGCGGCCGACCGGCTCGCGCGCCAGCAGCAGCGCGTTGTTGTGGCTCGCTTCAGAGACGAGCGTGTGGAAGTTCAAATCGAGCTCGCCGGGCGACCGTCCATTCTCGACCGCCGCGACCGTCTGCTCGAAATTCTGGCGGATCGCCGCCAGTTCCTCGTCGGTGATGTTCTGCGCGGCCAGCCGCGTCGCGAGCGGCTCGAGCGCGCGCGACACGTCCCACAGTTCGATGAACGTCACCGAGCGCATCAGCAGCGCTCGGGTCGTGCGCGGCGTCAGGTCGGCATGGTCCGGGATGGTAACGAGCAGCCGCTTGCGTCCTTCGCGCCGGACCAGTCCGTCGCTCTCGAGCTGGCGGATGCCCTCCCGGATGGTCGAGCGGTTGACGCCGAAGCGGGTGGCCAGCTCGATCTCGCTCGGCAGCGGCTCGCCGGGCGCGATCGAACCGGCCATGATGTGACGGCGCAGTTCAGTTGAGACCACCTGGTAGGCCGGAGGCGCAACAAGTTTCTCGATATCCATCTTCGCCCTCAGCAAGCCGGCAGATGCATGCAGGTTGAATGAATCATGAAGCCAGGCGGAGCTTGGCAGCGGCGAGCTCATCCCGTGCGATCCCGCGCAAATGGACCTCGTCCGGGCCGTCGATATACCGCAATGCCCTTCCCCAGGTCCATAGAAACGCCAACGGCGTATCGCTGGTTATCCCCATCGCGCCATAGACCTGCATGGCACGGTCGGTGACGCGAGTCTGCAGACGCGCGGCGATAACCTTGATCGCCGAGATTTCGCGGCGCGCCGCCTTGTTGCCCTGCGTGTCCATCAGCCATGCCGCCTTGAGGTTGAGCAGGCGAGCCTGCTCAATCTCGATGCGCGATTCGGCGATCCAGTCCTGGATGTTGGCGTTGTCGGCCAGCTTCTTGCCGTAGGTCGAACGCGTCAGCGCCCGGTCGCACATCAGTTCGAGCGCCAGTTCGCACTGTCCGATCGTGCGCATGCAGTGATGAATGCGCCCGGGGCCGAGACGCGCCTGGGCGATGGCGAAGCCGGCACCCTCCTCGCCGAGCAGGTTGGCCACCGGCACGCGGACATTTTCGAACACCACTTCGCAGTGACCGTCCGGCGAGTGGTGGTGCATGATAGGAACGTTGCGGACGATGCGGAAGCCCGGCGTTCCCATCGGAACGATGACGAAGGAATGCTTGCGGTGTTTCTGCGCGTCCGGGCTCTTGTCGGAGACGCCGAACACCAGCGTGAAGGCGAAGGCCGGATGTGCCGCGCCGGTGGTGAACCACTTCCTGCCGTTGATGACGAACTCGTCTCCGTCCCGCTCGATCGTGGTCTCGAGATTGGTCGGGTCGGAGGAGGCAACGTCGGGCTCCGTGATCGAGACGCCAGACCGGATCGTGCCTTCGAGCAGCGGCTTCAGCCAGCGCTCGCGCTGCTCCGGCGTCGCGAACATGTGGAGGATTTCCATGTTGCCGGTGTCTGGCGCATTGCAGTTGAAAACCTCCGACGACCAGGGATAACGACCCATGATCTCGGCCAGCGGCGCATACTCGACATTGCTCAGCGCCGTGCCCGGCTCGTCCGGCCGCAGCGCGGGAAGGAAGAGATTCCACAGCCCCTCCCGCTTCGCGATGACTTTCAGCGGCTCGACGACCTCCGTCGGGTAGCCGCCGCTCTCCGCAATCTCGTGCCACCGCCGGTCGTTGGGCTCGATGTGCTGCTTGAAGAATGCCGCCAGTCGGGCGCGCAATTCCTCGGTCTTCTGCGAGTAGGCAAACTGCATGGGATCACGTTCCTGAAGAAATGGTGCTGCCGTTCAGGACGGCAGCATGTCTCGCAACTGGTTCTTGAGAACCTTGCCGGCGGCATTTCGGGGCAGCGGCTGCGGCAGGAAGGTGATGTCGTCCGGCACCTTGTAGTCCGACAGCCGCTCGGCGCAGAACCGCTTGACGTCGGCAACGTCCTGCGGCCGGCCGTCGCTGTAGATGAAGGCGTGCACGCGCTCGCCCAGCACCGGGTCCGGCTTGCCGACGACCGCCGTCTCGACCACAGAGGGGTGATGCGCCATGACGCTTTCGACCTCGATGCAGTAGACCTTGAAGCCGGCGCGGTTGATCATGTCCTTCTTGCGGTCGAAGACATAGAGGTAGCCGTCGGCATCCTTCGAGCCGATGTCGCCGGATACCCAGTAGCCGCCGACGAAGCCGGACTGGTTGCCCGCCGGATTGTCCCAGTAGCCCGGCACCACCATCGCGCCGCCGATCAGGATCTCGCCGCTCTGGCCGTCGGGCACCTCGTGGCCGTTGTCGTCGACGACGATGATGTCCGCGCAGGGCAGGATCAGGCCGACCGAGGTCGGCCGCTTCTGCATGTGGCCGGGCAGGAGAAGGGTGGCAGGCGACGTCGTCTCGGTTGAGCCATAGGCGTTGCAGAGCGTCAGGTTCGGCAGCGCCACGGCAAGCCTCTCGATCGTCGCGGCAGGCATCGGCGCGCCGCCGAACCCGGCGATGCGCCAGGCCGACAGGTCGAAGCTCGCAAACTCCGGATCGAGCAGGAGGAGATTGTAGATCGCCGGGACGACGAGCGTGTAGGTCAGGCGCTCCCGCGCGGCGATCTCGAGGAAGGTGCGCGCCTTGAATGCGGGCAGCAGCACGGTGCAGCCGCCAACCTTGATCGTCGACAGCAGGATGGCGACCAGTCCGGTCACATGCGACGCCGGCACCGCCATCATCGAGACGTCCTTGTCGGTGAGGCTGAAACCCCACTCGAAATGGATCGTCGAATGGATGGTGCTGACATGCGTCAGCATCGCCCCCTTCGGCTTGCCGGTCGTGCCCGACGTGTAGAGCAGGCAGAACGTGTCCTCTTCCTCGACGCTCGGGTAGTCGGCCGACGGGGTCTCGGACAGCAGCGTATCGAAGGAGGTCTCGCCCGTGCCGCCGACCACGTAGCGCCGACGCAGGCTGGCCACCGCTCCGTCCGCCGGGACATTGGGGGTGAACTCAACGTCATGGATGATCGCGGACGCCAAGCACTGGTTGAGCACGAACTCCACTTCGGGCAGCTTCTGGCGGATGTTCATCGGCACCGCGATCATGCCGGCGCGCGCCGTTGCGAGCACGCTGTAGACGAACTCCAGCCCGTTTCCGAGCAGCAGGGCGACGCGGTCGCCAGGCTTCAGCCCGGCCTTCAGCAGGTTCGAGGCGACCCGATCAACCCGGCCGTCGAGTTCCCTGTAGGTGACGCGCCGGTCTCCCAGCACAACCGCATCCTTGTCCGGGAAACGGCTGACCGACGTCCGGAACATCTCGTCGAGATTCTTCGGGCGATCCGCGAAACACCGGACGACCCGTTCCTTGTAGCGGATCTCGTGCCGCATCGCTGGGGTTTGCATTCTCTCCTCCGTGAAACAGTCCGATGGCGCTCAGCCTATTCGACCGTAATGATGACCTTACCCACTACCCCTCGCGAAGCCAGTGCGCGCAGCGCATCCGCCGCCTGTGCAAGGGGAAAACTCTGGTGGATGGAAGGCGCGATCTTTCCGTCCTGGTAGAGCGACAGCAGTTCGCCGACCGCCTCGACATGGCGCGCCGGGTTGCGGTCGATGGCCGCGCCCCAGAACACGCCGCGGACGTCGCAGCTCTTGAGCAGCGTCAGGTTCAACGGCAGCTTCGGTATGCCCGCCGGGAAACCGACCACGAGATAGCGCCCCTCCCACGCGATCGCGCGCAGCGCCGGCTCGGCGTAGTCGCCTCCGATCGCGTCGTAGATCACTGAAGCGCCGTCATTTCCACAGGCCGATTTGAACGCCTCCGAAAGCGCCTTCTGCTGGTCGCGGGCGAGCTCGCCGGTCGGGTAACGGACCGTGGCGGAGGCTCCCGCTGCCGAGGCGGCATGCAGCTTCTCGTCACTCGACGCGGCCGCAACGACGCGGGCGCCCATCGCCCTGCCAAGCTCCACCGCCGCGAGACCGACACCGCCGCCTGCGCCGAGCACCAGCAAGGTCTCGCCGGCGCTCAGGCCGCCACGGTCCTTGAGGGCGTAGTAGGACGTTCCATAGGTCATCAGGAACGCCGCAGCGTGGTCAAACGGCATCGAATCCGGGATCGGCGCGCACTTGGCCGCATCGACACAGACATACCCCGCCATGCCGCCCCAGCCCAGCATCGCCATGACGCGCTGGCCGACGCGCAGGCCTGAAACGCCCGCGCCGAGCGCGACAATCTCGCCGGAAATCTCGGCGCCCGGCGAAAACGGCCGTGCCGGCTTGAACTGGTAGCGATCCTCGATGATCAGCAGATCCGGGTAGTTCACCCCGATGGCATGGACCTTGACGAGCACCTGCCCGTGCTGAGGCTCGGGAACGGGGCATTTCTCCACGACAAGCGCGTCCGGTCCGCCCGCCGACCGGCTCAGCACAGCATCCATCGACGATGGTATCACGAGGCCCCGCAAAATTTATGTCCGACAAACAGATAATCGGGCTTTCATACGCGGCGGTCAATGGTATTTTGACCCGACCGTGCCGTATCCCCGGGTGGCCCATGCAGATAGATAACGATCGCCTTGAAGCACTGCTGAAGCGGGAAGTTCCGGGACTGGGGGGGAGTCTCGACCTGGCTCGCGTCGGCGGAGGCCAGTCGAATCCCACCTTTTTCGCGAGTTTCGAAAACCGCAGGCTCGTCATCCGCCAGAAGCCGCATGGTCCGGTGCTCCCGTCCGCGCATGCCGTGGACCGCGAGTTCCGCGTCCTCGCCGCGCTCGGCCGCGTCGGCATCGCCGTGCCGAAGGTGCTGCATTTCAACGAGGCGGGCGAGGTCATGGGCACCCCGTTCTACGTCATGGAGCGCGTCGAGGGACGTATCTTCCATGACAGCACGCTCGCCGACGTGCCGCGCGACGAGCGTCGCCCGATGTACAGGTCGGCCGCGGAAATGCTCGCAGCCATCCACAAGGTCGACTTCGCGGCTGCGGGTCTTGCCGATTTCGGCAAGCACGGAAACTTCTTCTCCCGCCAGATCTCCCGCTGGACGCGCCAGTGGACGCTGTCCAAGACGCGCCCGATCCCTGCCATCGACCACCTCGTCGACTGGTTGCCGCGCAACCTGCCCACCGAGGACCAGACCACCGTGGTGCATGGCGACTTCCGGATCGGCAACCTGATGTTCCATCCGACGGAACCGCGGATCGTCGCGATCCTCGACTGGGAGCTGTCGACGCTCGGCCACCCGCTCGCCGACCTCGCGCACACCTGCATCTACAGCTGGCATGTTACGCCAAACGAGTATGGCGGCATGCTGGGCGTCAACCTCGAGAGCGAGGGATTGCCGACACTCGCCGACTTCGCGGAGGACTACTACCGCGCCTCGGGACAGCGCGAGCGGCTGAACATCTTCCACATCGTGCTGGCGATGTTCCGCAACGCGGTGATCTTCCAGGGCATCGCGTCGCGCGCCGAGCAGGGCAATGCAAGCAACGCCAACGCGGCCGAGGTCGGTCGTCTGGCAGAGGTCTTTGCCAGCCGCGCGGTCGCGCTGGTGGAACAGGGCGTGTCCGACACGCCGCCGACGATGGAAGGTTCCCGGTAATGGCCAATCCGCTGGCGCAGGCGAAAAGCGACGGCACGCGCATCGCGGGCAACGATGCCGCCTCGCTCTGGGACATCGGCGAGGGCATCGCGTGCTTCGAGATGCACACCAAGATGAACAGCTTCGAGCCGCCGGTCTTCGATGTCATCGAGAGTGCGCTGCAGATCGTGCAGGACGGTTTCGCCGGGCTGGTGATCGGGAACGAGAACCCGCGCGCGTTTTCGGTCGGCGCCGACCTGCGGACATTTCTGGCGAGGGTGAAGACGCAGGACTGGCAGGGCCTGAACGCTTACATCGCGCGGGGCCATGACCTTTTCCTCGGCCTGAAGTACGCACCCTTCCCTGTCGTCGCGGCCGTGCAGGGTCTGGCACTGGGAGGCGGCTGCGAGTTCATGCTGAACACCGACGCGATCGTCGCGCATTCCGGCGCCACCATTGGGCTGCCGGAGACGAAGGTTGGCATCGTGCCGGGATGGGGTGGGGTGACGCAGCTGATGCTGCGCGTCCGTCACAATCCCGACGTCGCGCAGAACCCACTTGCGCAGGCGCAGTCGGTGTTTGACACGGTGTGGAGCGGTGCGTTCATCACCTCGGAAGAGGATGTGCGCAGCAGGAGCTTCCTGGTCCCGAGCGACCGCGTCACGAGCTCTCTCGAGAGCCTGATCGGCGAGGCGCATGCCTATGCCATCGAGCTTGCCCGCAACTATTCCGCGCCCGATCCTGCGACACTCGTCCTCGGCGGACAGTCGGTCCACCGGTCGCTGGTCGAAGGCATCGGCATCGCAGCCACCGACAACGACAAGGCGATCGCCAACGTTCTGGCCGGAGTTGTCTCGGGTGGCGACGCCGCTGGCCCGATCACCAAGACAGACCGCCAGAGCATGCAGGCGGAGCGCGAGGGCGGCGTGCTCCTGGCCAAGCGTCTCGCGACGATCGAGAGGATCGAGCACATGCTGGCGACAGGAACACCCCTGCGCAATTAGGCCCGTCGTCCCGCCGTCTGTCATGACTATGCGGATGCGGTGAAAGGCACCCGGCAGGCGCCTGACGGGTGGCCTTGGTTGCGGCGATGGATGGTGCTCACATGTAGGGCGAGCGGCACTGGCGGGCCTTGCCGCTCTTGGTCCACCAGGTGTTGGTGGAGCGCTCGTAGTTCGAGTGCTTCTTCTTGCACCAGCTGTAGTGCTTCTCGCTGAAGGTCTGATGGCCGTCGTCGCCATCGCTGTCATAGACGAGCGTCAGACTGGACGACGCCCCGCTGTCGATGGCCGGCAGCGTCAGGGCATGCGCCTGACCCCAGGCGGTGGCGGCGAAAGCGGCGCAGAGCGCGACGGCGATTTTCCTGTTCATGCGGGTCCCCCTGGTTCGGTTGTCGGCGGCGGCGCCGCCTCATCAAGACGTCGCCATCTGACAACAGGCGGGCCGCGCGACCCATCAGGCGATCACCTGAATTTACGCAGCGGCAGGAAGTCCGGATCACTGCGCCGGCTGTCTTGACAGCGGGCGCGCGTATCTCTTGGCTGCGCGTCTTTGCGGGTCGCCTGATGGGCAGGCAAGGGCAGGGGGGGACGCGATGGCCGATGCTTCGCTCAGGGTTGCGCTCGGCGACCGACGCTATGAGGTCGACCGCGACTTCTACACGCATTCCGGCCCCGGCAGCGTGAGCGATGTTGCGGTCGGTCCGGACGGGCTTGTCCATGTCCTGATCAGGCACGATCCATCGCTCCGGCAGCCCTATGACGCCGTGATCACGCTCGATTCCGAAGCCCGTGTGCTGGGCCGCTGGGGTGGAGAGATCATCGCGGATTCGCATATGCTGTCCGCCGCGCCCGACGGCCGGCTGTTCATCGTCGATCGCGATGCGCATGAGATCGTCATCTGCGAGGGCGAGGCCCGTCTCGGCGGTATCGGCAAGCGGCATGCGCCGCTCGAACCGTTCAATCACCCGACCGCGGTAGCCTTCTGTCCGCGGGGAACGATCTATGTGTCGGACGGATACGCCAATCACAAGATCCACCGCTTCTCGCCAACAGCCGAGCCGCTTGGCTCGTGGGGCGCCTTCGGCACCGGCCCGGGCGAGTTCATCAATCCGCACGCGCTGTGGGTGCTCAAGGATGGCCGCGTCGTTGTCGTCGATCGCGAGAATGACCGCTTGCAGGTTTTCAGCGCCGACGGCGTGCTGATCGACATCTGGACCGGCTTCATCAAGCCGCTCGACGTGTGGGCCGACGCGGACGACCGGCTCTACGTCACCGATCTCGTGCCATCGCTGGCGCTGCTCGCATCCGACGGCACGCGTCTCGGCCGCTGCCGCCCGGTGCTCAACGGAGCGCACGGCGTGTCGGGCGACGCGCGCGGCAACCTGTACCTTGCCGAGCCCTCCCCGAGCCGCGTCACGCGGCTGGTGCCGATAGCCTAGTCGGCGACGTTCCAGCGCGCGGCATCGGCCGGCGCGATGCGGATCGGCGTGTCGAGCAGGATCTGCGCGTAGGTCTTGCCCTGCGTATCCAGACTGAGCGACGCGGCGCCGCCGCCGCCCAGCGCGCGATGCAGCAGGAAGTTGAGCGCGTGGACGCCGGCGAGATCGAAGCGTTCGACCTCGCCCTGGATCAGGTCGCCAAAGCGCTCGCGGATCGTCTGTGGGGTCAGCGCCGCCCGGATGGCCGGCAGAAACTCCGGCCGGCGCGCGATCACGCCGATGTTGGCCTTGTCGCCCTTGTCGCCGCTGCGCGCCACGGCCAGCCGCCGCAGCGGGACGGTCACTGACGAAGCTTCGGCGTCGTATGCGGCGGGCGCCGGTGCGGCGGCGCGAGGCGGGGATTCACGCGCGTCAGCAGCAGTCGGAGCGTAACCGACATCCTCGCCATCCACGGCAACGGCGATGTCGACAGCGCCCTTGTCGACGAGGAAGGAAAACAGGCGCACCACCGGCGAGGTCTTCGGCCGACCGGGCGACAGCAGGGTCAGGCCCGGCGCCATCGACAGGCCGGCGCCGATGAACTCACGCGAGAACAGCTCCGTGCCCTCGCGCTGCGGATGGCGCACCGCGATGCGCAGCACCACTTCGCGCGATGCGGCCAGCGCCGGGTTGGCGTGGTCGCCGAACAGGCTTTCGGAACCGACGATCTGCAGCTGCGCCTCGTCGAAGGGCGGCAGCTTCAGCGCGGCGAGCATCTCGCCTGCCTTGCGCAGCACTGCCTCGCCCTGCCGCCGCGCCTTCTCCACCGCATGTTCGCCAGCGACGACGAAGCAGCCGATGCAGGCATGGCCTTCGGCATAGGTGGCGCTGACCTTGTAACGGTCGGGCGGCACGAAACCGCGTGCGCCGGTGACGACGACGCGGTCCGCGCTGTCCTGCCTGATCTGCACGTTCGTGAAGTCGCAGGTCACATCGGGCAGCAGGTAGCCCGCCGGGTGGCCGATTTCGTAGAGCATCTGCTCGGCGGCGGTGAGCGGCGTCACGCTGCCGCCGGTGCCGGCTGGCTTGGTCAGCACGAAATCGCCATTGGCGGAGACTTCCGCGATCGGGAAGCCGGTGTTTGCCCAGCCATCGGCCATCTCGGCCCAGTCGGTGAAGTTGCCGCCGGTCGCCTGTGCACCGCATTCGAGCAGGTGCCCGGCAAGGCTGGCGGCGGCCAGCCGGTCGAGATCAGCCGGACCCCAGCCGAATTCGTGGATCAGCGGTCCGACGACCAGCGCGCTGTCGACGCAGCGCCCGGTGATGACGATATCGGCGCCGGCGTCGAGCGCGGCGGCGATCGGAAACGCGCCGAGATAGGCGTTGGCGCTGAGCAGCCGTGCCGGCAGCGGCGCGCCGCTGTCCATTTCGGAGACGCTGTCGCGGAAGGTCTCGATGCGCCCCGAGAGGTCGTCGCCCTCCACCGTGCCGATGCGCAGGCTGACGCCGGCCTCTTCGGCCGCCTTCTGCAGCGCGCGCCGGCAGGCTACGAGGTTCAGACCGCCGGCATTGGCGACCACCTTGATCCTCCGTTCGGCGATGGCGCGCAGATATGGCTTCATCGCGATGGTGACGAAGTCCGACGCGTAGCCCGCTTCAGGGTCGCGGCTCTTTGCCTTGGCCAGCACCGACATGGTGATCTCGGCAAGGTAGTCGAACACGACATAGTCGAGCGGCTCGCCGCCGAAGAGCTGCGCCGGCCCGCGCGCCGTGTCGCCCCAGTAGCCGGAAGCGCCGCCGATGCGGACGATGTTTTCCGTCGATGCCATGTGCAGGATCCTCTTAGCCTGAGCCCGAGTCTACACCGCGCGAGACAATTGCGCTTGCGTGCAGTCGCCGGGCGATGGGCGCCTGTGCAGGGATGGCAAGGACGGCTGGTGGCTTTCCTTCCTTGCCTTGCGAACGCAGCTGGTGGAGTTTGTCCTCCGTGAGGATGCTGCTCGGTCTTGCCGACCGCGTGCTGGTGGTGCGTCAGGGGCGCGTTGTCGAAGAATTCCCGATCGAGCAGGCGACGGAAGAGAAGATCATGTTCGCGGCGGTGCATTGATGCGGGCCATGCAGATCCAGTCGACCCTGTCCGCCAGCGGCGACGCTTTCCGCGCCAATGCCGCGGCGATGCTGGAATCGGTGCAGCGCCTGCGCGCCATCGAGCAGCGCACCGTCAGCGCGTCGGAAAAATCGCGGCATCGCTTCGAGGAGCGCAACCAGCTGCTGCCGCGCGAACGCGTGGCGCTGCTGCTCGATCCCGGTACGCCCTTCATCGAGCTTTCCTCCATCGCCGGCTGGTGCTGCGACACCCCTGATGCGGAGAAGAGCGTCGCCGGCGGCGGCGTTGTCTCCGGCATCGGTATCGTCGAAGGCGTGCGCTGCATGATCAACGCTTCCGACAGCGGCATCGCTGCCGGCGCGCTGCAGCCATACGGCCTCGACAAGCAGCTGCGCGTGCAGGAAATCGCGCTGCAGAACCGGCTACCCTACATCCAGCTGGTCGAAAGTGCCGGCGCCAATCTGATGGCGTACCGCGTCGAGGATTTCGTGCGCGGCGGCGGGCTGTTCCGCAACCTTGCCCGCCTGTCGGCTGCCGGCCTGCCGGTCGTCACCGTCACGCATGGTTCGTCCACCGCCGGCGGTGCGTACCAGACCGGCCTCTCCGACTACATCGTCATGGTGCGCGGGCGCACGCGAGCGTTCCTCGCCGGGCCGCCGCTGCTCAAGGCCGCAACCGGCGAGATCGCCACCGAGGAGGAACTCGGCGGCGCCGAGATGCACACCAGCATTTCCGGCCTTGGCGACTTCCTCGCCGAGGACGACCGCGAGGCGATCGGCATCGCGCGGCGCATCGTCGCCGGGCTCAACTGGGACCGGGCCGACGACGCGCGGACCTTCGCCGACCCGATCTACGGCGCCGAAGATCTGCTCGGCATCATGCCGGCCGATCCGCGCCAGCCGGTCGACATGCGCGAGATCATTGCGCGCATTCTCGACGGCTCCGAGTTCGTGCAGGTTGGCCAGAACTATGGTCCGGCAACGATCTGCGGCACCGGCGCCATCAAGGGCCTGCCGGTCGGCATCATCACCAACAACGGACCGCTCGACCCTGCCGGAGCCAACAAGGCGACGCACTTCATCCAGCTCTGCTGCCAGAAGGGCACGCCGCTGCTCTACCTCAACAACACGACCGGCTTCATGGTCGGCCGCGCGTATGAGGAGGCCGGGATGATCAAGCACGGCGCGAAGATGATCCAGGCGGTCAGCAACGCCACCGTTCCGCAGATCACGCTCTACTGTGGCGCCTCCTATGGCGCCGGCAATTACGGCATGTGCGGGCGCGGCTTCCAGCCGCGCTTCTGCTTCTCGTGGCCGAATGCGCGCACCGCCGTGATGGGCGCCGAGCAGGCCGCAGGCACGATGGAGATCGTGGCGCGCGCTGCCGCCGAGCGTCGTGGCGTTGCCGCCGACGAGGAAGAGCTTGGCAGGCAGCGCGAACGCATCACGGCGCTGTTCAACAGCCAGATGAGTGCCTTCCACACCAGCGCAAGGCTGCTCGACGACGGCGTCATCGACCCGCGCGACACGCGCGAGATTCTGGCGGAGGTGCTGCAGATCTGCCTTGCCGGTGATGCGCGCGCGCCGAAGGCCATGCAGTTTTCGGTGGCCCGCCCATGAGCGCCCCGGTCGCCAGGCGGACGCCGTTCTCGTCGATCCTCATCGCCAACCGTGGCGAGATCGCGCTGCGCGTCATTCGCAGCGCGCGCGCCGCCGGCCTGCGCACCGTGGCCGTGCATTCCGACGCCGATGCCGGAGCACGTTATGTGCGCGCGGCTGACATGGCGGTGCGCATTGGCGAGCCGCAGCCGGCCAGGTCTTATCTCGACATCGGCCGCATCATCGAGGCCGCGCGCGAGACAGGATCGGAGGCGATCCATCCCGGCTACGGATTCCTGTCGGAGAATGCCGCCTTCGCGCGGGCATGTGCAGAAGCCAGACTGGTCTTCATCGGTCCCGGCGCCGACGCGATCGAGCGCATGGGGGACAAGGCTGGGGCCAAGGCCGCGATGCTCGCTGCCGGCGTTCCCTGCGTGCCCGGCTATCAGGGCGACAGCCAGGACGAAGCAACGCTGGCCGCTGAGGCCGAGCGCATCGGCTGGCCGCTGATGATCAAGGCCGTCGCCGGCGGCGGCGGCCGCGGCATGCGGCTGGTGGCGGACGCCGCTGGTTTCGCCGCTGCGCTTCAGTCGGCGAAGTCCGAGGCGCGAGGCGCCTTCGGCGACGACCGCGTGCTGCTGGAGAAAGCGATCGTCCGGCCCCGTCACATCGAGATCCAGGTGATGGCCGACCGGCACGGCAACGCCATCCATCTGGGCGAGCGCGACTGCTCGGTGCAGCGCCGCCACCAGAAGCTGATCGAAGAAGCGCCTTCGCCCTTCGTCTCTGCCGAACTGCGTGCGCGCATGGGCGAGGCTGCCGTCGCCGCCGTGCTGGCCATCGGCTACGAGGGGGCCGGCACGCTGGAGTTCCTCGTCGACGCTGACGGCGCGTTCTACTTCATGGAGATGAACACCCGCCTGCAGGTCGAGCATCCGGTGACCGAGGCGATCACCGGGCTCGATCTTGTCGCGCTGCAGTTGCGCGTGGCAGCCGGCGAACCGCTCGGCCTGACCCAGGACGATATCCATTTCGACGGCCACGCCATCGAGGTCAGGCTTTGCGCCGAGGACCCGCGGCAAGGCTTTACGCCGCAGTCGGGCGAGGTGGCGCTCTGGCGCATGCCGGCGAACGTGCGTGTCGAGGACGCGCTGGAGACCGGCGCCACCGTTCCACCCTTCTACGATTCCATGGTCGCCAAGCTGATCAGCCATGCACCGACGCGCGACGCCGCGCGGCGCAAGCTGGTCGAGGCGCTGGATGCAACGATAGCGCTCGGGCTGCGGACCAACCGCGCCTTCCTGCGGGATGCGCTTCGCCATGAAACCTTCGCCGCCGGGGGCGCGACGACGGCCTTCGTTGGCGATCACGGCGATGCGATCGCGGCTGCCGGAGGAGCAGACGAGGCAAAGGCGCGCGCCATCGCCGCCGCGCTTCTGCGCCTCACACAGGGCACGCGACCGGCGCTGCCCAATCCGCTGGCTACCAGCTTTGCAACACCGATGCGCTTCGACCTCGATGGCGCCACCGTCGATTGCCGGCTTGCCTTCCAGCGTCACGGCATCGCCGTCTCCGCGCCGGAGGGCGACACGCTGATCGCCGTCGATGCGATTGCCGCGAACGATGCGAGCTTCCGACTTGGCGCCGTCACCGAACGTGCCGCCTACGCCCGGCGTGGCGACACGCTCTTCCTGCAGTGGCGTGGTTCGGAGTATGTGGTGCGTGATCTCACCCACACGGCCGTCGCCTCGACGGAAGGTGCGGTGGGCGACGGTTTGCTGAAGGCGTCGATGACCGGACAGGTCGTGCAGGTGCATGCCGGTGTCGGCGACGAGATCGCCGCCGGCCAGCCGCTGGTGACGCTCGAGGCGATGAAGATGGAGCACGCGCAGGCGCTGCGTGGCGGCGGTCGCGTGGTCGAGGTGTTTGTGCGCACCGGCGATCAGGTGAACCTGAATGAGCCGCTCATGCGCATCGCGGTCTGAGGGGATGGGCATGAGCGATCCAGTTGTCCTCACGCACCGCGTCGATGCGGCGCTCTGGATCACCATCAACCGGCCGGACAAGCGCAACGCGCTGAACGATCAGGTGCTCGCCGGCATCGCATCGGCATGGCGCGAGGCCGAGGCCGATGATGGCGTGCGCGTCATCGTGCTCACCGGCGCGGGAGAAAAGGCGTTCTGCGCTGGCGGCGACCTGCAGCCCGGCGGCGGGTTTGCCTTCGACCTGTCGCAGCCGCGGCTCGGCTATGCCGATCTGCTGCGTCAGGCGCAGGCCTCGACCAAGGTCAGCATCGCGCGCATCAACGGCGTCTGCATGGCGGGCGGCATGGGGCTGGCGGCCATGACCGACTTCGCCATTGCGGCGTCGGGCGCGACCTTCGGACTGCCCGAGGTGAAAGTCGGCGTGTTTCCGATGCAGGTGCTGAGCCTGCTGCAGCAGATCGTGCCACGTCGGACGTTGCTCGAATGGTGCCTTGGCGGCGAACCGTTCGATGCAGCGGAAGCGGTGCGCGCCGGCTTCATCAACCGCGCGGTCGATGCCGGACAGCTCGACGCCGAAATCGAGCGCCTGGCGCAGACGCTGGCGAGCCGCTCGCCGACGGCGTTGCGTCGCGGCAAGGCCGCGATGCAAGCGATGGCGTCGATGAGCTTCGAGCAGGGCCTCGCCTTCGGCGAAGCGCAGATCATGCTGCTGGCGCAGACCGAGGATGCGCGCGAGGGGCTGGCTTCCTTCGCCGAGAAGCGGCCGCCGAACTGGACCGGGCGCTAGGGCGCTCGCCACTCGGCGTATGGACGATGGTCGCCGCGTCGCGGCAGCCTACGACATAGTGAGTCGTGCGTCGTGGCGACGGCGCAGACGCGGCGTTGCGCTCCCGTTGACCAGGGCTGCCGAGACGACGCGCCCAAGGCCCACGCCTGTGGCTCCGATACAACAGCTTCGCGCTCGCATGCGCCGGCCGCCGCAATGCCCCGAAGAATTCCGATTTCCGCCACGAATCAGGGGCCTTTGCGACCAAAGATTAATGTGGCGTTCACCGCTTATTCACGGCTGCCGCGTAGAGTGGCGTCAATCGGAAGGGACATCCGAAAAGACGCAGGACAGGGACATGGCTTTCTTCAATCTTCTCACCCAGGGCGCCGCCGCCATCCGCGAGTTCGTCGCGCCGACCTATCGCCCCGAGCGCCACTACATGCGCGGCCCCGGCCCGGCTTGCGCCCGCCGCGGCAACGAGGCTTTCGTCAGTCGCTAAGCCGGCTTCGCAGGCAACGCCCGGACGGCGCCGCATGGCGCCGTTTTCGTTTTCTGCCGCCGGGTAACCGCCTTTCGGCAGTATTCGCCCGCCCTTCGCCCAACGGAGGACAAACTTCCTTAACCATATTATCGTCGCGGCAGGTCGGCCGTGTCGGATGGAGCGGGAACGGGTGGGAGCTTTCAGGCGCCTGGCATTGGCGGGAATCGCGGTGGCGCTCGGAGCGCTCGCCCTCCCCGATGCCCTGCCGACCTTCGTCAGCCTCGCCGACCGGTTCGAGGACCGCGCCTTCAGCACCGGGCTGCCGACGGTCGAGGAGCTTGGCGATCTCGCCACGCGCTGCCAGGTGACGAAAGTCTTCGGACCGGAGACGCTGCTCTGCCCGCAGGCACTGCCGCTGTCGGCATTCTCCCCGCATCTCGCCTCGGCGCTGGTCGCCTCGGAGGACCGCCGCTTCCTCTCGCATGGGGGCGTCGACAAGCCGGGCATCCTGCGCGCGCTTGCCGGGTTTGCGCACATCCTGCCGAAAAGCGGCGGCTCGACGATCACGCAGCAGCTGGCGCGCACGCTTTTTCTCGACCCGGCCGATGACGTGTTCATGCGCAAGGCCCGCGAATGGGTGATCGCCCGGCGGCTCGAAAGCGCGCTCGCCAAGCCGCAGCTGCTCGCCGCCTATCTCAACGTGGCGCCGCACGCCGCCGGCCTGTTCGGCTTCGAGAGCGCATCGCGCTTCTATTTCGGCAAGCATGCGAGCGAGCTGTCGGTGATGGAGTCCGCCATGCTGGTGGCGATGCTGCCGGCGCCCAACGACAACGATCCGCGCAGCGCCGCCGCGCGGCTGGAGGCGGCGACCATCCGCGTCATCGGCCTGATGCGCGAGCAGGAGTTCATCAGCGCCGAAGAAGCCGCGACGGCTGCGGCGCAGGCGAAGCGCCGCATCGGCGGCAAGCTGTTCACCGGCAGCCGCAAGCTCGCCGGGACCGCGCGCCGTCCCTATGAGTACCGCCGCCTGCGTGACCTCGCGCTCGAGCAGGCGAAGGCGCGCGGGATCGAACAGCCGGCGCGGCTCTTCCTCACGCTCGACCCGCGCTTCCAGGAAATGGCCGACGCGATCGCGCGCGGCACGCCGCGCGGCTACGACACCTCGGTGCTGCTCGCCAGCAAGGACAGCGACCTGCTGGCGATCGCCGGTCCGGATTATGCCGCGGTGCAGTTCAACGCGGCGTTTCACGGCGAGCGCTCGGTCGGTTCGCTGGCCAAGACGATCGTGCTCGCCGCCGCGCTCGAGACGCCGGAGCTGACCGAGCGGATGTGGTCGACGGCGCCGCTCGACGGCTATTCGCCGCGCGAGGACAGCCGCTGGTGCCGTGGCCGCATGCGCATCGCCGATGCGCTGGCGCATTCGTGCAACCGCCCCTTCGTGCGCATGGCGGCGCTGACGCGCACGCGCGTCTCGCAGCTGACCAGGGATTTCGGCCTCGCCGCGCCCGACAACCCGCTGCTGACGCCGACGGGCGGCGTGCATGGCAATGCCTATTCCGTGGCGCGCATGTTCGCCGCCTACGCCAATGGCGGCTGGCTGAAGGAGCCGAACGCGATCGCCGGGGCGCTCGATGCCGACGGACGCGTGATCGACGGCCTGCCGGCGCCGCTGCCGCGCCGCGTGCTGCCGCCAAAGATCGCGCAGCGCATGGCGGTGGAACTGCGCCGCCCGGTGACGGCCGAGCACGGCACCGCCGTCGCCGCCGCCGGCAAGCACCGCGCCGCGCATGTGTCGGGCAAGACCGGCACCAGCAATGACAGCCGCGACGCATGGTTCGCAGGCTTCACCGAGGACTTCATCGGCGTCGTCGCGGCGCAGTCGAAGGGCCGGGGCGGCGCGCTGGCCGGCAGCGGCTATCCCGCCGCCAGCTTCGGCGGCATCGTCGATGCCTACTGGACGCAGAAGAACTGGCAGACGGCGAACGCCGACGCACCGGCGCTCGGGCCCGTCTGGCGCTGGACCGGCGCGAGGCTGTGGACGCTGGCCCCGGAGGCCGGCCGGCTGATCGCCATGATCCTGCTCGCGGCGGCGCTGCTCAAGTCGCGTCCACGCCGCAAGCGTGTTCGCGTGGCGCCGCCGCCCTTGCCGGCGCCGGCCTATGACAAATCCGAAGAGGCGATCGAGGCGCCGCGCGCGCTGGCAGGCACGCCGGAGCCGCGCAAGCCTGAACAGGGCGCGGCTGCCCGCGCCATGGCAAGGCCGCTCGCCGGCACTTCGCCCGTACAGGCCTATTTCGGCGTCTCGCCCGCCGACGCGCTCAAGCCCGGCACGGACGCGTAGTCACCGCGCTTGCCGCCCGCGCCATTCGCGGCGAACATCCCCACGCAGATTTTTTCGCGAGCTTGTCGATCCGTCACCGGGCCGCCCGACATTGTCACGGGTACGGCGTGCACCGGCCCGCGACACATCCGTTCAGGAGACGATCATGCAGTACATGTTGCTCATCCACACCGACGACACGCCCTTCACCACCGCCACGCCGGAGATGGTGGAGCAGATGCTCGTCCCCTATCTCGCCTACAATGCAGCGCTGCGGAAGGCCGGCGTCTGGCTGGCCGGCGAACAGCTCGGGCCGCGGCACCTGACGACGCAGGTGCGCGTGCGCGACGAGCGCACCGAGGTGGTCGATGGCCCCTTCGCCGACGTCAAGGAAGGGCTCGGCGGCTACTACATCATCGACGTGCCGGACCTCGACGCTGCGCTGAAATGGGCCGCGCGCTGCCCAGGCGCCAGCCACGGCACGGTCGAGGTGCGCCCCATCGTATCCGACAACAGCTGACACTCCCGCCATTTCCCGCATCCCGAGCCGGGACGCTTCTGGTCGCGTCCCACCATGGAGACTGTCATGCAGTACATGCTTCTGATCCACGGCGACGAGACGGCCATGCCGAGCGTTCCCGCCGACCGCATCTATGAAATGAACTCGGCCTACGCCGCCTACACCGACGCGCTGAAGAAGGCCGGCGCGCTGGTCAGCGGCGACCGGCTGAAGCCGTCCGCCACCTCCCGCGTCGTGCGTATCCGCGACGACCGCGAGCAGGTCGCCGACGGTCCGTTCGTCGAAATCAAGGAACAGCTCGCCGGCTATTACGTCATCAATGCCCCCGATCTCGACGCGGCGGTCGACTGGGCGCGCAGGTGCCCCGGCTCCCGCCTCGGCTCGGTCGAGGTGCGGCCCGTCTGGGAAGCAGCGCCGCGCCAGTGAACCGCGACGCCGCCCTCGAGGACGCGCGGGCCGCAGCGGAAGCCGCGGCCCGGCGCAGCTACGGCAAGCTGGTGGCGCTGCTCTCGGCGCGCTCGCGCGACGTCGCCGGCGCCGAGGATGCGCTGTCCGAGGCATTCGCCGCAGCATTGAAGCAATGGCCGGAGAGCGGCGTGCCGGCCAATCCCGAAGGATGGCTGCTGGCGGTGGCGCGCCGGCGCGGCATCGATCAGGCGCGGCGCCGGCAGACCACCGTCGACGCGCGTGCGCATCTCACGCTGATCGCCGAGGAGGCCGAAGCCGTGGCGGGCACCGAGCACGATCTGCCCGACGAGCGGCTGCGCCTGATGTTTGCCTGCGCGCATCCGGCAATAGAGCCGGGCATCCGCGCACCGCTGATCCTGCAGACCGTGCTCGGCTTCGACGCCGCAGCAATCGCGTCGGCCTTCCTGGTGCCGCCGGCGACGATGGCGCAGCGACTGGTGCGGGCGAAGGCGCGCATCCGCGAGGCCGGCATCCCGTTCTCCATTCCCGAGCGCGCGCAACTGGCGGAGCGGCTCGGCGCCGTGCTCGCCGCCATCTACGCCACCTTCTCGGAAGGCTGGGGCGACGCGCACGATGGCGAAAGCCGGCAGCGCAATCTCGCACGCGAGGGCATCTGGCTCGGCCGGCTGGTGGCAGCGCTCATGCCTGACGAGCCCGAGGCGCTCAGCCTGCTTGCGCTCATGCTGTTTGCCGAGGCGCGGCGCGCCGCTCGTCGCTCGGAGGCCGGCGACTACGTGCCGCTCGCCGAACAGGACACCAACCGCTGGGACCACGCGATGCTGTCCGAGGCTGAACGGCTGCTCGCCCAGGCCGGCAGGCTTGCAGGGCTGGGACGCTATCAGATCGAGGCAGCGGTACAGGCCGTGCATGCGGCGCGGCGCATCCTTGGCCACACCGACTGGCGGGCGATCGTCACGCTCTACGACGCGCTGGCGACGATCTCGGCCTCACCGGTCGTGGCGATCAACCGCGCCGTGGCGCTGGCCGCGCTCGATGGCCCTGTCGCCGGGCTTGCTGCGCTCGCATCGGTGCGGGACGCGCCCAACATCGGCGACTACCAGCCCTACTGGGCCGCGCTGGCGGCGCTCAGCGCCGAGGCGGGGAATACGCCTGATGCGCTTGAGGCCTACGACCGCGGGGTCGGTCTCGCCGCGGACGAGGCCGTGCGGCGGTTCCTCCTGGAGAAGCGAGCGCGGCTGACGAGCTGACGCTCACCACATCGCGTGACGGGCGCGCATGCCATCGATCGCCGGGTGCGCCTTCACCGCATCGATGACGCGCACGATGTTCTTCCATTCGTCGCGCGGCTTGAACGCCACCGGGTGCCAATGCGCCAGCATGAGCAGATAGATATCGGCGACGGTCATGCTGTCGCCCACCAGCCAGTCGCGGCCTTCGAGCGCACGGTCGATGACGAGCAGGTAGCGGTCGGCCTCGGCAACCGCCGCCTCCTTCACCGCCTCGCGGCCGGCCGGATCGACGGTGCCGCGCTCGCTGTAGAACCAGCGCAGCAACGCCGGATAGAGCGCGGTGGCCTGCAACAGCAGGCTGCGCAGGAATTCCGCGCGCTCGGGGGCGGTCGGCGCCGGCGCCAGCCCGCTGCCCGGATTGGCGTCGGCGAGATAGATCAGCATCGCCGCCGATTCGGTGATCGAGCTGCCATCCGGCAGCGTCAGCACCGGCACCTGCCGCAGCGGGCTCAGTTCGAGAAAACGGTCGGTCGGGCTGTCGCTCTTGATGTCGACCACCTCATACGGCAGCCCGGCCAGCGCCAGCGCCGCCTCGACGACAAAACCGCCCGAACCCGGACGGCTGTAGAGCGTGTACATGGAAGGCTTCCCCCGGAACAAACAGCCCTGCGAGGGAAGCTTATTGCGGCGAGGCGGTCAACGGCCTGAGGCAGGGAATGGTTGGAACAGAGACCACACCCCGGGGCAGTTGCGCCCCGCTCGCAGAACGGTCGAGAGTGTCTACCCGCCCAGCCCCTCGAACAGGGCCGTCGACAGATAGCGCTCGGCGAAGGACGGGATGATCACCACCATCGTCTTGCCGGCGTTCTCCGGCCGGCGGCCGACCACCGTCGCCGCCTGCAGCGCCGCGCCCGAGGAGATGCCCACCGGCACGCCTTCCAGCTTGGCGATCAGCCGCGCATTGGCGAAGGCGTCGTCGTTGGAGACCGGGACGACCTCGTCATAGACCGAGGTGTCGAGGATCTTCGGCGCAAAGCCGGCGCCGATGCCCTGGATCTTGTGCGGGCCGGGCTGGCCGCCCGACAGCACCGGCGAAGCCTCCGGCTCCACCGCGACCACGTAGACGCCCTGCTTGCGCTGCTTCAGCACCTGGCCGACGCCGGTGATGGTGCCGCCCGTGCCGATGCCGGAGATGAAGATGCCGACCTTGCCGTCGGTGTCGTTCCAGATCTCCTCCGCCGTGGTGCGACGATGGATGTCCGGATTGGCCGGGTTCTCGAACTGCTGCGGGATGACCGCGTCGGGCAGCGTGCCGACCAGCTCCTCGGCCTTGGCGATGGCGCCCTTCATGCCCTTGGCGCCTTCCGTCAGCACCAGTTCGGCGCCGAGCAGCAGCAGCATCTTGCGCCGCTCCATGGACATCGTCTCGGGCATGGTCAGGATCAGGCGGTAGCCTTTCGCTGCCGCGGCGAAGGCAAGCGCGATGCCGGTATTGCCCGACGTCGGCTCGACCAGCGTGGTCTTGCCGGGCGTGATCTTGCCCGCCGCTTCCAGCGCCTCGATCATGGCGACACCGATGCGGTCCTTGACGCTGGAGATCGGGTTGAAGAATTCGAGCTTCACCAGCAGGTCGGCGACGATGCCCTTCTGTCTGGCGAATTTTTCCAGTCGCACCAGCGGCGTGTCGCCGACCGTCTCGACGATCGAGTTGTAGATGCGGCCCCGGCCAGGGGTCTTGGTGTCCGGCTTGCTCACGGCGGGCGTCTCCTTCTGTCCTGCGATGTCGAAGATAACGGTTCCGGCGGCATCTGCCGAGAGGCTATTGCCGCGCCGCGATCGCCACCGCGGCGCCGGCCATGAAGGTGGCGGCGGTGCGGTTCAGCGCCTTCAGCGCGCGCGGCGTCTGCAGCAGCCAGCGCGCCTTCGCGGCAAGCGCCAGATAGGGCACCAGCACGACCAGCAGCACGACGATGGTGCAGAACACCAGCACGCCAAAATCGGCCGCCGTCAGATGCGCGATGTCGACCAGCGTCGGCGTCAGCGCCAGGTAGAACACCATGGTCTTGGGATTGCCGAGCGTCACCATCAGCCCGGCGAGCGCGCTGGAGAAGGCATCCGCCCTGCCCTTCTTCGCAGTCACCTTCTCGGCGGTGATGCCGCTCGTCCAGAAGGTCCACGCCAGCCATCCAAGATAGGCAACGCCCAGCCATTTGATGATCAGGAAGACTGTGCCGAAGGTCTGCGCGATGAAGGCGAGGCCAAGTACCGCGGCGGTCAGATAGGTCAGGTCGCCCAGCACCAGCCCGAACGACATGAACAGCGAGGAGCGGAAGCCGGAGCCGAGCGCGCGCGCCACAAGCGCGGTCACGCCAGGTCCCGGAATGGCGGCGGCGAGCGCGAGCGCGCCCGAATAGGCGATGAAACCGGCCAGCGTCATGGCATGCCTCCCAAGGGAGCCTCGCTCCCAAGGGTCGGGCTTATCGCATGGCCGCCGCGCCGCTGCCAGCCCTGCGGCAGCCCCCTATTTCTGCGAAAACATCTGCTGCAGCCGCCCGAAGGCCATCCCGTCGCGCGAGAATTCGAACGTGCCCTGGTCGAGCATCTCGCGCGAGGCGCGCTCGAGCATGCCGAAGGCGTAGGTGGTCAGCTTCGAGCCGAGCGAGATGCGCCTGGCGCCGGCGGCAGCCAGTTCCGGCATGGAGAAGCCGGCAACGGCCAGCACGTTGACCGGCCTGCTCACCGCCGAGCAGATGGCGCGCACGGTTGCGATGTCGGAGAGGCCGGGTGCGTAGAGCACGTCTGCGCCGGCCTCCTGAAACGCCAGCAGGCGCTTGATCGTGTCGTCGAGGTCGGGCCGGCCGTGCAGGAAGTTCTCCGCCCGCGCGGTGAAGACGAAGTCGCGCTTCAGCGAACGCGCTGCTTCCGCCGCCGCGGCCACGCGCTCTACCGCCTGGTTGAAGTCGTAGATCGGATGCTCGGGGTCGCCGCTGGCATCCTCGATCGAGCAGCCCGCCAGTCCCGCCGCTTCGGCCGCGAAGATCGTCTCGGCGGCGCTGTCGGCGCTGTCGCCCTTGCCCCTTTCGAGGTCGGCCGAGACCGGCAGTTCGGTCGCCGCGGCCATCTCCTTGCAATGCGCGATCATCGCCTCGAAGGCGACGCCGCCATCCGGCAGGCCGCGCGAGAAGGCGAAGCCGGCGCTGGTCGTGGCCAGCGCCTTGAAGCCGAGCGAGGCGAGCAGCTTCGCCGTGCCGACGTCCCACGGATTCGGAATGATGAACGGTTCCGCCGCTTCGTGCAGCGCACGGAAGACCTGACCCTTTTCCATGTGAAATGCTCCTCGACTGCCCGCACTGCGGAATCTAGTCGCACCGACCGGCACGGGCCAGCCCTCTCGCCGCCACTCCTGCCAGTGGGCGAAGGATGCGCGAGGCGTCAGAACCGCTGCTCGTTTTCCTTTGCCAGCGCCTCGAAGGCGTCGGAGTCGGGCAGGTATTTCGACTGCTGCGCATCCCAGCGATAGGTCACGGCGAGCGTGCGCGTCGAGGCTGGCGGCGGCGTCACGCCCTCGCCGCAGCCCTGCTCGGCCGGCGTGATCGTATCGGTCACTGCCGCGACGATGTCGGCGAACGGCTCGTAGACGGCGCCCGTCGCAACGGTGAGCGTCTGCACGCGGCCATGCGTGCAGACCAGTTCGTCGAGCATCATCACCGTGTCGACCAGTTCCAGCCGGTCATTGCGGACCAGGATGATGGGCGAGATCTTGTAGCCCTGGCTGGAATTGAAGTGGCTGCTGGTGGTCACCAGCGCCGTCTCGCCATTGCCGGCCGGGATGACCCCCGGCTCGTGGAAACCTGTCATGCGGTCGTAGGACACGTTGGCGGCGTCGAGCAGCTTCGGCGCCGCGCCGGCCGCGAACAGCGCCATGATCGCATAGCCCATCGCGCCTTCCGAGCCGATGTCGATCAGCACGACGAGGCGATCCTGCCGGCCGGCCTTCACCGGCACCGCGGTGAAGGAGATGTTGGCGGCCATCTCTGGCGCCTCGTCGCCCTCGCCCGGACCGGCAATGTGGCGCAGCCCCGGATTCGGCTTGCCGGAGAACCCGGCGCCCTTCTCCTCCAGCCCGGTGAACAGCATGCCGAGCAGGTCGCGATAGGTGACGCTGCTGCCCGGCGGCGTGTCCCCCGGCGTGGCGTCGAGGCGCTGCGCCATGGCCGGCGAAGAGCAGAGGATCAGCAGGCTGAAAAGGAAGCGTCGCAGCATGCCGCAACGATAGAGCAGATTTGAGCGGAAGTGTGAGAGGTTCCGGAAATAACGCCGTTCAACCGGTTCCCGTCGAGCCGAAGCCGCCGGCGCCGCGTTGCGTCGTGCCGGCGAGCGAGCGCTCCTCGATCAGCGCGCGCGACACCGGCGCGATGAGCAACTGGGCAATGCGCATGCCGCGCGCGATCTCGAAATCCTGGTCGCCGAGGTTGACCAGCAGCACCTTCACCTCGCCGCGATAGTCGGCATCGATGGTGCCGGGCGTGTTGAGGCAGGTGATGCCGTGTTTGAACGCGAGGCCGGAGCGGGGGCGCACCTGCCCCTCGAAGCCTTCCGGAATCTCGAACACGAGGCCGGTGGGCACCAGCATGCGCCTGCCGGGCAGGAGGATGATCGGGCGGTCATCGGGCACGGCGGCCCGCAGATCCATGCCGGCGGCGCCGGTGGTCTCATAGGATGGCAACGCCAGGCCTTCGCCATGCGGCAGGCGGACGATGCCAAGCACGGGCTGCTTCCGCGAAACGATCTGCTCCGACATATCCTGCATGGGCGGCCATATCGGGCAGGGGCGGCGCGGGGTCAACCGAAGACCCTTGCCTGTTCACCGCTATTTTCGCCGGGCGACGCGTGCGCAAGCGATACAGCGCCGGGAGGCGGATTGCCGCAGCCCGCGCTAGCTGGCGCGGGCCTGCGTGACGTAGCGGCCCTTGCCGGCGCGCTTGGCCTCGTACAGCGCCTCGTCGGACGCGTTGAGCAGGCTTCGCGGCGAGCACGCATCGTCGGTGGCAAACGCGCTGCCGATGCTGACGCCGATATGGATGGTGAGACCGCCCACCAGCGCGAAGGGCGCCGACAGCCGTTCGACCAGCCGCCCCGCCACGAATTCGGCGTCGGCGTCGCCGCCGCCCGGAAGCACGATGACGAACTCGTCGCCGCCGGTGCGGGCGATCAGGTCGCCGACGCGGGCGGCGCGTTTCAGCCGCTGCGCCACGATGGTAAGCAGTTCGTCGCCCGCGCCATGGCCATGGCGGTCGTTGACCGCCTTGAAGCCGTCGAGGTCGAGGCTGAGCACGGCAAAGGGAGGGCCACCTGCGCGGTGCTGCTCGCACTGCTCGATGAGCGTGCGGTCGAGCGCGACGCGGTTTGGCAGTCCGGTCAGGAAGTCTGTCACCGCCAGTTCGCGGCTGCGCAGGTCGGCACGGATCAGGTGCAGCAGCGCCGCATGGTTGCGATTGAGCACCACGATCATGCCGGCGATCAGCAGCGGCGCCTGCAGGCCGACGACAAACAGGCCGGGGATTGACGTGAAGAAGGTCGCCGCAACCGGCGGCACCGCGATGGCGCACATGATGAAGATGGCGAAGCGCGGAGTCGCCGCGTTGCGCGAGGCCACGCCGCCCATCATCGCGGCGACGTTGCCCAACGCCATGACCACCAGCAGCGTCTGTTCGCTCAACACGCAGAGCATGCAGCCGACGCCGGTGACGAATGCCCACAGCGCCCCCACGCCCCACAGCGCACCGAGCGGCGGTGTCCGGTTTTCGCGTCGCGCCTTGTGGATCGCCCCGAGCAGGTGCATGCGCACGCCAACTGTCGACAGGTCGAGCGCCAGCCAGACCCACGGCCAGATCTCGCCCGTCACGAGGCCGGCGCTGATGCACAGCATCAGGACGCTGAACGAGGCGAAGAAGACGAAGAACCGCCGCTCGAAGCTGGTTTCCAGCAGGCGGTTGCGGACCTCCCGCGTTTCGCGCGCGCGCGTCGAGGAGAGCCGCGCAATCAGCCGATTGCGCGCCAGCCGCAGGCCCGTGATCATCTTCCCGTATTCCATAGCAGCAGAAAACTATCCGCCACCCCGTCGATCGCCAGGATAGGCCGCGCGCCGTTTAGATTTGCGTGCGAAGGAAATTAAAGCTTTAGCGATCGCCGAAGCGGCTGGGCCGGTATGGCGCGAGAAGCGGCTCCTGCCGGCGGTGCAGCACCTCGTCGGCCACGAAGCGGCCGAGCCCGGCGGCCAGTGTCACGCCGGAGTGGGTCACGGCGACGAAGACATTTTCGGCGACCTCGCCGACCACCGGGAAACCGTCTTGCGCCATCGGCCGGTAGCCGATCGTATGGAAGTCCGGCTCCAGGGCTTCGGCGCCGCGCAGCATGCCGCGCATCGCCGCAAAGGTGGTGGCTGCTGCGGAATCCGGGTCGGGTCCCACTTCGGTGCCGCCGAAATCGGCGCCGGCGACGAGCCTGCCCTCCGGCGTCTGGCGGATATGGGCCGCCTCGCCCATCACCAGCCCTTGCAGCAGCGGCCGGAACGGCCTGGAATGCACCAGCAGGCCAGGCGAATGGACCAGCGGGACTGTCGCGCCGACGCTGGCCGCGAGCTTTGCCGTCGCCGTGCCGGCTGCGATCACCACCGCGTCGGCTGCGAGCGGCCCGCCGCCCGTCTCGACCGCGACGCCGCCGCTGCGCCGTGCGACTGCCGCGACCGTGACCCCGCTCAGCAGGCGTGCGCCGCGTTCCATGGCCGCCGCGACGAACAGCCGTGCCGTCGCCACCGGCTCCGCCACGCCCTCGGCCGGAACGTAGACGGCCAGCTCCGGCGGGTCGGCGAGGTTCGGCTCGATGCGCACGATCTCGTCGCGCTCGACCAGCCGGACCGGATAGCCCCAGCCGCCATGCCGCTGCGCGTAATCCTGCAGCCCCTCACGCGGCATGTCCCACAGCAGGCCGCCGCACCATGACAGCGGCAGCGCCGGCAGCTCTTCCTGCAAACGCGTCCACGCCTCCATCGCGCGGATGCGCAGGCGGAAGTATGGCTCCGGATTGCCCCAGCTGGCATTGATCCAGCCGAACGAGCATGGCGTCGCCACGCCGCCCGGCTCGCCGGCCTCGACAATCGTCACCGCGGCACCCTCGGCAGCCAGATGCCAGGCGATGGAAGCACCGATGATGCCCGCCCCGACGACGATGATCTGCTTGCCTGCCATGCTACTTACCCAGCCCCGCCGCGCGCACCGCCGCCATGTAGGGCCGGCTCACCGGAAGCTCAGTGCCGTCGACCATCCTGAGAAACAGCCTACCCTCGCGACGCACCGCCGCCGCGACCGCGTCGAGCGCCACCCAGTGGGAACGGTGGACCTGCAGGCCGGACACGCCTTGCGTCTCGGTGATCGCGTCGGCCAGCCGCATCAGCACCAGCGTGCCGCCCCTGTCGGTGTGCACGTCGACATAGTGGTCCTGCATCGACATGTAGGCCAGCCGCCCGCGCTTCTCGACCGGCAGGCGGTCGAGGATCGCAGGGCGCTGCATGTCCGGCGGCGGCGACCCGGCAACAGGCGCAGCGAGGGCTGCGGCGCTTGCGAAATTCGCCGCCTCGGCTTGCGCCGCCGCGCCTTCCTGCGGGATGGTGAACACCGCCACGAGCAGCGACACCACCGCCGCGATGGCGATGCAATAGAGGCTGAGTTCGAGCGCCTCGCCCCATGTGGCCGGGTCACCGAACAGCTGGTTGTTCAGCCCGCAGACGATGATCGCGACCGGGATGCCGGCAAGCGCTCCGGCCACCAGATAGGCGAACGGATTGGTCGAGTTCGGCCGGAACAGTGCGGCGACCGCGAAATACACCGTCGCCAGCCCGGTTGCGTAGGTGAGGATTGCGATGGCGGTCCAGTAGGCGACACGCGGCAGCAGCGGCAGGCTGTCGAAGGTGCCGAACGGCCCGACCAGACCGAGCAGCAGCGACGCGCCGACCAGCCCCGCCCAGAGCCGTGGCCGCGACAGCGCGATCTGCAGTTCGCGCTTCGTGAATTGCAGCGGCGTGTCGCTCACGAAAGCCTTCCATGCGTTTGCGAAACCGCCTTTGAATGGAAGCTCCGGCCAGTCCAGGTCAAGCGTCGAAACGACCCTTTCCGACGCCGGAGGACGCCATGACCCTCGAACCGCTCATCAACGCCACGCCCGCCATCCAGATTCACGTGGCGGCGGCCGTCGCTGCGTTCGTTCTCGGCGGTGTGGTTCTTTTCCGCCGCAAGGGCGGCCCGGTTCACATGCTGATCGGACGCATCTGGGTGCTGCTGATGCTGACGGTGGTGTTCTCGTCGCTCTTCATCCACACCATCAACCTGTGGGGCATCTGGAGCCCCATCCACCTGCTCTCGGTCGGAACCTTCGTCTCGCTGATCGTCGGCTTCGCCGCCATCCGCCGCCGCAACGTCCACCTCCACATGCGCATGATGCAGGGCGCCTATCTCGGCGGGATGATCATCGCCGGCTTCTTCACCTTCCTGCCCGGCCGCATCATGCATGACGTCCTGTTCGCCGGCACGTCGGCAACCCAGCTCGCCGGGCTCGCCGTCGCCGCCGCGCTCATCCTCGGCTGGATCGCGTGGCAGAAATGGCCGCGCGGCACTGCCCCGGCCTGACCAGCCGCAGACAGTCACGCGGCCTGCGCATTCCCTTTCCGTTCGACAGCCCGGCGCCGCGCCGCTATAAGCGCGCCCGAACGGAAATCCCGATATGCCCGAGCCCATCAACAAGGCGGTGTCACGCCGCCGCACCTTCGCGATCATCGCCCACCCGGACGCCGGCAAGACCACGCTGACGGAAAAGCTGCTGCTGTTCGGCGGCGCCATCCAGCTTGCCGGCGAGGTCAAGGCCAAGAAGGACCGCATGAACACGCGCTCCGACTGGATGAAGATCGAGCGCGAACGCGGCATCTCGGTCGTCACCTCGGTGATGACCTTCGAGTATGGCGACAACGTCTTCAACCTGCTCGATACGCCCGGCCACGAGGATTTCGCCGACGACACGTATCGAACGCTGTCTGCGGTCGACTCCGCGGTCATGGTCATCGACGCGGCGAAGGGCATCGAGCCGCGCACGCTGAAGCTGTTCGAGGTGTGCCGCCTGCGCGACATCCCGATCGTCACCTTCGTCAACAAGATGGACCGCGAGGCGCGCGACACCTTCGAGATCCTCGACGAGATCGAGCAGAAGCTGGCGCTCGACACCGCGCCCATCACCTGGCCCGTCGGCCAGGGCAAGAGCTTCTCGGGCACCTATCATCTGGCCGAAAACGCCGTGCGCGGCTCCGACGACCAGGTCGAGCGGCTCAAGGTCAACGGTCCGGATTCCGAGCATGTCTCCGGCCTGCTGCCGGAGAACGAGCGCGAAGCCTTTTCCGGCGCGCTCGAACTGGCGCGGGAAGCCTGCCGCCCGTTCGACCTCGACGCGTTCCGCGAAGGCCATCTGACGCCGGTGTTCTTCGGGTCGGCGCTGCGCAATTTCGGCGTCCGCGATCTGATCGAAGCGCTGGGCGCGTGGGCGCCGCCGCCGCGCGACCAGGCCGCCGACAAGCGCATGATCCACGCCACCGAGCCGGACATGTCGGCCTTCGTCTTCAAGATCCAGGCCAACATGGACCCGAACCACCGCGACCGCATCGCCTTCGTGCGGGTCTGCTCCGGGACGCTGGAGCGCGGCATGAAGGTGAAGCTGGTGCGCACCGGCAAGCAGCTGTCGCTGTCGGCGCCGCAGTTCTTCTTCGCGCGCACGCGCACCACCGCCGACGAGGCGTTTGCCGGCGACGTGGTCGGCATCCCCAACCATGGCACGCTCAGGATCGGCGACACGCTCACCCAGGGCGAGGACATCATCTTCCGCGGCGTGCCCAATTTTGCGCCGGAGATCCTGCGCCGCGTCCGCCTCGGCGACGCCATGAAGGCGAAGAAGCTGAAGGAAGCGCTGCAGCAGATGGCCGAGGAAGGCGTGGTGCAGCTGTTCCAGCCGGAAGACGGCTCGCCGGCCATCGTCGGCGTGGTCGGCGCGCTGCAGCTCGATGTGCTGAAGGAACGGCTCAACGTCGAGTACACGCTGCCGGTCGATTTCGAACTGTCGCGCTTTACGGTCTGCCGCTGGATCTCGGCGCAGTCGGACACCGAGCTCGACCGCTTCATCGAAACGCATCGCGGTGACATCGCACGCGACCTCGACGGCGATCCGGTCTACCTCGCCCCGCACGGCTTCGGCCTGAACTACGAGGTCGAGCGCTGGAAGGACATCCGCTTCGACGCCATCAAGGACTATCAGGTGCGCGAGGCGGCATAGCCCGTCCCGCCTGCCCCTACGGCCTTCGCTTGCCGCGCCAGACCACCCCCACGCCGTTCGAAGCGAACGAGCCTTGGATGATGTTTCCGTCTTCGGACAGGTTGAAGATCCCGCTCCCGGCGCCGCCATTGTTCTGCTGGAAGGTATAGACGAACTCGGTGCGCGACTGCAGCGTGCCGCGCAGCGTCCCGTCCTTGTCCGGGGCGCTGCTGAAGCCGAACGAGCCGGAAACGTCGGCGCCGCTGGTCTGGAGGATGAGGGTGACAAAGTCGCCGTCGTCCGGAACGATGTCCCAGACACCGGCGAAGCCCCTGATCTCGACCGGGTCGTTGCCGGTGTCGGCCGGCGCCTCCGCCTCCCCGCCCGGCACCGCCACCTCGCCGCAGATCAGGCCGAGGCCGTTGACGTCGGCGCCGTAGTTGATGTTGACGCCGGTCGCCACCTCGCCGCCGGGGCACGCCTGCAAGGGATGCCCCACGAGGTTCGTCCGCTTCTTGCCGCGAAAGGCGCCCGTGTAGGTGTTTTGGCCGTCAAGTGACGTGCAGGTGAAGATCACGTCGTGCAGCGTCCTGGCACCGCTGTCCGTGATGATCTCGAGCGCCGTGATGACGTCGTTTTCGTCGCAAAAGGCCTTGTGGCCGTTGCCACCGCTGCCGCCAAACGACCCCAGCCCCTTCTGCTTGCCGGTGCGGCCGCCTTCCAGTACCGGCGCGCAGACCGGTATCATCTGGTCGATCCACGAGCCGCGGCGGCCCCTGAACCCGACCAGCGCCGAGCCGTCCTTGCAGACCGCCGGCCGCTGGGCGGTGCCGCCATAGCCGACCACGTCGAACTCGGTGGCGCCGGCTTCGAGGCCGGACAAGGCCATTGCCGCGAATGCCAGTAAGAGAATGCGGAATGAGGTCAGCAGCCGTGACATCGCGATCTCCAGCATTGGCAGGAACTGCCCTGGCGGAACTGCTACCGTAACGGAAGACACGGCCGCCGCGCAATGGAGAGGACGCCGCCGGCCCGCATTTGGTCAGCGCAGCAGCGCCCGCGCCGCCGGCAGCGCGACGCCGTGAAGCGCGCGGGCAAACAGCCTGCCGCGCCGCGTGAACGGGTAGACGCGGCTCTCCGTCTGCGTGACGCCATCGGCATGCTGCATCTTGAAGGCATCGGCGGGCGACAGCAGGTCGAACATGCCTGCGCCCTGCCGCTTCGCCGAGGCGAAGGCGTGGTGTACGAGCAGGGTGCCGACACCTTGCTTGCGCGCGTGCGGCTCCATCGCCATCACGTGCCCGAACCCGACGCCCTTGTTGAGGAATGAGAGGTCGATGGCGATCGGCCTGCCATCGAGTTCGATGGCCGAGACCAGCAGCCCGCATGCGGGATCGGTAGCCGCGCGCAGGAAGAAATCCTCGAATGACGGCGCCGTGAGCGCCGTGGCGAAGACGCGTGCGGCCTTGAGCGAGCGGCGCTTCATGGCGATCGCCTGGCGCGCCAGTTCGACGGATTCGTCGCCATGGGTGGCGGTCTTCCATTCGACCCGGCCGAGTTCCTCGAGCCGGCGCACGCGGCGGCGGACATTGGAGCGGTCGCGCGGGGAGTACACCTGCTGCCCCGGCCCGTCTTCTTCAACGCGCCGCGCC
>JBFXFO010000015.1:0-41989 GCA_050178915.1 Rhizobiaceae bacterium | reverse complement strand
GAAATCCTCCTCCGCCTCGGCCTCCTCGGCTTCGGCGAAGAGGTCCTCAATCTGCGCTTCGCCGCCCGCCTCGATCGGCAGCAGCCACTGGACGTTCAGTTCGGAGAGGCCCTCCTTGTGGCGGGCATAGATCGCCGCGCCGTCCTCGACATGCAGCGTCAGTGTGGTCAGCGACGCCGCCGGCCCGAAGCGGTGGACGGAACGGGCGATTGCGCCCCAGCCGGCGCCGCCAGCGATCAGCTCGGCATACTTTTTCGCGAGGATGAGGTCGCGGAACGAATAGGGTTCCGCATCCGCCTCGAACGCATCGAACAGGGACAGCAGTGCGAGATCCTGCGCGCTGAGCTGCGACTGGTCGATCAGCGACTGCGCCGTCAGCGAGGCGCCGGCCGGCGCTTCCGTCAGGCCGAGCAGGCGCAGGAAGCCGCGTTCGCTGAGCAGCTTGCGCTCGCCGCCACGCGCCTCCGCTGCCTGCCGCTCGATGACCGCGTCGTCGGTCTGCTTCAAAAGCATGCGACCGAAGACGACGTGCGAGGTGCTGCGGGTGACGCCGCGATGCAGGCGGCCGCGCTGGCGTTCGACTTCCTTCGCCGCCAGCCTTCTGGGAAAGGCCGCGAGCCCTCCGACAATGCCTATCGAGAGACCCGCGGCTGCCTTCACGCCTTCCTCTTCACCTCCGTCCTGGCGGCAACCTTGGCGGCCGGCTTCGCAGCCGCTTTCGCGGCGGGCGCCTTCGCGGTCGCCTTCTTGCCGGGCTGCTCGGTGCGGCTCTTGCTCGGAGCCGCAGGTTTCGACTGGCCGAGGCTCGCCTTCAGCGCGTCCATCAGGTTGATGACGTTGCCGCGCTCCGGCGCCGCCGCGATGACCGGCTTGTGGCCTTTCAGCTTGGCCTTGATCATCTCCATCAGCGCCGTCTCGTAGCGATCCTCATAGTCGGCCGGACGGAACTCGGTCGCCTTGCCCTCGATCAGCTTCTCGGCCAGCGCCAGCATCTCCGCATCGGGCTTGGTATCGGGGATTGCATCGAAATATTCGGCGGTGGCGCGCACCTCGTTGGGGTTGCGCAGCGTCGATATGAACATGCCCTTGTCGCGCGCGCCGATCGTCACGATGCGTTCGCGGCTCGAAAGCACCAGCCGCGCGATCGCCAGCTTGCCGGTCTTGCGCATCGCCTCGCGCAGCACGATGAAGGTCTCCTCCGCCATCTTGCCGTCGGGTGCCAGGTAATAGGGCGCGTCCTGGTAGATCACGTCGACGGAGCCTTCATCCACGAACGCCTCGATGTTCAGCGTGTGGTTCGACTCGATACGCACCGCCTCGAGGTCTTCCTCGTCGATGATGACGTATTGCTTGGGCTCATACTCATAGCCCTTCACCAGGTCGGAGCGCTCCACCAGCCCGAGTTCGGGGTCCACCGGCTTCATGTTGATGCGGTTGTGCGTGTCCTTGTGCAGCTGGTTGAAGCTGATGCGCTCGCCGGCGCTGATCGCCGGGTAGAGCCGCACCGGACAGCTCACCAGACTGAGCTTCAGATAGCCTTTCCAACTCGCCCTGGGGGCCATGTGTGTCTCCTACGCGACCGCACGCTACGTCGAATTCGTTGCACGAGCCGGCAAGTCTACCGGCAATTCCCTTGCGGAATCGTCTATGTCGGCCCACGGGTCGCCCGACGCCGCCAGCAGCCCGGGCAGCGAAGAGTAGTTCAAATCCTCCGGAGCGTCGATTGCCTCGAAATCCGCCCAGCTGAGCGGCGTCGAGGCCGGCATGTTCGCACGCGCCCTGAGCGTATAGGGCGCAGCTGCCGTGGCGCTTCGGACATTGCGGTGAAAATCGATGAAGATCAGCCGCTTGCGGTTGGCCTTGCCCATCACGGCGGTAAATGTCTGCGGGTCGGCGGCCGCGATCATCGAGGCAATCGCGCTGGTCGCCTGGTGCACCTTCTTCCAGTCGTGCCGCGGCTTGATCGGCGCCACCACATGCGCGCCCTTGCCGCCGGACGTCTTCACGAATGGCACCAGGCCGAGCTTTTCCAGCACGCCCTTCACATGCACGGCGCCCTCCACCACCTCGCGCCAGTGGATCCCCTCGCCGGGATCGAGGTCGAAGACGATGCGGTCGGCCTTGGTGAGATTGGTCCGCAGCGCGCCCCATGCATGGAACTCGACCACCCCGAACTGTGCCAGCGCCAGATAGCCCCTGGCGTCCTCGACCGAGATGTAGGTCTTCGTCTCGCCCTCTGAGTTCTTCGTGTCGAAGGACGCCAGCGAGGCCGGCATGCCGGTGAAGGCGTGGCGCTGGAAGAAGCAGTCCTGGCTCCTCCCTGTCGGGCAGCGGAACAGCGACACCGGCCGCTTCAGGATGTGCGGCAGCATGTAGTCGCCCACCGCTGCGTAATACACCGCGATGTCGAGTTTCGTCGGCCCCGACTTGCCGAACAGCCGCCGCTCCGGATTGGTGACGAAGATGGTGGCGAGGTCGGCTTCCGATATCAGCCGCTTGCGCTTCGCCGGCCTGGCCGTGGCGATGGTTGCCTCGCGCAACCCCTTGAACACGGCGTGCCGCAGCGCGTTGTCGGTCGTGCGGTTGGCGTAGTGGATGCGGGCGGAGAGCACCGGCTTGACTGGCAGCACGTCCTTCGGCGCGCCGGCAAGCGGAGCAGCCCCCGCTCGCAGCGGCTCCAGCCGGCGCAGCAGATCCGCGAGCGTCGGCGCGTCGAAGCCAGTGCCCACCTTGCCGCGATACTCAAGCTCGCCGTCGACCCATTCGCCGAGCCCCAGCGCGCCGATGCCCGCCGCCTTGTCCGACAGCGTGTAGCCGGCGATGACGAAATCGCCCGACTGCAGCGCCTTGGTCTTGCTCCAGCTGTCGGTGCGACCGGATTTGTAGGGTGCATTCATCCGCTTCGAGACGATGCCTTCCAGCCCCATTTCCGACGCCCGTTCGTAGAGATCGCTGCCGTCGCCTTCGACGTGGTCGCTGAGCTGGATCGGAGAGTTTGCCGAGACGATGCCTGCCAGCAGCTTTTGCAGCAGCTCCTTGCGCTCGACCAGCGGCGCGGCACGCAGATCGTAGCCGTCGAGATGGATGAGGTCGAAAGCGAAAAAGGAGAGCCGGTGCGGTTCGCCCGACGACAGCGCGTCCTGCAGCGAGGCGAAGGTGCTCACCCCCTTCTCGTTCAGCGCCACCACCTCGCCGTCGATGATCGCTTCGCTGCACGGCAGCGCGGCCAGCGCAGGGCCGATGTCGCCGTAGCGTTTCGTCCAGTCGAGGCCGTTGCGCGTGATCAGCCGGCACTGGCCGCCGGCGATATGCGCCATCGTGCGGTAGCCGTCGAACTTGATCTCGTGCAGCCAGCCCTTGCCTCTCGGGGGCGCCGGCGTCTGGCTGGCGAGTTGCGGCGGCACTGTCCCCGGTATCGCCGCCTTCACCGCGCCTTTGAGCACGCTCGGCCGCAGCCTCGTGGGTTTCGCCTTCTTGGCTGCGGGCCTGGGCGCGGCGACGAGTTCCTCGATCAGCCTCCCGCTCTTCACGCTCTCAGGCCGCTCGGCGAGGATGTCGCGCTTCGCGTCGGCGGCCGGGTCGTGTTCCTTGAACAGCAGCCACGGCATCTTCGTCTCGCCGGCCTTCTTCTTCAGCCTTGCCAGCATCCAGCCGCCATTCAGTTTCTCGCCCGACAGGCGGAACTTGAACGCGCCGGCCTTCAGGCTCCTGGCGGTATCCTCCATCGGCGCCCAGGTGCCCCAGTCCCAGACGATCATCGGCCCGCCGCCATATTCGCCCTCGGGGATCACGTCCTCGAAGTCGAAATATTCGAGCGGATGGTCCTCGGTCTGCACCGCCAGCCGCTTGTCGGCGGGATTGAGCGACGGGCCTTTCGGCACCGCCCAGCTCAACAGCACGCCGTCGTGCTCCAGCCGCAGATCGTAATGGTCGGCGGTGGCGTGGTGCTTGTGCACGACGAAGCGGTTGCCGCCCTCGCCGCCCGGCGGCGCCCCGGCCGGCTCGGCCGTCTTTGCGAAGTTACGCTTCTGCCGGTAGGTCTTGAGCTTGTGCACGCGGGGAAGCTACGAAGGTGGCAGAGGCGATGCAACAGCCCGGCGCCGCAAGGCGCGTGGCGAGAATTGGTCGCAGGTGGGTTTCACAGGCCGCCCGCATGACCTAGGTAGGCTGGCAAGACAACAGGAAGGAACAGTGGATGGCCGGATCGTTCGCCCGCATCGTCGCAGCCGTCACCATCGCGTCGCTCTTTGCGACGCCCGCCTTCGCGGCGGAGGGGCTGCCCGGCGCGGACATGTCGCTCTGGTGGGGCCTGCCCTTTGCCGGCATCCTGCTGTCGATCGCCACGGGTCCGGTTTTCTTCCCGCATTTCTGGGAACATCACTACGGCAAGATCGCGCTGTTCTGGGGCTTGCTGCTGCTGATTCCGATGTGGGCCACCTATGGCGGCGACGCCACGGTCGGCGCGGTCTCGCACACGCTGCTGCTGGAATACGTCTCCTTCATCATCCTGCTCTTCGGCCTCTTCACCATCGCCGGCGGCATCCTCGTCGCCGGCAACATCCATGGCACGCCGCTGGTCAATGCCGGCCTGCTGGTGATCGGCGCGGTGCTCGCCTCCTTCGTCGGCACCACCGGCGCTTCGATGATCCTCATCCGCCCGATCATCCGCGCCAACGACAACCGGCCGTTCAACGCGCACGTCATCGTCTTCTTCATTTTCCTCGTCTCCAACATCGGCGGCTCGCTGACGCCGCTCGGCGACCCGCCGCTGTTCCTCGGCTTCCTGCGCGGCGTCGACTTCTTCTGGACGACGACGCACCTGTTGCCCGACACGCTGTTCATCGGCGGACTGGTGCTGGCGGTGTTCATCGCCCTCGACACCATCCTGCACCGGCGCGAGCAAGGCCGGCCGAAGATGAAGGACCCGACGCCGGACTCGAAGGTGCGCATTCGCGGCCTCGCCAACCTGCCGCTGCTCGCCGGCGTCATCGCCGCGATCCTCATGTCGGCGATCTGGCAGCCGGGCATTGCGTTCAACATCCTCGGCACCGAGGTCGAACTGCAGAACATCGTACGCGACGCGGCGATCCTGCTGCTGGCGCTCGCCTCGCTGCGCCTGACGCCGCGCGAATACCGCCGCGCCAACGGCTTCAACTGGCACCCGATCGCCGAGGTGGCGAAGCTCTTCCTCGGCATCTTCGTCTGCATCATTCCGGTCATCGCCATCCTGCAGGCGGGCATGCAGGGCGCGCTGGCGCCGCTGGTGTCCTTCGTCACCGGGCCGGACGGCCAGCCGATCGACATCGCCTATTTCTGGATGACCGGCATCCTGTCGTCGGCGCTCGACAACGCGCCGACCTATCTCGTCTTCTACGAGCTGGCCGGCGGCAACGCGCAGACACTGATGACGGCGGGCGCCACGACGCTCGCGGCGATCTCGGCCGGCGCCGTCTTCATGGGCGCCAACACCTATATCGGCAACGCGCCGAACTTCATGGTCTATGCAATCGCGCGCGAGCGCGGCGTCAGGATGCCGAGCTTCTTCGGCTACATGCTCTGGTCAGGCCTTGTCCTGATCCCGATCTTCGCCCTGTCGAGCTGGATCTTCTTCGCCTGACCGGCCGCCGTCGCGCTGCGGCGGCGGCAGCGCCGGCTTCGGCGGGCCGCTGGAGAAATCCACCCACACGCCGAACACCGTGTAGGCCGCGAAGGCTGCGAACAGCACGCCCCAGATCGTCGATCCGTCGGTGAACTCGAAGACGGCCCAGCCGCCGGCGATGACCGCCAGGATCAGGCGCAGCCAGAGTGGTTGCAGAAATGCGGGCATCAGCACCAACCGCCATCGACAGTGAATTCCTGCCCGGAGCACATGGCAGAGTCGTCGGCGGCGAGGAAGAGGGCCATGGCAGCGATGTGCTCCGGCTGCAGGCGGCCGGCCAGCGTCTGGCTGGCATCGATCTGCGCGTTTGCCGCATCGTCAACCCACAGGTCGAGCTGGCGTTTCGTCATCACCCAGCCGGGCACCAGCGTGTTGACGCGGATGCCATGCTGGCCGAGGTCGCGCGCGAAGGAACGCGTCAGCCCGTGCGCCGCCGCCTTCGACGCGGCATAGACGGGATAGCCGCCGCTCAGGATCTTCCAGCCCATCGAGCCGAAATTGACGATCGAGCCTCTGCCGGCAGCGATCATGCCCGGCGCGACGGCCTGGATGGCGAAGAAGGCGTGCTTCAGGTTCACCGCGACGCGCGCATCGAAATAGTCCGGCTCGACCGAGCGCCAGTCATGCCGCTGGTCGTTGGCGGCGTTGTTGACGAGCGCCAGCGTCGGCCCGTGCGCCGTCTCGATGTCGGCAATCGCCGCGCGATAGGCGGCGATGTCGGTGATGTCGCAGCGGCGGAAGGCGACGGTGGCGCCGGTCCCGGCCAGTTCTGCCGCCAGCGCCTCGCCTTCGCTCGCCGCGAGATCGACGAAGCCGACCTTCGCCCCCTGCGCCGCGAAAGCGCGCACCAGCGCTTCGCCAATGCCTGTCGCGCCGCCCGAGATGAGGACCGCGCGGTGCCGCAGCGAAGGATAGCGCGCTGTGAGGATCGTATCCGCCATCGCCGGCACTCCTAGAGCTGCCGCACGGCCACCTTGGCCGGCTCCGCGATCTCCAGCGGGTTCGTCAGCGGCAGGCCGAAATCGGGCGCCTCGATCTCGAACACGTCGCCGGGCTCGCTGCGAATGCCGTCGGCGAACGAGAGCGTCGCGGTTCCGAACATGTGCACATGCACGTCGCCCGGCTGGCGGAACAGCCCGTACTTGAAGTGATGGTGCTCGAGATTGCCGATCGTATGGGACATGTTCGCCTCGCCCGACAGGAAGGGCTTCTCCCACAGCGTCGTGCCGCCGCGCCTGATGCGCGAGGTCCCGCGCACATCGGCCGGCAACGGGCCGACGAGAATCTCCGGCCCGAACGACGCGTTGCGCAGCTTCGAATGCGCGAGGAACAGGTAGTTGATGCGCTCGGTGACGTGATCGGAGAACTCGTTCGACAGCGCGAAGCCGACGCGGAACGGCGTGCCGTCGTCGCCGATGACGTAGATGCCGGCGACCTCCGGCTCCTCGCCGCCGTCGAGCGCGAAGGCGGGCGACACCAGCGGCGCGCCGGGCCGCACCGCCATGGTGCCGTTGCCCTTGTAGAACCATTCCGGCTGCACGCCCACGCTTCCGTCCGTCGGCTTGCCGCCCTCCAGCCCCATGCGGAACATCTTCATGGAATCCGTCAGCGGCTCTTCGCCATCGGCGGCGAGCTTCTTGTGCATGGCGTCGCGCGTCGCCGCCGAGCCGAGATGCGTCAGGCCGGTGCCGGTCAGGTGCAGATGCGCCGGGTCGGGATGATTGATCGGCGAAATCACCTGCCCCTGGCGCGCCAGCGCGTCGAGATCGACCGTGCGGCCGTACCCGTAGCGCTCGACCAGTGCCCGCAGGCCGCTGCCGCTGCGCGCGGCCTCCAGCGCCAGCGAATAGACGCTCTTCGCTCCATTGACGATGCGCCCCGCGCTGCCGGCGTCGTCACGCGCCACGACGCGGATCTGGTCAGCGCCGTCGAGTACCTGGGAAAGCAGCATTTCCGTCCCTCACTTGCATACCGGTCACCCGGCAAATCCGATCCGTCCCGCGACGCCTGCACGTCCGGGCCAAACATGCAGCGATGTCCACGTCCTCCGGCGGCGCAGCGCCTGCCGGCGCCCGCCGCGGTGTCAGTTCTTCTTCTTGTTGTAGAGGTCGAAGGCGACAGCGCCGAGCAGCACCAGGCCCTTGATGACCTGCTGCCAGTCGATGTTGATGCCCATGATTCCCATGCCGTTGTTCATGACGCCCATGATGAAGGCGCCGATCACCGCGCCGGCCACCTCGCCGACGCCGCCCATGGCGGAAGCGCCGCCGACGAACACCGCCGCGATGACGTCGAGTTCCATGCCGGCGCCGGCTTTCGGCGTCGCCTGGTCGAGGCGGGCCGTGTAGATGAGCCCTGCCAGGGCCGCCAGCATTCCCATGATCATGAAGATGAAGAAGGTCAGCCGCTCGGTGTGGATGCCGGACAGTTTCGCCGCCTTCTCGTTGCCGCCCATCGCATAGATGCGGCGGCCGAACGTCATGCGTTTGGTGATGAAGACAAAGGCCGCGATCAGCACGCCCATGACGATCAGCACGTTGGGCAGTCCCTTGTACGAGGCGAACTTGTACATCAGGAACAGGATGATCGCGCCGATGACGACGTTCTTCAGCACGAACAGCACGAACGGCTCGGCCTCATAGCCGTGGCTTTCGCGGTTGCGCCGGCTCTGCAGCGCCAGGAAGATCATCGCCGCGACGATCAGCAGGCCGATCACCATCGTCGTCGAGTGCAGGATGGTGCCCGTGTTCGGGATCGCGGCGCCGGCGTCGTTGAGCTTCGGCGCGACCAGCGTGAGCGGGCCGATGAGATCCGGGATGTAGCCGGCCGCCAGCAGCTTGAAGGACTCCGGAAACCGGCCGACGGACTCGCCGTTCAGCAGCCACAGCAGCAGCCCCTTGAAGACCAGCATGCCGGACAGCGTGACGATGAAGGACGGGATCTTCATGTAGGCGACGAAATAGCCCTGCACGCCGCCGATCACCGCGCCGACGGCAATGGCGATCAGCGAGGCCGACAGCGGGTCGAAGCCCTGCTTGGCCATCAGCACGGCGGCGACCGCGCCGGTGAAGCCCGCCACCGACCCGACGGACAGGTCGATGTGCCCGGCGACGATGACCAGCAGCATGCCGAGCGCCATCACGATGATGTACGAGTTCTGCAGCACCACATTGGTCAGGTTGACCGGCTTGAACAGGATGCCGTCGCTGAGCGCCAGGTGCAGGCTGGAGAAATCGTCCCAGCCCACGCCGTCCGAGAAGGTCGGGCTCGTCGCCATCTGGAAGAACACCATGATGACGATCAGTGCGAGCACCAGCCCGTACTCGCGCAGGTTCTGCTTGATCGCGTCGCGCGCCGTGGCGCGGCTTGCGCTGACGGTCGCCGGGGCGGTCTCCATGCTCATGAGGCGGCCTTCTCCTCGCCGCGGACGATCGCCCGCATGATCTTTTCCTGGCTCGCCTCACGGCCCGCCATCTCGCCCACGATGCGCCCCTCGTTCAGCACACAGATGCGGTCGCAGATGCCGAGCAGTTCCGGCATCTCCGACGAGATGACAAGGATGCCCTTGCCGTCCTCGGCCAGCTTGTTGATGATCGTGTAGATTTCATACTTCGCGCCGACATCGATGCCGCGCGTCGGCTCGTCGAGGATCAGCACGTCCGGGTCGGAGAACAGCCACTTCGACAGCACCACCTTCTGCTGGTTGCCGCCGGACAGGTTGCCGGTGAGCTGGTAGACGCTGGACGAGCGGATGTTGGTCTTCCTGCGGTACTCGTTGGCGACCTTCAGCTCACCCAGATCGTCGATGACGCCGGCGTTCGCCACGCCCGGCAGGTTGGCGATCGTCACATTGTGCTTGATGTGGTCGATGAGGTTGAGCCCGTATGTCTTGCGGTCCTCGGTGGCGTAGGCCAGTCCGGCTGCGACGGCGCGTCCGACCGTCGAGGTGTCGGCCTTCCTGCCGTGCAGCCACACTTCTCCGGTGATGTTGGTGCCCCAGGTGCGCCCGAAGACGCTCATGGCGAATTCGGTGCGGCCGGCGCCCATCAGGCCGGCGATGCCGACCACCTCCCCCTTGCGGACGGCGAGGTCGATGTTCCTGATCACCTGCCGTTCGGGATGCAGCGGGTGATAGACGCTCCAGTCGCGCACCTCGAAGATCACCTCGCCGACATTCGGCGTGCGCGTCGGGTAGCGGTCCTCCATGGTGCGTCCCACCATCGAGGTGATGATGCGGTCCTCGGTGACGCTGTCGCGGTCCATCGTCTCGATGGTCTGCCCGTCGCGGATGACGGTGACGCGGTCGGCGACCTTCTTCACCTCGTTCAGCTTGTGCGAGATCAGGATGGCCGTCATGCCCTGCCGCTTGAATTCGAGCAGCAGGTCGAGCAGCGCCTGGCTGTCCTTCTCCGAAAGGCTGGCCGTCGGCTCGTCGAGGATGAGCAGCTTGACGTCCTTGGCGAGCGCCTTGGCGATCTCGACCAGCTGCTGCTTGCCGGTGCCGATGTTGGTGATCAGCGTGTCCGGGTCTTCGCGCAGGCCGACCTTGCGCAGCAGCTCGGCGGCGCGGCGGCGCGCCCTGTTCCAGTTGATCACGCCGAAGCGCGACTGCTCGTTGCCGAGAAAGAGGTTCTCCGCGATCGAGAGCAGCGGCACCAGCGCCAGTTCCTGGTGGATGATGACGATGCCGTGCTTCTCGCTGTCGTCGATGCCGGAGAAGCGGCACTCCTCGCCTTCGTAGCGGATATCGCCGGAATAGGAGCCGAACGGATAGACGCCGGACAGCACCTTCATCAGCGTCGACTTGCCGGCGCCGTTCTCGCCGACGATGGCGTGGATCTCGCCGGCGCGGACATCGAGGTTGACGTTCGCCAGCGCCTTCACGCCGGGAAACGTCTTGGTGATGTCGCGCATCTCAAGAATGGTGGCTGACATGCTCGCGTCGCGGCCTCCTCCGCTGCCGCATGTCCGAGACTAGGACAGCGCCGGGCGGAGCGAAAGAACCCCGCGCCGAGAGCGGCGCGGGGTTCTTGCGGGAGGACGCCCTTACTTCAGGTCTTCTTCCTTGATGTAGCCGGAGTCGACGACGATCTGCTTGTAGTTCGACGCATCGACGGAGACTGGGACGAGCAGGTAGGACGGCACGGTCTTCACGCCGTTCTCGTAGGTCTTCTCGTCGTTGATCTCGGGCTTGCCGCCGGAAAGCGCGGCGTCGACGAGATTGGCGGTCACCTTGGCCAGTTCGCGCGTGTCCTTGAACACGGTCGAATACTGCTCGCCGGCGATGATCGCCTTCACCGAAGGCGTCTCGGCGTCCTGGCCGGTGATGATCGGCCACGGCTGGTCTGCCGAGCCGTAGCCAACGCCGCGCAGCGACGAGATGATGCCGCGCGAGAGGCCGTCATACGGCGCCAGCACGCCATGCACGCGGGTGCCGTCCGAGTAGTTGGCCGACAGGATGTTGTCCATGCGGGCCTGCGCGACGGCTGCATCCCAGCGCAGCGTGCCGACCTTCTCCATGCCCATCTGGCCCGACTTGATGACGATCTCCTTCGAGTCGATCATCGGCTGCAGCACGGACATGGCGCCGTTGTAGAAGAAGAAGGCGTTGTTGTCGTCCGGCGAGCCGCCGAACAGCTCGACGTTCCAGGGCTTCTGGTCGGCGAAGCGCTCGTTCAGGCCCTTCACCAGCGACTCCGCCTGCAGAACGCCGACCTTGAAGTTGTCGAAGGTGGTGTAATAGTCGACGTTTCCGCTCTCGCGGATGAGGCGGTCATACGCCACGACGATGGCGCTGCCGTCATGCGCCTGCTGCAGCACCTGGCCGAGCGTCGTGCCGTCGATCGAGGCGATGACCAGCGCCTTCGCGCCCTTCGTCACCATGTTCTCGACCTGCGCAAGCTGGTTCGGGATGTCGTCTTCCGCATACTGCAGATCGACGGTGTAGCCCTTGGCTTCCAGCGCCGCCTTCAGCTCGTTGCCGTCGCTGATCCAGCGCAGCGACGACTTGGTCGGCATCGCGATGCCGACGAGGCCCTTGTCCTCCGCCTGCACACCCATCGTCATGGCGGCCAGGCCGATGGCCAGCGCGCCGACAAGCGTCTTCATGGATTTCACACTCTCTCTCCCTGACAAGAAACCGCTGCCGCGGGAAGCGCATCGAGGGCGCGGGCGCGGGCTGTCGCCGCGCGTCGGTCGCCTCGACTGCCCTGTTCCTCCCTCGGGCAGGAGCGGTTTTGACCACTCACGCGCCTGACGTTCCGCCTTTGCGGTATAACTGTCAAATTCGTTCTGTGTGCATATCCATATCATTGATGGTATGCATCCTGCACCGAATGGGAGGCCGCAGCGTGGCGACAAAGGAACAGGACCAGAGTCTTCCGCCGCGCGGCGAGGGCGACGAAACGCTGGTGCGCGGCCTCAAGCTGCAGCATCTGCGCATGGTCACCGCGCTCGACGACCACGGCCAGGTGAGCGCTGCGGCGCAGGCGCTGAACATGAGCCAGCCCGCTGCCTCGCGCATGATTTCCGAGATCGAGGCGATGCTCGGCGTGACGCTGCTCGAGCGCCTGCCGCGCGGCGTCGCGCTCACCGCCTACGGCCACGCGCTCGCCCGCCGCGCCCGCGCCATCCTGCTCGAGATGCGCGCCATCAACCGCGAGATCGGCGACCTGAAGGCCGGGCGCGGCGGCACCGTCTTTCTCGGCGCGGTGACCGCGCCGTCGATCGAACTCGCGATGCCGGCGATCCGCAAGCTTCGCCGCGAGCATCCCGGCATCGAGATCACCATGCAGGTGGAAACCTCCACCGTGCTGGTGCGCGAACTGCTCGCCTCGCGCCTCGACCTCGTCATCGCCCGCATCCCCGACGATCTGAACCCGCGCCTGTTCGAGAGCCGCGTCATCGGCGTCGAGAAGGCGTGCCTCGTTGTCCGTCGCGGGCACCCGCTGGCCGGCCGGTCGACGATCCGGCTGGAGGACACGGCGGAGTACGACTGGGTGGTGCAGCCGAGCGGTTCGCCGCTGCGCCAGGCGATGGACTACGGCTTCCTCAACCGCAACGTGCCGCTGCCCGACCGTGTGCTGCACACCTCCTCGGTGCTGCTGACGCTGCTGATGGTGGCGCAGTCCGACGCCATCGCGCCGATGTCGGTGGCGGTCGCCCGCTTCATCCAGAGCAGCGAGGGGCTGGGCGGCGCCATCGAGATCCTGCCGCTCGACAGCGATTTCGAGGTGCGGCCCTACAGCCTGATCACGGTGCGCAACCGCGCACTCTCGCCGGGCGCGCGCACGCTGCAGGACTTCATCCTGCGCGAGATCAGCTAGCGGGACGAGCTACCCCAGCCAGCGATCGTAGTCCGACACCAGCAGGTGGACCGGCGGCTCGTCTTCCTCGATCTGCGAAAAGCGCCCGATCGGCATCTCGAACACATTGTCGGTCAGATCGTCGTTGACGGTCGAAACCTCGCCGATCAGCACGTCCTTCCCTTCGCCCCAGAAGGCGTGCCAGACGCCCGGCATCAGCGTCACGCTTTCGCCGGGCGAGAGCGACAGCTTGCCGCCCGCCGGCAGGTCGCGGAGCACGCCGTCCGTAGGCACGCTGACCCGCGCCGAGCGGTCGATCGACCCGTCCGGCGCCGACATGAACAGCTCGATCACCAGCGTGCCGCCGCCGCGGTTGATGATGTCCTCCGCCTTCACGACGTGCCGGTGCATGGGCGACAGCTGCTCCTTGCGCGAGATCATGATCTTCTCGGCGTAGAGCATGCCGCGCCCGCTGCTCAGGTCGGCGGCGCGGCCGTTGCGCACGGTGAACAGGAACAGGCCGAGTTCGTCGAACCTGCCCTGCCCGTAGTCGGTGATGTCCCACCCGAGCCGCGCGCCGACGATGCCGTCCGGCCGCCGCTGTTTCATCTCGTCGGGCGACCAGTAGGCGAAGGGCGGCATGGCGAAGCCGAAGGAGCGGATGAAGGCGTCGCCCTGGCGCAGGATTTCATTCACGCGCGATCGCTTCACGACAAGCCTCCGAACATTCTCGCAGCCGCGCAAGCATCATTCGTGGCGCTTCCGTCGCGGCTTGGCAAGCGATCTGCGCGGACCGTCATTTCTGTGTTTGAAACGTGATTCGAGTGCGGTTAAGTTAAACCCGAATCAGTCGGGCGACGCACCGGCGAAACCACCAAAATCGGATGCTCCGGGCAACCGGGCCAGTCGCGGCGGTTTGGCGAAGTCGTCCACGATTCTGTCAGTCGTGTCCCCCGCGCTTCGGCGCGATTCTCGTGAAAGGTACGGTTTCAGGCAGGTTCCGCGAAACGGCGAAAAGCCGGGTCCGGAAGCATGATGGATTCCAGGAACAAGGACCGATGACGGCCCTCGCGACACAGACGATCGGAACCATCGCAGCGCCGCTCAGGACGCGCAGCGATCTTACCGGCTTCCTCATGCAGCTTGTCGAGGAAGTGGGCGCCGACAGCTACCTGCTGGTGACGATCGTCAGCGATCAGGAGCGGTCCGACGTTCACATCGTGGCGTCCAACTGGCTGTGGGACGCCATCCAGCTGGCCGGCTATCCGCTGATCGCCAGCGTCGCGCAGAGCGCCTTCACCGCCGATCCCGGCCATCGTCCACGCTCCATCGTCGTGCCCGGCGCTCCCGACCTTCCCGGCCTCTTCGACGGCGAGAAGGCGCGGCTGCTGGAAGTGCTCGGCCACGCCGAAATCTACGGCCTCAAGCTGCATGCCGGACGGCAGCGCCTGTTCCTGCTGCTCTCCGCCGACGCGCCTGGCCGCATCGAGCCGACCGCGCTCGGCTGGGCGCAGATGCGCTGCTGCTATGCGCTGTCGCAGGTGCCCGAACTGCTGGCCGCCGCCGCCGCCGAAAGCCCGCTGTCCGACCGCGAGCGCGAATGCCTGTACTGGGTGTCGGAGGGCAAGACCACCGACGAGGTCGCGCTCATCCTCGGCGTCTCCTCGAACACGGTGAACAGCTATATCGCCCACGCGATCCAGAAGCTGTCGGCGTCGAACCGCGCCGCCGCGATCGCCATCGCCATCCGCAACGGGATGATCTGATGGCGATGCGGGAAAGCGGCGCGGCACGGCCAGGCGAGACCGACCGGAAAAATCCGTTCGGCGCGCCGCCGCCGCTGGCGCCGCACCACACCATCACCATGGCCGACGCCTCCCGCCGCGGCCGCTGGATCGCCGTCGATATCAACGCCGACGAGTTCTCGCTGTTCTTCGTCGCCTCCTCGATCGAAGGCTCGCGCCTCGTCGCCTGCGTGGATTCCGCGCATCCCGCGCTGGCGCTGCGCACCCGCACGCTCTCGTCGCAGATGGGTGAACTGGTTGCCCGCCTCGCCTCCGCGTCGACGGCCCCCTGCTGGTGGTCGGAAGACCCCGATTGCGCTTCGTCCAGTGCCTTCGCCGGCCTGACGCTCGCCGCCGCCGCGCCGGTGCGGCCACTGGGCCAGACAGGCATCGCCTTCCCGGTCTACGCCGACCGCGGCCAGAGCGGTGTCGTGATCTTCTCCGGCCCGGATATCGTCATGGACGACAGGCTGATGTGCGAGACGCACGGACGCTGCTTCGCCCTCTTCGCCGCCGTCACCGCGCTGCGGCCGATGGAGAGCGGCATGATGCCGGCCATCTCAAAGCGCGAACTCGAATGCCTGAAGCTGACGGCCAACGGCATGACCAGCGAGGAGATCGCCCAGGCGCTCGGCCTCTCCGTCCACACCGCCAACCAGTACCTCTCCAACAGCGCGCAGAAGCTGAATGCGGTCAACCGCATGCACGCCGTCGCCAAGGCGCTGCGGCTTGGCCTGATCGACTGAGACTGCCCGCCGGCCTCAGGCGGCCTGCTGCTGGATTCGCGCCTCCGCCAGCGCGTCGCGCAGATAGGCGGTGTTGCGCTCCGGATCGGCATGCGGCCGGTCGAACGACACGTAGTTGACCTCCACCGAGGCGTGTTTCTCCGTCATCGACAGCGCGAAGAACACGGTCGCGCCGCGCGGCTTGAGCTCGAGGTCGAGCACGATGCGCGGCGCCTCGCCCCAGGTCACATGCGCGTCGCCGCCATGCCCCAGCGCCAGCGTACCCGGCATCAGGTAGCGCTCGGCCGCCGTCGCGACGATGTCGGAGATGGCGGAAAAATGCTCCAGCCGCATGAAGGCGACATAGTCGGCAACATCGATCATGCGCAGTTCGCTGACCACGTCGCGGATCGTATCCGCCACGATGATCTCGCGCTGCTCGGAATGCGGCTGGGCTTTCATGGACGAACTCGGCCTGCTGTTGGCTGCGCTTTCTTCGAGTAGACGATGCGCACCAGCTCTGCGACCGCCTGGTAGAACTGGTGCGGGATAGCCTTATCAACCGAGACTTGCTTGTACATGGAGCGGGCGAGCGCCACGTCCTCGAAAACGGGAATGCCGTGCTCGGCGGCGATCTCGCGGATCTTCAGTGCGACAAGGTCCTGCCCCTTGGCCACCACCATCGGCGCCGAATCCTCCTCGCGCACGTATTTCAGCGCTATCGAGAAGTGCGTCGGGTTGGCGACGATGAGCGTGGCGCGCGGCACCGCCGTCATCATGCGCTGGCGTGCGCGATTGCGGGCAAGCGAACGCAGCCGCATCTTCACGATCGGATCGCCTTCGCTCTGCTTGTGCTCGTCCTTCACCTCCTGCTTGGTCATGCGCAGATCCTGCCGCCAGGAGAAGCGCGACCAGACGAGGTCGAAGATGGCGACCGCGGCCATCACCAGCGTAATCGCGATGAGGATGTCGATCATCACGTCGCGGATGACGCCGCCGAACACGACGGGATTGGTGATCATGCCGGCGAGCAGCCGGTTGCGCGCCTCGCCGACGGCGAAGGACAGCACGGCGATGGCAAGCACCAGCTTGAACACCTGCTTGCCGAATTCGACCCAGCCCTTGGCGCCGAACAGGCGCTTCCAGCCTTTCGCCAGCGAGATGTGCGAGGCCTTCGGCCGGATGCGGTCGAGCACGAAGGCGGGCGGGTTCTGCATGACCGAGGCGAGGATGCCGCCGATCACGATCAGGATGACGAAGGCGCCCATCATCCTCGCCGCTTCCACCAGCACCGTCTGGTAGAGGTTGATGACGTCGCGCTCGGTATCGAGCGACCATGCCTCCGGCTTTTCGAGGAACGTCGAGAGGAACATCGCGAAGCTGGCGATGCTCTCGCGCGCGAAGAAGACGGTGAACACCAGCACGGCCACGAAGGAGGCGAGGATCGGCGCTTCGCGGGAGACGGGCAGCTGCCCCTTCTCCACGGTATCGCGGATCTTCTTCTCCGTCGGTTCTTCTGTTTTGCTGTCCTTGTCGGATGACTCGGCCATCGCGCCCTCTCAGGTCAGGCCGGTCTCAGGCCGCCTGTTCGACACCCGGTGTGGTCGTCGGAAGCTCGAACGCGCCTTCATTGGCGAGCCTGATCGCTGTCGACGCGATCGATTTGCGCGCGCGCACGATGTCGTCATTGGCGATGCCGTCGGAACCCTGCCCGAGCTCCGCCTCGATCATGCGCCGCGAGCGCGCGCCGATGGAGGACAGGATCGCCTCGATCAGTGCCGCGTCGGCGTTGCGCAGCGCCAGCGTCACCACCTCGGTCGAGATGCCGTCGAACAGCGCCACGCGCGCCTTCTGCGTCAGCAGCACGATGTCCTCGAAGGCGAAGAGCCGGGCGCGGATGGCGTCGAGGTCGGGCATGCCGGCCTCGGCCAGGTCGCCCATCACCTCGTCGAGCTGCGACTTGTCGAGTTCGTTGAGCAGGCTGGCGACGCGCGTCTGCCCGGCCGAATTGTCCTTGTTCGACGTCTCCACCAGCAGGCGCGCGCGCATCTGGTTCTCGATGATCTTCAGCGCGGCGTCCGGCACCTTGCTGGTGAGCATCAGGCGGCGGATGATCTCGCTGCGGATTTCCTTGGTCAGCGTCAGCAGCACGCGCGAGGCAGCCTGCGGCGGGAGGTTGGAGAGCACGACCGCCGCCGTCTGCGGCTGTTCGCCGGCAAGGAAGTCGCCAAGCCGCTGCGGATCCAGCGCCTCGATCTGCGGCCAGATCGACGGCGGAGCCTCCTCGTCGACCACCACCGCCACCGTCTTGCCCATCAGGGCGTCCATCTCTTCCTGGGTCAGCGTCTCGGTCAGCAGATTGTCCATCTTGTCGCTGGAATCGAGCAGTCCGACGCCCTCCGTGAACTCGGCCTCGAACTCCGCGACGATGCGCTCCAGTTCCGCCTGCGGAATGGTCTTCAGCAGCCGCGCCCCCTCGATCAGCGCCTTCAGCTCGTGCTGCTTGAAGAACTTCAGCAGCTTGCGGGCCGCAGGCTTGCCCATAGCGACCAGGATGGCCGCGGCCTTCTGCGGTTTGGTGAGGGCCGGCAGGGTGTTCATCGTCGCGACGTCAGCCCGGCTTCGTTGCGGTGATGATCTCGGTCAGGCGGATGCCGAAGCGCGACGGGTCGTTCTCCAGGACGGTGATCTCGCCGCGCGCGATCTTGCGGCCGTTGACCACGACGTCGACCGGCTCGCCGACGCGCCGGTTGAGCGCGACGGTAGAGCCCTTCTGCAGCGCCATCAGCTCCGACACCGCCATCTCGGTCGAGCCGAGCACGATCTGCACGTCGACCGGGATGTTCATCACCATCCCGAAATTGCCGGCCGCGCCGCCGCGCGAGGCTGGCCCTTCCGTCACCTCGTCCTGCAGCGCGCCGCGCAGTTCCTCGATGGCGCGATTGAGCTGGTCGTCTCCAGCTTCGGGCTCCATTGCCGGCATCGGCTCGCTCATGTCACTTCCCCCTGGGTGAGAGCCGTCAGGCGGCCGTCAGCCCTTCGATCAGATCCTGCCCGGCATCGAAGGGATGCCGGACGCGCACGGTGTAGTTCTGGCCGAGGCGGCCGAATTCACAGACGAACAGCGTCTTCCCACGCGCCGACAGCTTGGCGCTCTCCTGCACGCCTTCGTCGAGCTCGATCAGGTCGCCGGCCTTGAAGCCCGCCAGTTGGCCGAGCGTCATCGTCGACAGCGGCATGGTCGCCTCCAGCATGACGCTGGAGCGCATGACCTCGTCGTTGAACAGCTGCTTCCAGTCCGACGCCGGCACGCCTTCCGTCGCGTCGCCGCGATGCTTCAGCAGGATGCGCTGCGGCATCAGCACGCTCAGCGTCCCGCCGCCGCCCTTGGTGTTGATCGCGAAGTCCATGCGCACCGCCGGACCGTCGCGCAGTGCCTGCTTCACCAGTTCAGCCCCGGCAGCCGCCGGCGCCAGCGGAAAGCGCAGCTCGAAGGCGCGCGGGCCGGAGCCGTTGAAGCTCTCGGCAATGGCGTTGAACGCGGCACCGGCGACCTCGAGTTCGGTCGACGACAGGTCGCGCGTGATCGGCGGAACGGTGAGGTCGGGATCGCCACCGAACAGGCCGTCGATCATGCGCGCCATGGCGGCCGGGTCGATCAGGAAAACCATCGCGTCCGGCGAATGCGCCGAGGCCGCCACGGTCATCGCCCAGCCGGTCGGCGATTCCGGCTTGGCGGAGGCAAAGCGCGTCAGCGACACGTCCTTGACCGCGATGTTGACGGCGAAGCCGAGCGTGGCCTCCAGCGCCGTCAGCATGGCGGCAACCGTGCGCTCGGCCTGCGCGCGACCGGATTCGATGACGCGGTCGGGCTCGCCCGTATCGCCGACGAGGCGCTCCACGATGTAGGCCCGCATCTCTGCCGGGCTGGCGAGACCTGCCATGACTCAGGCCGACCCTTGCGCTGCTGCTGTATGCGTCATGCCGCCTTCTTGTCTCCGCCGCCGGCGTTGAGCGTGCTCTGCTCGACCGCGTCGATGGACGGGCGGTCATAGGCGGAAATGGTCTTGCGGCCGAACTCGATCGCCACCTGCGGCAGCGAGCCGTTCATGTAGGCCAGCAGCGTCTGCTTCACGATGATGAAGAGGCGGTTCTTCTTCTCGCGCACCATCTTGACCTTCGCCGCGATCGGCGCGACCACGCAGTACGACATGAAGATGCCGAGGAAGGTGCCGACCAGCGCCGCGCCGATGAGGCCGCCGAGGATTTCCGGGCTCTGGTCCAGGGCGCCCATCGCCTTCACGACGCCGAGCACCGCGGCCACGATGCCGATGGCGGGGAAGCCGTCGCCCACCGAGACCAGCGCGTGATAGGACTTCAGCTTGTCGTGGCGGATGGTGTCGATCTCTTCGTCCATCAGCGCCTCGATCTCGTGCGGGCGCGCATTGCCGATGATGATGATGCGGCAGTAGTCGCAGATGAAGTGCGTCAGGTCGTGGTTCTTCAGCACCGTCGGAAAGGCCTGGAAGATCGCCGACTCCTCCGGATTGTCGATGTGCGCCTCGACCTCGGAGCGCGACTTGGTGCGCAGTTCGCGCATCAGGCTGTGCAGCACGCCGAGCGTCTCGAGGTAGTCCCTCTCCTTCGGCACCGCCTGCTTGAAGGCTTCCATCAGCGCCTTGCCGGTGTCCTTCACGGTCTTCATCGGATAGCCGACGAGGAAGGTGCCGAGCGCAGCGCCGCAGATGATGACCACTTCCCAGGGTTGCATCAGCACATCGACGTGGCCGCCCATGGCCATGAAGCCGCCGAGCACGCAGCCCAGGGTGACGACAAGTCCGATGAGAATGCCCACGACACACCTTCCCGAGAAAATCCCGATCTCCAATGGCTAAGGTGCGTGCCTTGCGTGGGGCTTGACCCCGGCGCCGGCGTTGCCGTTTCAGCGGCTGCTGGCGCAACGAAATGGGCCGCGGTCAAACCGCGGCCCCCAGATGATGCGTTGCGCCTCCGGCAACCCGGAAACGCTGGGTTTCAGCGCAATGCTTACAGGAACGACTGCAGCGCCATGGCGACCGACATGTCGCCCTCGATCTTGATCTTGCCGGTCATGAAGGCCGAGGTCGGGCTGAGATCGCCCGCGATCAGGTCTTCGAGGTCCGAAAGCGACAGCTTGATGGTGCAGTCGGCCGGGCCGTCAGTGGTCGAGATCGAGGCGCCGTCGATGAGGATGACGCCGTCGCCACCGGTGTCGAACTTGACCGAGCGGTCGAAGCCCGCGCTCTCGACCCGCGACTTCAGCTTCGCGGCGATGTCCTGAATGCTCATGGTTTCGTCCCTCGTGATTGCGACATGCGCGGATTTTGGAAGGCCGGGCGAGCCCGGCCGTGACGAGCGCATATAGCCGCCGATTGACGTTTACGTCAACGTTGACTAGCGTTTCATGCGAGGCTCCGGCGGCGCTGCAGGCCGGCGGGGGATGCGGAGGAAACCCATGCAGTTCACGCCAGAGCACGACAGTCTCCGCCGCACCGTCGCCCGCTTCGTTGCCGAAGAATTGAACCCCAACATCGATGCCTGGGAAAAGGCCGAGGAATTCCCGTCGCATGAGGTGTTCGCCAAGCTCGGCGACCTCGGGCTGCTCGGCATCAAGTACGATCCCGCCTATGGCGGGCTCGGCCTCGACTTTTCCTACTCCATGGTGATGGCCGAGGAACTCGGCCTCTGCGAGGCCGGCGGCGTGCCGATGGCCATCGGCGTGCACACCGACATGGCGACGCCGGCGCTGAACCGCTTCGGCTCGGATCATGTGAAGCGCAACTTCCTTGCCCCCTCCATCGCCGGACAGGTGGTCTCCTGCCTCGGCGTGTCAGAGCCGGGCGGCGGGTCCGACGTCGCCGCCGTGAAAACCACCGCGCGCAGGGATGGCGGCGACTACGTCATCTCCGGCACCAAGATGTGGATCACCAACGGGCTCAAGGCCGACTGGTGCTGCCTGCTCGCCAACACCGGCGAAGGGGCGCCGCACAAGAACAAGTCGCTGATCGCCGTGCCTATGGATGCGAACGGCATCACCCGGCAGAAGATCGACAAGATCGGCATGCACTCCTCCGACACCGCCCAGCTCTTCTTCGACGAGGTCCGCGTCCCTGCCGACAACCTGATCGGGCAGGAAGGCATGGGCTTCACCATGCAGATGCTGCAGTTCCAGGAGGAGCGCCTCTATGCGGTGGTGAGTTCGCTCAAGGGGCTCGATCGCATGATCGACCTCACCATCGACTACACGCGCGACCGGATGGCCTTCGGCAAGCCGGTTCTCGACAATCAGGTCGTGCATTTCCGGCTGGCCGAACTGCGCACCGAGGTCGAGGCGCTGCGCGCGCTCTCCTGGAGCGCGGTCGAGCAGTATGTCGCCGGCCGTGACGTCACCCGCCTGGCTTCGATGGCCAAGCTGAAAGTCGGGCGGCTGGTGCGCGAAGTGTCCGACGCCTGCCTGCAATACTGGGGCGGCATGGGTTTCACCGCCGACAATCCGATCAGCCGCTACTATCGCGACACCCGGCTCGTCTCCATCGGCGGTGGCGCCGACGAGGTGATGCTGGGGATCATCTGCAAGCTGGAAGGCACCCTGCCCGGCACCAGCAACCACAAGCGCGCCGACGCCTGAGAGGTCTAGTGGCTGGCGGCCTTGGCTGCCGCTTCGCCGCCACCGCCATGCCCGTCGCTGCCATGTCCGCCAGTCGCGCCAGCGTCGGCTTCGGCCGGCTTCGTGCGGCGCCGCACCGTGTTGTCGCGGATTTCCGCCTTGGTCAGGAAATCCACCTGCTCGACCAGCACGTCGTGGATGATCTTCTCGCCGACCCGCTTGTTGATCGCGTCTCGGATGCCGGCCCTGAAAGCATCCATGTCGACGCTCTCGACCTGCGTGAAATCGACCTGCGGATTGCCGAACAGGTAGGAATAGACCTCATCGACAATGAGCGCGTCGGCCGGCACGGTCAGCTTGGCCAGCATCTTCGGCTCCGCCGTGTAGACGAAGCGGCCGAGGAAATAGCCCTCGATCGCCCGGTTGCGCAGCACCGGAACGGAGACGACTTCCGTCTTCACATAGTCGAGCCCGCCCAGCAGCGCCGCGGGATCCTCGACCTTCACCTGCTCCGGGCCGGCTGACTGGAATGAATAGAAGGTGGCGCCGAGCGCCGCGGCGACCAGCCAGAGCGCGGCGCCGATGAACTTGATCATGCGCGGCCGAACTCACCGGCCGAATAGGTGCCGTCGGCCTCGGCGCGCTCGATCGCGTTCTGGATCATCCCGGCGACTTCGCCGACCGCGTTGAGATGCGCCTTCAGCACGATCTCGTTCTCCGCCAGCTTGCCGCGCAGGCGGATCATGCTCTGCTTCTGCTCGTCCAGCAGGTCGTCGGGACCGACGCCCTTCATTGCGCGCGTCAGTTCGAAGAGATGGCGGCCCTTGCGCACGTTCGACGCCTTGACGTCGAAGCCCGGCTGGCCGCGCAGCCCGCTGGTCTCCTCGTCGATCGTCTGCTCGAGCCGTTCGATGATCGCGCTCAGATTGCCCGGCCGCATGCCGGAAGCCTCCGGCTGTGGCTCGCGCGGCGCCGGCAGTGCCATGGTCTCGGAATAGTCGAGCATACCGTCAGCTCCGGGCCGCTATGATTTGGCGCTGCCGCTGCCCCAGTCCTCGGTGATGGACTGGGTAAGGCGCCGCTGGATTTCCTGCACGATCGCGGTGGAGAGCAGGTCCTTCTGACCATTGCCATTGTCGACGCCCATCGGCCCGACCGGCACGGCCTTCTCGCCCTCGACATAGTGGTCGCGCAGCATGCGGTCAGCGATGCCGATGCCGCCGCGCTCTGCGATGACTTTGCCCAGTTCCTGCGCCATCAGCTGCTGCCACATGTCGCCCGACAGGCCCTTGCCGAACACCGCATCGTTTTCCTTCGGCATCATGCTCTGCATGAAATTGCCGAGCACCATGGACTCGAACTTGACGTAGGAATCCTTGTTGTCGGGACGATTGGTCATCGTCGCGCCATTGGCGACCGCGGCCTGCGCGACCGAGGTCTTGCGCGCCAGTTCGGCGCGCGCCATCTCGACGCCTTCCGGGCTCGCTGCGCGGGCCACGTCCATCACGATATCGGTAGGCAGCGAAACCGCCACGAGCGCCTGCTCCTGTGCTTTGATCGTTGCGACTATGGCGGCAGAAGCTTGTGGCAACCTTACTTTTCGGCGGCCTGCCGCTGCACCAGTTCGAGCCGCTCGCGCTCTTCGCGCTGGCGCTCCTCGTCTGCGCGTGCTGCGCGAAAGGCCTCGCCGACGCGCTTCATGCGCAGCGTCGCCGTGGCGACAAGCTTCGCCTCTTCCGCCGCCTTGCGGTCTTCGCCTGCCGCTCGCGCCAGGGCGTCGGAGATGTGCCTGCTGTAGAGATCGGGGAAGATCGAGGCGAAGGAATCCGCCGTGTCGGCGCGCCGCCGCAGGTCTTCCGCCTCCTCGCGCGCCCTGATCGACGCCGCCATGTGGCCCGCCTGCCGCGTCTCGTGCAGCGCCTTCAGCTTGCCCTGCAGCACCATCAGCTTGCCGAGGCGTTGGGAGCGCGCGGCCATCGGTCAGCGCGACAGCGTCGCTTCGACGAAGCCGTCGGCGATGAGGCCGAGCATCACCGGAATGGCGAGGTACATGATGAGCAGTCCGCCGGCGAGCACGAAGGGCAGCGAGATGAAGTAGACCGGGATCTGCGGCGTCAGCTTGTTGATGAAGCCGATCGCCAGGTTCACGATGATCGCGTAGGCGAGGAACGGGCTGCCGAGCCTCAGCATGATGAAGAACGCCTCGCTCAGCCCGTCGGTCAGGTCGACCAGCGCGGTCTGCACGTTGAAGATGCCACTGACGGGCGCGACCTTGTATGAATTCACCAGCGCCCGCACGATCTCGTGGTGGAAGTCGAACACGAAGAGCAGCAGCAGCGCCGAGAACGAGATGATCGAGGCGAGCGGCGCCTGCGGCTCGGAATCCTCGACCGCGCCGCCCAGCATGCCGCCATAACCGATCATCATCGCGATCGCCGAGGCGATGAACTGCAGTGCCAGGATGTAGACCCGCGTCAGCAGCCCGATCAGCACGCCGATCAGCAGTTCCGAGGCGATCATCGGCAGCAGCACCGCCGGTCGCCTGTCCACCGCCGGCACGATCTGGTCCCACATGTGCAGCAGCAGCGCGAAGGTCGCCGCCACCGCCACGAACAGCCGGACCATCACCGGAATCCGCACCGACGAGAGGCCGGGCATCATCAGGAAGCACCCGCCGACGCGGCAGAAGGCGACGAAGGCCGCCAGCACCGCCGTGTCGAGCGTCACGTTCATGAGATCGTTCCGAGCACCTTGATCTCGACACCCTTGGCGATCTCGACATGGCTGAGCACCGGCAGCGTCGGGAACAGCCGCTCGATGATCATGCGCACATAGGGCCGCGCGTCCGGCGCGGTGACGATGGCGAACCGCTCGCCGGCATCGACGTGGCTGCGGATGACCTTCGCGGCCTCCTGCCCGAACTCCTCGAGCTGGCGCGGGTCGATGTCGAACTCGCGGATCTCGCCCTTCGGGTCGCGCTTGAGGCTCTGGTGGAAGGCGAGGTCCCAGCGGTTGCCGAGACGCAGCACCTTGAGCGTGCCGCCTTCCGACAGGTCGCCGCAGATCTGTTGCGCCATGCGGATGCGCACATGCTCGACGATCTGCTCGGTGCGGCGCACATGCGGCGCGATCTCGGCGATGGCCTCGATGATCAGATGCAGGTTGCGGATCGAGACGCGCTCGGCCAGCAGCAGCTTCAGCACCGCCTGCAGCCCCGGATAGGAGATGTGCGAGGTGCAGATGTCGTCGGCCAGCTTGCGGTATTCGGTGTCCTGCCGGTCGAGCAGCGCCTTCATGTCCTTGTAGGACAGCAGCTGCGGCAGGTTGTTGCGGATCACCTCCGACAGGTGCGTGAGCAGCACCGACATGTTGTCGGCAAAGGCGAAGTTCTCGCGCTTCAGATCTTCCTGGAACATCTCGGGCACCGAATAGGCGCGCATGCCGAACGCCGGCTCGCGCACCTCCTCGCCCGGTATCTCCGGCGGCTCGCGGTTGCCGAGCAGCACCATCACCTCGCCGACGCGCATCGGGTGTTCTGCAACGACCGTGCCGTGGATCTTGATCTGGTAGCTCTTCGCCGGGATGGTGAAGTCGTCGGTGAGCCGCACCTCCGGCACCACGAAGCCGTATTGCGACGCGAACTTCTTGCGCATCTTGCCCATCCGGAACGCCAGTTCCTGATGCGCGGTGACGAGGCGGGTCGAGAGCTGCTTGCCGATCAGCAGTTCGATCTCGGCGGTCTTCAGCGAGTTCTTGACCGAGTTGCGCTCTTCTTCCTCCTTCCTCGCCTGCTTCTCCTTCTCGGCGGCCACGACCGCGTCGGCCTCGCGCCTCTGGCGCAGCGGGATGACGTAGCCGAGCGACGACATGCCGATCGCGAGCAGGGCGAACGGCAGGAACGGCAGGCCCGGCATCAGCGCCAGCACCATCAGCAGCATCGACGCGACGTAGAGTGCGCGCGGGTGGGCGCCGAGCTGGTTGAACACCGCCTGGTCGGCCGAGCCGCGCGTGCCGCCCTTCGACACCAGCAGGCCGGCGGCGAGCGACACGATGAGCGCCGGAATCTGCGTCACCAGGCCGTCGCCGACCGACAGCTTGATGAACACGTCGGCAGCCTCGCCTGCCGCCATCTCGTGGCGGAAGTAGCCGATCATGATGCCGCCGACGATGTTGATGGCGGTGATGATCAGGCCGGCAATGGCGTCGCCGCGAACGAACTTCGATGCGCCGTCCATCGAGCCGAAGAAGGAGCTTTCCTCTTCCAGCTCGCGCCGCCGCAGCTGCGCGGTCTTCTCGTCGATGATGCCGGCCGACAGGTCGGCGTCGATCGACATCTGCTTGCCGGGAATGGCGTCGAGGGTGAAGCGCGCGCCGACCTCGGCGATACGCGTCGCGCCCTTGGTGATGACGATGAAATTCACGATGACCAGGATCAGGAAGACGATCAGGCCGATCATGAAGTCGCCGCTCATCACCAGGCTGGAGAAGCCGGCGATGATGTGGCCGGCCGCATCCGTGCCTTCGCTCCCGTGCGACAGGATCATGCGGGTGGTGGCGATGTTGAGCGAGAGGCGCAGCATCGTGGCGATGAGCAGCACCGTCGGGAATGACGAGAAGTCGAGCGGGCGCTGGATCCACAGCGCTACCATGAGGATCAGCACCGACAGCGCGATCGAGACGGCAAGGCCGATGTCGATCAGAAAAGCCGGGATGGGCAGGAAGAGGACGGCGAGGATGATGACCACGCCGAGCGCGAAGAAGACATCGCGGCCGGACCGGTTCGCTGCCGGCTTGCTCGCCGCGACTGTTTCGGTGACCGCCATGCCGTCTTCCCTGCGTTCATGCTTGGCGCGCAATGCGCGCCGTGAAGCAGGCTAGAGGCCCAAGCTTGCGCGAGGGTGAGGCAGGCGATCCGGCCCGCGCAGCTAGTTCTGCGGAAACCCGGTCTCGATGCGCTCGAAGATGACGTTGGTGAAGGACGAGATCTGGCCGCCCACATACGGCCCGGTGAAGGCGACGGTCAGCAGGATCGCAATGATCTTCGGCACGAAGGTAAGCGTGATTTCCTGGACCTGGGTCAGCGCCTGCACCAGCGCGATCGCGATGCCGACGATCATGGCAACCGCGACGGACGGACCGCAGGCGGTCAGGACGGTCCAGATTGCGTACTGGACGATGTCCAGCGCATCGGCCTCGTTCATGTGGGGTTCTTGATGGTGACGCCGGGTCCGACGACGATCTCGCCGCCACCCTGCAGCTTCGCCGTGATGGAATCGGTGTTCACACGGACTTCGCTGACCAGGCCGCTGGTCGTTCCGTCCGCCGATGTGATGACCTTGCCGATCATCGACGTCGCCTGCGACAGCGACGAGGCCTGCAGGATGTCGGCCAGCTTGTCCTTGATCTGCACCGACTGCTCGACCTGCGAGAACGTCGCCAGCTGCGCGACGTAGTCGGTCGACTCCATCGGCGCGGTCGGGTCCTGGTTCTTCATCTGCGCGACGAGCAGCTTGAGGAACGAGTCGTAGTCGACCGCGGTCTTCGACTTCGTCTCGACCTTCGGATTGTTGGCGGTGCTGGCCGTTCCCGGCGGTGTCACGATCATCGGCCCGTCCCTCCGGCCGCAGCGACCCGTGGCAGGTCGACGGGCTTGTCCTCGTTGCCGGCGATGGCGACCTGCTCGTGGGGGTAGAGCGAGCGGATCGCCTTGAGCGCCTCGAAAATGTGGTCCTCGCTCACCAGCTGGTCGACATGCTTCAGCGTGGAGCGGATGCTGGGATCGGAGAAGTTGGCGATCAGCAGCGACAGCGACTTGCGGAACATGTTGCGCGCCACCTGCGCGTCGCCGGGATTCATCAGGATCATCTGCAGGATGAAGTAGAGCTGGCGCAGCGGCGTCGATGCCTCGTCTGCCTGCAGGACGTGACTCTCCATCAGGAAATGCACTTCGTTGAGCAGCTCGATGGTGACCTTGCGGTCGACCTTGATGACGGCGCCGTTGAGGTAGATCCTCTCGTGCGGCTTCAGCGATAACTTCAGCGTGTGCTTCATTGAATGCCGTCGCGGATGATCTGCGAGACCTCGATGAGGCCCTCGAAATTTTCGGAGCGTCCCTGCCGGACCTCCTCGCCTTCGCGCAGCAGCCAGAGCCCGATCGAGATGAGGTTGGCGCGAAGCTCCTTCGGCAGTTCGTTTTCCTCGCTGCCCAGGTCTTCCACGAAGGTTGACCAGATGCGGCTCATGAAGTGCAGCGCGTCGAGCGCCTCGCGTGAGGACGGCCCCCGCTTCTGCGCTTCCGCCAGCATGAGGATGGACCGCGACAGCAACTGCCGCTCGCGCTCGCGCGCGTCGGCAACCGAGTCTGTTTGTACGTCTGCGTAAGAGAACTGATACATCGCTTCTGTCTTGCCCCCCGGCACCGGTATCAGGATAGGTATTTCAGCAGGCTGAGCTGCTGAATGCGTGCTGTCATCGCGTAGGATGTCTCGATCTGCTGCAGGAGCGACGAGACGCGCGTCGATGCCTCGTAGGGATCGACGCCTTCCATATCGAGGATGTTCCGTTCGAACAGGTCGATCTGCATGTCCACGCGGTCGCTGGCGCGCGTCACCCGGTTCTGCGTGATGCCGAGTTCCGACTGCGTGTTCGTGATCGAACTCAGTGCCTCGCCGACAAGCTCGATCGCGCGGTTGACCAGCGCGTCGCGCGCGCCGCCGCTGAGCTGCGAGTCGAACAGGTCGGTGATCGCGGCGGACGCCATCGCCAGCTTGCGCACACCCGCCTCGTTGGCGCTGACCGAGGTCTGCGCAGTCTCGTTGAGCGCGATGCGGCTGGTGATGCGCTGGTCCGATGCGTTCGACCAGTTGGCCTGCCAGCCGGCGCCGGTGAACTGGGGCTCGACCGCCACGGTGAGGAAGTTGCTCATCTGCGTCGAGGTGATGTTGGCGGTCTGCGGATCGCTCTGCGTGAAACCGAAATGCGCCAGGAACGCCGCATCGAAGGCGCTCTTGTTGGGTGCGCCCGGCTTGGTGAAGTCGACGATCGGGCTCGCATCCGTGTTGATGCCGGCGAACAGGTGTTCGCCGTTGAGGCTGGTGTTGAGGATCGAGGTCAGCGCCTGCAGCGTGCCCTTGGCCTCGGTCAGCGTCACGCCGATCGAGGCGTCGCCGGACGCGCTTGCCGTCAGCGTGGCGAGGAAGGTCTGGCCGACCGTGGTGAGCTGGGACAGCGAATCCTGCGTGGACTTCAGCCGGGCCGCGATCAGCTTGTTGGAATCGACGATGCCGTTGAGACGCTCGACGTCGCGGGCGAACGAGACCGACTGGCCGGTGCGGGCGCCGAGCGCCAGACCGGCGTCGGCGACGCGGCCGGTCGAAGCCTCCTTCTGCGCGCCGACAAGCTCGAGCTGCATGCGTTGCAGCGAATAGCGCATCGCCTGCGAGATGGCCGAGGAGGAGACGAAGGAGGTCTTCATCTTACCTCACCGCCGAAAGCAGCGAACTGAACATGGTGTCGATGGCGGAGATGATGCGCGTCGATGCCTGGTAGGAATGCTCCAGGTCGAGCAGCAGCGACATCTCCTCGTCCATGTTGACGCCGGTGGCGTTCGACAGCGCCTCGGTCGTGCGCGCCATCAGCGCGCCCTTGGTTTCGGAGGCGCCGGTGGCATCCTTGCGCAGCGCTTCCAGCCAGCTGATCGAGTTGGCGGAATAGTCGTCGAGCTTGCCGATGCTGCCGAGCCCCGCGGCGAGGTCGAACGCCATCGGCGCGGCCAGCTTGTCGCCGAAGGAGAGCAGCTGGTCGGAGTAGGATGCCGCTCCGCCGGTATTCCACACGTAGGCCGCGCCGTTGGCGCCGCCGTCGCGCAGCAGCACCGGGTCGCCACCGGCGTTGAAGTCCATCGCCGCATTGAGGTGGATCGATGCGGCCAGCCCATTCTGCAGCGTGCCCGCTGCCGGGATGCCGGGACCGCCGGTCCAGGTGAACAGGCCTGTCGCCGCCGGCTGCACACCATTCGGATCGGTTTCGGCAAAGGCGGTGATCAGGCCGCGCGCGATCTCGTCCAGCTGTTTCTGCATCGCCGGAGCGACGCTGTCGCGCAGTTGCAGCAGCCCCGCAATCGTGCCGGAGGCGGTGGTATTGGCACCGGCGCCGGCCGACTGCGGCACGCCGTCGACATAGACCGCATTGCCGGTGGTGCCGACGGAATAGCCCGAGATCGGCTGGAAGGTCACCGTGCGCGGCACCTTCTCGTACAGCATCGTGCCGTCGCCGGTCATGATCACCATGTCGTTGTTTTCGCGCGACATGGTGCTGACCGGCAGCTTCTCGGCGATCTTCTTGAGCAGCGCGTCGCGCTGGTCGAGCGCGTCATTGACATCCCGGCCGGCGGCAGTGCCCTGCACGACAGCGCTGTTGGCGGCATGGAAGTCGGTGAGCAGCTGGTTGAGTTCGCCGACCTCCGTCGCGATGCGCGAGTCCGCGTCGGTGCGCGAGGCCTGGATCGCATGGCTTCCGTTGTTGAGCGAGTACACGACCTGGCGCGCCGCCTCGACGGCGTTTTCCGCCAGCGTCCGGTTGGACGGCGTGGTGGAGAAGAGGTGCATCGCTTCCTGCAGGCGACCGATCAGCGTGGCCGCCGACGTGGCGTTGTCCGGGCCGTTGACCTCCAGCGCCAGCGAGTTCAGCCCGTCCAGCAGCGTCTTCTGCCCCTGGTAGGACGACGTCGCGTTGATGCTGTTGCGCATGAGCAGCTGGTTGGTGGCGCGCTGCACATCGACAATGCGTGCGCCGGACGCCTGGCTCGACAGAACCGCGACGCGGCGCGTGTAGTCGGCATTGTCCTTCTCCGCGACATTGCGCGAAACGGTCGTCGTCTGACGCGAATTGTTCAGAAGCGCCGACTGCGCAATGTTGAATGCGGTGGAAAGCGACATTTACAGGTCTTTCCCGGTACGCGGCGGCTCCTCTGCCGACGCTACCTCTTGAGGTTGACGAGGATGTCCATCAGGTCTGCGCCGGTCTGGAACACTTTCGAATTGGCGGTGTAGCTGCGCTGCGATTCGATCATCGAGGTCAGTTCCTCGGCGATGTCGACGTTGGAGTTTTCCAGCGCGCCCGCGACCACGGAGCCCATGCCGCCTTCATTGGCGAAGCCGATGCGCAGGTCGCCTGAATCGGAGGACTGCGAGAACACGTTGCCCGGCAGCACGTTCAGCCGGTCCGGGCTCTGCACCGTCGCGATCGGGATGCGGTAGAGCGCCTTGAACGAGCCGTCCTGGTACTGTGCGTAGACCGTGCCGTCGGCGCTGATCTGCACCTGCTCGATGCCGCTCGGCGCGTTGCCGTTGACCTGCGACTGCAGGACGGTGAAGCCTTCCGCCAGTTCGGTGGTGCCGCCCATGTCGAGCGTCAGCGTCGTGCCGTTCGGCACCGGGATGGCAATGCTGTTGCCGGTGAGCTGCTGGCCGTTGGCCGGGTTGAACGTCATCGTCGACGTGACCAGCGGACCGCCCGTGTAGGGGAAGGCGGTGTTCGGCGCGGCGTTGGCCTTGTCGAAGACCGTGACCTCCCACGTGTTGGCGGCGGTCTTCGTGTAGTAGATGTCGAGCGTCACTTCGCGGCCGACATTGTCGTAGACCACCAGCGACGACTTGGCGGAGTATTCCGCGGTGGCCGCGTTGGCGCTCGGGAGATTGGCCGCGACGACGACCGGCTTGTCGACCGGGAGCTTGGTCTTGAACGTACCGGTGCTCGACGGCGTCGCGGTCACGTCGGTCTGCGAGATCTTCACCTCTTCGAGCCCGCCGAAGCCATTGGTCACCGGGCTGGGCGTGCCGTTCGCGAAGCTGTAGCCCATCAGGTAGAAGCCGGCGGCGTTGACCAGGCGGCCCTCGCCGTCGGGAACGAAGGAGCCGGCTCGCGTCATCGCCGGGCGGCCGCTGGCGTCCTGCACCACGAAGAAGCCTTCGCCGTTGATGGCCAGGTCCGAGCCGGACGTCGTGTACTTCAGGTCGCCCTGCTGGCTGATCGAATAGCGGATGTCGGTGGTGACACCGCCCGACGTGTAGGCACCGGTGGCGTTGGGGATGATCAGCGAGGCGAATTCGATGCTCGAGCGCTTGTAACCGGTGGTGCCGGAGTTCGCGATGTTGTCGGCGACCGACGACAGGCGGTTGGCCTGAGCGTTCATACCGGACACGCCGGTACGCATCATCCCGTAAAGGCTCATGTGAACATCCCCTCGTTACTCGTTGCCGTAGGCCACAAAAATGTAGCGCGGCACCCTTGCGCGAAGCTGGCCGCCACCAGCTCCGGCATCAGGCCACCAGGCGGTAGCCGAGGAAACGCTTGGAATCGATCGGGTCGTAGCCGAGCCGCTCGCGCAGCTTCTTGCGCAGTTTCGAGATGTGGCTCTCGACCACGTTCTCCTCGACCTCTTCGTCGAAGATTCCGTAGATCGCGTTGAACACCTGCGTCTTCGTCACCCGCCGGCCGGAGTTGGCCGCCAGGTATTCGAGGATGCGGCGCTCGCGCCGCGGCAGCGGCAGCGGCGAACCGCCGATCTCGGGATCCCGGCCGTCGGAGAAGATGCGCATCTGGCCGATCTCGGTGAAGCGCGCGTCCTCTTGAGCACGGCGGCTGATCGCGGTGATTCGGGCGAGAATCTCGCGGATGTGGACCGGCTTGCGGATCACGTCATCGACGCCGGACTCAAACAGGCGCAGCGTATTCTCAAGCGAATGATGTTCGCTCAGCGCGATGACGGGTGCGCTTGTCCGGTCGCGAATCTTCTTCGGCGACACCGCATTCACCTGGCATTCGCCGATGAGGAAGGCGCGGACCGATCTGAGATCCTCGTCCGCCGCACTGTCCACCCACTCGCCGAAATCGTTGGAGCCGAAGCCTGCGCTCGCAACTCCTTCCCGGTCGAAAAGTGAGAAATAGCCCTCTTTTACGAGCTCGCGCTCATCCACAATCACGATCATCGGACCCGCCTTCCGAATCAGCCGTTATGGCTTTTGTGAAAAAATCGGTACCTGCAGCGCGGAATCCTGGCCAACCGTCATTTCTTGTAAGTAGTTTATTAGGGGTTGCGGCGAAGTCGTTGAACTGAGTGACCCGAACGCTGCTTCGACTGCATGGCAGGAACACACCGCCGCGGGCCGCGCCGGGGGCGCTCGCAACAGTCGGTCGAGGGATTGTCCGAACGACCTTGCTCCGCGCTTATGGGTTGCAGAACTCGCGGGCCTCCGTGGTCCACTTGCCGAAGCCGGTGGCGACCATGTTGGCGATGACCCGGCAGATGTATTTCTTCTGCGCCGGATTGTTGTTCGGACCGGCGTGGTAGCGCGCCACCGCCATCGACCAGGTCTCATGACGGGCGTGCAGATTGGCCAGGAAGCGCGCGGCGTAATCAACATTTAGTCGCGGATCGAGCATCTCCCCGACACTGCGGAAATGCTCGCCGTGATAGTGGAAATTGATCTGCATGCAGCCGAGGTCGATCAGCCTGGCGCCGCCCTGCCGCGCCTCGCTGAACGTGGCGAGCGCCTCGCTCCGGCTCTTCGGGAAAACCGCGCGCCCTTCTATGTTGAGAGCGTTCGGCTGCAGCGTCCCCTTCTTGCCGGTCTCGGTCAGACCTACGGCATAGAGGATGCCCGTCGGCACGCCATAGCGGTCGGCGGCGCGCAGGATCTCCGGCTCGCACGGATTCGCCGCGGCGAGCGCGGCGCTCCCCCAGATACTAGATATAGATGCCGCGCTGAGCGCGATCCTGAGCAGTCTGCGCATTGCCGTCGCCGCGTCCGTTGCTGCTGTCCTGCCCGCGTCCGCCGCCCTGGCCGCCGAGCCGTTCGCCGTTGCCGCCCTGCCCGTTCGAGCCGAAGGCCTGCGGGTCACGCGCGGACGAGCCGGTCGCGCTGAAGTTCTGCTCGGCGCGGCCGGTGGTGTTGTTTGCAATCTGCGGTTGCTGAACCGTGACCTGATCGATGTCGTAGCCGAGCGCCTTGAGCGACTTCACGATGGTCTCGGCATCGCCTTTCAGGCGGTCGTAGGCATCACGATTCTCGACCGAAAGCTCGACGTTCAGCTGGCCGCCCGCGATCCTCAGATTGGCTGTGACCATGCCGAGTTCGGCCGGATGCAGCTGCAGCGTCATCGAATGCATCGGCGCGTTCGACATTTGGTTGGCCAGATGTTGCGCCGCCGCCACACTACGAAGCGAATTCTGCCAGCCGGAATCGCTCGTCAGGCCGCTGACCAGCGCCGCGCCGGTGGTGCTGAGCGGCATGGCGGGCGCCGGAATGCTCTGCTCGGCCGTGACTTTTGCGTTCGCCGTCGGTGCCGTGCCGTCGCGGCCACGCCTGGAACCGGCATCGTCGCCCCTGGCATCGCCTCCGGCATTTGCCGATGAACCCGAGCCGCCCCGCGCCGTCACGCCCGCAACCGCGCCGGCAGCGTTGTCCGTTCCGGCGACGGCGGCCGGTGTACTACCGGCAGGGGATGCGGTCGCATTCGTGTTGGCGGCAACCGGCGGCGCGGCGCCATGCTCGGCCGCCACGCGCGTCGCCTTCGCCTCCGCCACTGTCGCTGGCGCGGGCTTCGATCCCGCCTTCGCGTCCGGCACTCGCTGTTCGGGCGTGGTCTTCGCGTCGCGCTTCACATCGAGCACCGGCGCGTCGGCAGTCTCCGTCTCGGCTTGCTCGACCGGCGCGGCATTCGCATCGGCGGCCTCGGTGTGTGTGGGCACGGGCTTCACCGTCTCGGGCGGCGTCGGCTTGCGCATGTCCGCCAGCGCGAACAGCGCCAGCGTCGCTGCATCCGCTTCGTCGTCGGTGCGCGGCTTGTCCTGATCCGCCTCCAGCTCGGGCTCCACCTTTGCCTTCGGCCCGGTGAGCCTTGCGTCCTTTTCATCGTCGCCGCCCGTGCGGCGGGCGCCGTCGGTCGCTGCGATCGCCGCCTCCAGCCTCGCGCGCAGCGGCACCGCCGGCTGTTCGGCGGCGGCCTTGCCCCCGCGCTCCGCCTCGGCGTGCTTTGCCGGAGTCCGGAACAGCGCGTTGAACGCGCCGCCGTCACCATAGCGCTTCGAGTGGGTACCACCCTCTCCGGCCTGCACGCCTGCGGTCATGCCCGCACCATGCCCGACGAACTTCACGCCCTGGGTCATTTGTCGGCATTCTCCTGCATAAGCTTGTCGATGGCGTCGAGCTTGTCGCGCGCACCCTTCGCGGTCTCCGCCGCGGCTGTCGTCGTCTCGTCGATGGCCTTTGGTGCACCTGCATCATCGGCCGCCTCAGCCGACGCATTGCCATGGCCGGCTTCGGCAGGCTCATGCCCGGCCTCCGCCGAATTCGCTGGCGCCTGCTCCGGCAAGGGGGTGGGCAGCGGCGTGTCGGCGACCGCCTCGGCCTCGGCGGCGGCAGTATCGACCCGTCTCACCGGCGTGGCCGCCGCCGGTTCCACCGGCGCTTCGACGGCAAGATCGTCGGTCGGCACCAGATCGGTCAGCGACCCTTCCGCTTTCGCCCGCTCCTCCGCTCTGGCGATCTCCGCCGAAGCCTTCGGTTCCGCCGGCGCGGGTGCATCATCCTTTGGAGCGGCCTTCTCGATCGGCGCCACCGGTGCCGTCACCTGCGATGCGACCAGCCGCACGGCATCGAGCAACTGCCGGTCGCGCTCCGAAAGCCGCGCCCGGTCGATGCGGTCGAGTTGCGCTTTCACGTCATCGAGGTCGCCGGCGCGGACCTTGGACAGGCTGGCATAGAGCATGGCGCGCGGGTCTTCTTCTGCCGCCGTCTCGGTTGCATTCGCGGCGACGTCCTGGCTCTCGACATGCTTCGCCGCAAAGGCGGAGACGTCGGCCAGCCCTTCGATCGCGCCGCGGCGCGCCAGCCGCAGGTAGATCACCTTGCGCTGCTCTTCCTCCATGCCGGCGACGATGTCCTCGACGGCGGCGTAGTCGACCGTCTCATGCAGCGCGACGACGCCGTTGACGAACGCATCGGCGAACTGGCTGGCATAGGGCGAGCGCAGGAAGCGCCGCACATACTGGCTCGACCACAGCTGGAAGCGTTTGGCATCGTTGAGCGAGGTCGCCAGCGCGATGGAACGGCGCAGCGCCGCCTCCTCGACCAGCGTGCCCGAGCCGAGCAGCCGTGCCTTGTCGAAAAGCGCGAGCGCGTCGTCGGGTTTGTCGCCGGCTTCCAGCGACCCCTTCACCAGCGCCAGGAACGCCCCGAGATCGGCGGTCTGCGCCATTGGATCGACCTGCGCGAAAGCCACGCGCGCACGCTGCGACCGCCCCTTGAGGTAGCTGGAAATCGCCTCGACCATCGCCTTGTCGGGCGGCTCGAGCTTCAGCTTCGAGCGCACCACGTCGAGGGTCGACGGGTTGCCGCCGCTCATCGCGTAGATCAGCAGCGAGCGGTAGTTGCGCCTGTCCTCGAAGTCGTCCGCCTCGGCAGTTCGCAGCCGCTTGTCGATCAGTTCGAGCAGCTTCTTCTGCATCGGCAGCGCCGCATGGTCGCCGTCGGCGATACGATCCTGCACCAGCTGCAGCGAGCGAACCATCTGGAAAGGCTGCAGCGGCGCGTTTTCATCGGCGCGCGCATGCGCGGGCGAGGCGGCGAAAAGCGCTGCCCCGAGCATCACCGCGTGCGCCGCGCCAAGCTGCATCAGCTGCCGACCTCGAGCAGAATCTCGATGCGGCGGTTGGCAGCCGCCATCGGATCGCTGGCGATCTTCGGCTTGCGGTCGGCCATGCCGCCGACCTCGGTAACGCGCTTCTCGTCGATGCCGGCGCGCACCAGCATGTAATAGGCCGAGTGTGCGCGTGCACTGGAGAGGCGCCAGTTGTCATAGGTATCGCTCTTGAACGGCCGCGCGTCGGTGTGGCCTTCGATCTTCAGCGTACCCTTGCGGCCTTCGAGCGTCTTGGCGATCTTCTCCATCGCGAGGATCATCTCGCGGCGCGGCAGCGCCGAGCCGATCTCGAACATGCCGAAGTCGAGCTGGTCGGTGACGGAGATGGTGACGCCCTGGCGCGTCGGCTCGACCGACAGGCCATCGAGCATCTTGTCGTCGGCGTCGAAAAGCTTAGCCAGCTCCTGCCGGATTTCCTTGGCTTCCTGGATGATTTCCGCACTCGGGCCCTGTGGCTCGGGCGCGGGAGGCGCCACCGGCGGCGCGACCACGGGTGCCGCGGCAATCAGCTCGGGCATCGCCTCCGGTCCCTCGCCCGGTCGCGGCTGCGGCACCGGCGGCATCGCGCTCGCGGCTGCCTCCGCCTCCGCCGCCCTTGCCGCGGCTGCCTCGTGCGCATTCGGCTCGACCGGCGAAACCGGCGCGGGCGCGGCCTCTTCATGCTTCGGCTGCGCGGCAGCGGAAACCTCGGTCGCCTCGACCTGGACGCCGGTCGATCCGGCGTCGTCGGTACCATCCGCCTCCAGCCTGTCGGCGCCGCCGCCGCTTGAGCCTTCTGCCGTCTCATTGCCGGCGACCTGCTGCGACCAGAAATCCGGCGCGAACGGATCGCGATACGATTCGCCGCCGGACGCGCCCGTCGACGGGCCCGAGTCCTGCGCGCCGCCATCACCCTTGGCGGACACGTTCTGCATGCGTCCGGTGTCGGCGACGATCTCCGCCAGCACTGCGTAGGGATCGGCGAACAGATGCTCGTCCGACTGCTGCTTGCTGTCCGCCGTGTCGGCAGAGTTCGTCTCGTCCTGCGGGCCGCCGCTCGCCTGGCCGTCGCTCGCCGCCTTGCCGACCGGATTGGTCGCCTTGTCCGCCGTCGAACCCGCCGAGTTCGGACCGTCGCCGATATCCTCGAGCCCCTTGCGGCTGGAATTGCGGTCGATCAGCCGCACCGGGTTGAAGTAGCTCGCGACCGACGCCTTGGTCTGTTCGTTCGCGGCGTTGATCAGCCACATGACGAGGAAGAAGCACATCATGGCGGTCATGAAGTCGGCGAACGCGATCTTCCATGCACCGCCGTGATGGCCGTGATCGTGGTCGCCACCACGCTTGACGATGATGATTTCCTGCTTGTGCTCGCCGGTCGGGAAACTCACGCGAACGCCTCCTCGAACGAAGTCGACCATTCGCCGAGCCGTGTCTCGAACAGGCTGCCATCGATGGCGACGGCAAGGTCGAAGCCGCTGTCCTCGACGAAGTCGATGCTGGCGGCCTTGTCGCCCAGCGCCGCCTCAAGCGGCTCGAACAGCGAGCGCGGGCCGCGCACCTCGATGCGCACGATCTCGCGGTCGCGCACGGTGTCGCGGATCAGGCCGGCCAGCCGCTCGATTGTCTTCTTCTGCATCTCGGCTCCGGCGAACGCGCCAAGGATGCGGGCTGCGGTCGCCGTCGTCAGCTCCACCAGCCCTGCTTCCACGTCACCCAGCCGCGCCGCGATCAGCGCGCCGGCGTCGGTGCCGAGCACAGTGCGCAATTCCGCGACCTCTGCTGCATGATTGTCGCGCTCGGCCTGCAGCGTGTCCTCGTAGACGCGCGACAGCCGTTCGGTCAGGGCGGCCTCGGCGGCGGCCACCGCCTCTGCGATCTTCTGTTGGAGTTCTTCCTCCGGCGTCGGGCCGAAGGCGACGGGAGCGAGCTCCACCGGTGGCGGCGGCGCTTCCGCATGCGACAACGGGCGCCGGCCGAAATCCTGAAGGAAGTCGCTGAGGGCCAGTGCCGCCATCAGGTGGCGACCTCCTGATGCGCCCATTTACGCAGGATCTGCGCGGTGCGTTCCTCGTTGAGATCGACCATGCGGGCGAGCCGCTCCTGCGGGTTCGGCTTGATCTTCTGCCGCAGGTCTTCGATCGGGTTGCTGGGCTGGCGCGTGGCGGGATCGCCCGCCTCGCCGCCCGCGACGCTGCCGTCGGCGCCTGCCGCTGCCGTGCCGCCCGGCCCCGGCAGCGCGCGCTGCACCTCGTCGAAGGTCGGGCTGGCAAGCATCGGCGTCGCCGGCCGGCTCAGCGCGGCGGTCATCGGCTTCAGGCCGAACCACACCACGAGGAACACCACCACGATGAACGCGCCGGCATTGATGAGCGTGCCGGCATGCATGCCGATCGAGTCGAGCATCCCCGGCTCCTCGATCGGAACGCCGTCGAGGCCGTCGACGAACTCCACCGACGATACGGTGATCACGTCGCCGCGCGGCTCGCTGAAGCCGGTCGCCGACGCGACGGTATTGCGGATCTCGTCGATGCGGGCGGTCACCTGCTCAGGCGTTGCGCCGTCGCCGAGGATCGCCTTCAGCCGCTGCTGGTTCACCACCACGGCGATGGTCATGCGCGTCACGCTGTAGCCGTTGCTGACCGTGGCGATGCGCTTGGAGTTCATCTCGTAGTTGGTGATTTCTTCCTTCCGCTCGTTGTTCGCCGACGATTCCGGTCCCGACGTCGGCGTCGCCTCGGCGTCAGGCAGCGCCTGGTCGACGGAGGCCGGCGCCGCGGCCGAGCGCTGGTTGCTGTTCTCGTTCGAGCGCACCACCTGCACCGAGCGTTCCACACGCGATTCCGGATCGAAGATCGTCTCCTCGGTCTGCCGCGAGTCGGTGTTCACCTCGGCGCGAACGCTGGCGCGGAAATTGTCGGACCCGAGATACGGAGCCAGCGCGCGGCGGATGTTCTCCTCGATCTGCTGCTCAACCGTGCGCTCCACGCCGATCGAGCGGTTGGCGCTGGTGTTGTTGGGATCGTCGCCGGCGGCAAGCAGCTGCCCGCTGGAATCCATCACCGTCACCTTGTCGGCGTTCAGACCGGGCACCGCGGCCGCCACGATGTAGCGGATCGAGGCCGCGCTCGCAGCCGCGTCAATGCCGGCGGTACGGATGACCACCGACGCCGACGGCTGCTGCTGGTCCTGCCGGAAGCTGGCGCGTTCGGCCATGACGATGTGGACGCGCGCCGCCTTGATGCCCTGGATCGACTGGATGGTGCGCGCGATCTCGCCCTCGAGCGCACGCACGCGCGTAATCTGCTGCATGAACGAGGTCAGGCCGAGCGAGCCGACATTGTCGAACAGTTCGTAGCCGGCGTTCGAGCTGGTCGGCAGGCCCTTCTCGGCGAGCAGCATGCGTGCCTGCGCGGTCTGCCCGGCGGGAACGAGCACCGTGGTCCCGTCGGACCCGACGTCGAAGGAGACGCCGGCTTCGCCGAGCACGAGGCCGATCTGGTTCACGTCGGAGCGCTCCAGCCCGACATACAGCGTCTCGTAGGCCGGCCGGTTGAGATAGCTCGAGGCCACCACAAGCGTGATGATGATCAGCACCCCGGCCCCGCCGAGGATCGCGAGGCGGCGCGGGCCGAAGCTCTGGAGGTTGGCGAGGAGCGCCTGCAGTTGGGGCGGCACGGAATTCTCCCGGAAATGGCTTTCGGGAGACTAGGCGTCGAAGCTTGTGCGAAAATGGGAACGGGCCGCGTCCTTGCCGGCGCGGCCCGTTGAAATCAGCGTCCGGAAGCGACGTTCGTCAGCTCTTGAAGAGCGACAGGATCGACTGGGCGTTGGAGTTGGCAATCGACAGCGCCTGGATGCCGAGCTGCTGCTGCACCTGCAGCGCCTGCAGGCGGGTCGATTCCTTGTTCATGTCGGCATCGACGAGCTGGCCCACGCCGCGGTCGATGGAGTCCATCAGGCTCTGCGTCGCGCTCTTCTGGAGGTCGATGCGCTTCTTGGCGGCGCCGAGCGTGGTGGCGGCGTCGGCGAGTTCGCGCGAGGCCACGTCGACCACAGTGATCATCTTGGCGATCTGTGCATCGTTGAAGCCGACGACGGTCAGCGCCGCCACGGAATAGCCCGCCAGCGCCGCGTCGGTGCCGGCAACGGCGGCGATCGCGGTGTTGTCGCGGGCGCCGGAGGTGCCGAGGCGCAGGCCGTCGAGGATGCCCTTCTGCACCGCCGTCGCGGTCGCGAAGGCTTCGTAGAGCTTCACGCTCTGCACGTCGATGTCGATGGTCTTGAGCGAGATCGCGCCGGCCGAGTTGCGGGTGAAGGCCGAGACGACCTTGGTGGCGTCATGCACGCCGGCGGCGGCATGGCCCGTCGTGGTGTCGACCGACAGCCAGTTCGAACCGGAGAAGGTCGCGCCATCCGCGCCCATCTTCAGCTGGGCCTGGAGAGCCGCGATTTCCGTCTGCAACTTGGCCTTGTCAGAGGTGGCCGCGCCGGTCGCAGCGACCAGCTTTTCCTTGATGGTGTTGACCGTCTCGATGGTCTTTTCCAGCGCCGAGTAGGCGGTATCGACCTTGCCGGCGCCGAGGCCCAGCGCATCCTGCACCACCGACAGCGAGCTTTTGTCGGACCGCATCGTCGTGGCGATCGACCAGTAGGCGGCGTTGTCGGAAGCCGTCGCGACGCGATAGCCGGTCGAGATACGAGCCTGCGTGGTCTCGAGGTTCTTGTTGGTGATGCTGAGGCTCTGGAGAGCCGTCAACGCCGAAGCGTTGGTCATGATGCTGGACAAGGAACCTACTCCTCTTCGTGCAGGCATGCGTGACGCATGCCTCGAACCATTCCGCCAGCCTCTCAACGACCCTGATCGCCGCCACAAAGACTGTCCGTTAACCATGGATAGCGCGACGTGGTTAATCGAGGATTAACATGATGCTTAACGAGGTTAAGGATGTGTGAGCGCGATGCGCGCGGCGCCCAGCAGGACGCCTGCAAGCCATTGATCCAGAGTACAAAAAGAGATCGGGCCGCACCTTGCGGTGCGGCCCGACTTTTTCGTGCTGTGAACGTAGTGGAGGTCGATTAGCCGCGGAAGAGCGACAGGTTCGACTGCGGACCGGATTTCGCGATCGACAGCGCCTGGATGCCGAGCTGCTGATGAACCTGCTGCGCCTGCAGGCGGGGCGATTCCT
>JBFXFO010000014.1:0-43020 GCA_050178915.1 Rhizobiaceae bacterium | reverse complement strand
GGCGAACTTCAGGCCGGCGACCTGCGGGAACTGGCCCTTGCCCTCCTCGATGCCGCTGACGCCATGTTCGAGCGAGGCGACGATGTCCTTGCCGCCCAGCTGGAACGTGGCGAGGGTGTTCTGGAATGGCAGCACGGTAACCACTTCGCCCATCGTCACCACGCCCTGGTCGATGGAGGCCCGCAGCCCGCCGCCATTCTGCACGACGATCGACACGCCCTGACCCTTGACGCGGTCGAGAATGGCATCGGCGACGAGATTGCCCATCTCGCATTCGCGCACGCGGCAGCTCTCGCGGCTGCCGTCGATCGGCTTCGTCGTCTCGGCGACCTCCTTGCCCATCGCGGCATCGATCGGCCCGGCAAGCTCCTTGACGCGCGCCAGGACGGCCGGGTCGGGCACGATCCTGCTGTCGAGCAGCAGCGGATCGCCCTTGGCCTCCTTGACGACGCCCTTGTCGTCGAAGGTGACGGTGAACTCGCCGAGATATTTCGAGTACGACGCGGCCTGGGTGACGGGCACCTTGTACCCTTCCGGGTTGTCGATCATCGTCGGGTAGGGACCCTCGGCCTTCGCGTCGGTGTTCGACAGCAGCGAATGCGAATGGCCCCCGACCACCACGTCGATGCCGGGGATCCTGGCGATCGCCTCCTTGTCGCGCACATAGCCGACATGGGTGAGCGCGATGATCTTGTTGACGCCCTGTGCCTTCAGCTTCCCGACCTCGGCGGTGATCGTCGCGATGTCGTCGCCGATCGCGATGTCGGGGCCGGGCGAGGCGATCTCGGGCGTGTCGTTGGTGACCGCGCCGATGATGCCGATCTTCTGCCCGCCGACCTCCAGCACGACGGACGGCTTGATCTTGCCGTGCGCCTTCGACCGGGCGCTGGCGTTGACGTTCGCCGACAGCACCGGAAACTGGATCATGTCGAGGAAAGGAACCAGCGCCTCCTCGCCATCGTCGAATTCATGGTTGCCGACGGTCATGGCGTCGAAGCGCATGAGATTGAGGAACTCGCCCTCGGCCTTGCCCTTGTACGTCGAGTAGAACAGCGAGCCCTGGAAATTGTCGCCGCCATTGAGCAGCAGCACATTGTCGCCCGCATGCGCCTTGCGGCGTTCGGCGATGGCCGTCACCAGGCGTCCCGCGCCGCCGATGCACTCGCCCTTGCCTTCCTCCTCGGTCGAACAGGTGGACTCGTATTTGTTGTTCGACTCGATGCGGCTGTGCCAGTCGTTGATGTGCAGGATGGTGAGCGTGTAGTCGGCCCGGGAAGCTCCGGCCGAAATCGCCAGCAGGGAAGCGGCCCCGGTCGCCAGTGTGATCATCTTTCGCATCGCAGTCTCCTGGCAGAAATCCGATCCCGTCACCGAGCATCACGGCAGGATTGCACGGCGCGTGGCAAGGCTCCACTGCGCGGCATCCCGCAGGCCAAGAAAAAAGGCGCCGTCGCCGGCGCCCTTTGCGATTGTCGTCGCTGCGTTCGTCAGACCGCCTGGCGGCGGGTCAGCACGAATTGCTGGCCGCTGGCCGCGGTGCAGTTCAGCTGCATCGGGCTGACCAGCGCGCAGTTCACCGCCGATGTGGTCTGGCGGATGAGCGAGCGCACGGTGATGGTCACGGTGCTCGGATTGATGTTCACATAGGTGCCGTCCGCCAGCTTGTTGCCGGTGTCGGTGGCAATCGTCTCGAACAGTCCGTTGGTGAAGCGCGAGATGGCGACGCCGTCCGAGCTCAGCCATTCGCCTTCCACACCGGTCGGCCGCGCCGTGACCGGGGGCTGCGACGGACCGCCGCCACCGCCGGTCATGCAGCCGGCGAGGACGGCGAGCGCCATCATCGAGGAAGCCAGTGAGAAACCGCGCCGCAATCTCATGAGAGAGCCTCCGCTCTGTTAACCAGCGTTCATTCGCCCGATTTCCGGGCGAATGCAAGGCAAGCTCTGCGGATCGCCTGCGCCGTGCAGGCTACCGCACAAGAATGTTGGTGAACTGCCACGGGTCGTCCTCATCGATGTCTTCTTCGAAGAGGCCGGGGCGGCCATCAAGCGGCGTCCAGTCGGTGTAGTAGCCTTTGACCGGTCCCAGATAGGGGCTCTGCACTTCGAGGCAACGCTGGAAGTCCATGTGGTCGGTATCGACGATGCCGGCCTTTGGATTTTCCAGCGCCCAGACCATGCCGGCGAGCACGGACGAGGTCACCTGCAGGCCGGTGGCGTTCTGGTAGGGCGCCAGTTCGCGCGCCTCGGCCAGCGTCAGCTGCGAGCCATACCAGTAGGCGTTCTTGCCGTGGCCGTAGAGCAGCACGCCAAGCTCGTCGGAGCCGTCGATCAGCTCGTTCTCGTCGAGCACGTGATGCACAGACTGCGCCTTGCCGGCGCGGCCGAACATCTCGTGCAGCGAGAGCACCGCATCATTGCACGGGTGATAGGCGTAGTGGCAGGTCGGGCGGTAGGTGACCTTGTCGTTCTTGCGCACCGTGAAGAAGTCCGCGATCGAGATCGACTCGTTGTGGGTCACGAGGAAACCGTATTGCGCGCCCGGCGTCGGGCACCAGGAGCGCACACGCGTGTTGGCGCCCGGCTGCTCCAGATAGATCGCCGCCTTCGAACCCTCTTTCTGCTTCTTGCCGTTCTTGGGCATGCGCTTTTCATGCGTGCCCCAGCCCAGTTCGGCCGGCTGCAGGCCTTCCGAGATGAAGCCTTCCACCGACCAGGTGTTCCAGAACACGTCGAGCGGCTTCGGCTGCTTGGCGCGCTGGGTGTCGCGCTCGGCGATGTGGATGCCCTTCACGCCGGCCTTTTTCATCAGCTTGGCCCAGCCTTCGCGGTCGCTCTGCGCCGGAATCTCGAACTTGAGACCGAGATCGGTGGAGAGGTCGACCAGCGCCTGCTTGACGAGCCACGAGACCATGCCGGGGTTGGCGCCAGAGCAGGAGACGGCGGTCGTGCCGCCGGGATTCTTGCGGCGTTCCTCCAGGACCGTCTCGCGCAGCGCGTAGTTGGTGCGCTTCGAGTTGTCCGCTTCGTCGTCGAAATAGAATCCGAGCCAGGGCTCGACCACGGTGTCGATGTAGAGCACGCCGAGCTTGCGGCAGAGCTTCATCAGCTCGAGCGACGAGGTGTCGACGGAGAGGTTGACGCAGAAGCCCTGGCCGCCGCCGGCGGTCAGCAGCGGCGTCAGCAGCTTGCGATAGTTCTTCTTCGTCACCGCTTCCTGCACGAAGGCGATGCCGCGCTCGTCGAGCAGCTTCCTGTCGGTGTCACGCGGGTCGATGACGACCATGCGCGACTTGTCGAACTTGAAGTGCCGCTCGATCAGCGGCAGCGTGCCGCGTCCGATCGAACCAAAGCCGATCATCACGATCGGGCCGGTGATTTCGCCGTAGACGGGCCAGTTCGCCTTCGCCATTCGCTTCTCCATGCTACGTAAAACGCCAGTATTTGCGGTGGCTAAACCACATATGCCCGTCACATTAAAGGGCAAAGGGGGCTTTTGGTCCATGCCTCCATGTCGCGGCATCTGACATCTTGTCGCCGCACTATCGCCGCGATGTTCGGAGAATGAAGGGTGGATACAGCCCGTCATTGACGGGCAGGAGGGGCCAGCTTGCGAGCAGGCCATGCGACGAACAGCGGCGCGTACGCGCGCCGCAACGCCAGGCCTTGGCCGCGTAAGCCGTCGGCGCCGTGAAGAGCGCACATCCCTTACGCCGCCGCGCAGTTGGAGCGGGAAGAGATAATTAACCCTAATCATTCATTGTCGTGGCGTGCCGCGATGGGCGGGATTCCGTTCCGTGGCTGTCGTGTTTGCGCACCGGTCGACGGGGCTGGCGCGCGCGGCTGTCCTCTGGTGTGTGGGTACGCGTAGTGTCTGGTTCTCCTCGGCGTCGCGCTGGTCGCAGCGCATCACGTTCCACGTTTTCCCTGGTCCGCCGGCCATGGCTCATTGCCTATGGCATCGCCATCGCGGCCACCGCCGTGGTCGGGCTCGTCACCGCGCCGACCAAGGCGCGCAGCACGGCCGAACCCAACGGCGTCCATGCCTCGTTCTCGCCGTCGCTCGGCAATGCCGATGGCGGCACGCACGCAAGGGGTCTTGCCACCACCGTCTTCACGCGTGTCGATTCCGGCTTCGGCGTGAACTGGTACGAACACATCGACGCGCCGAAGGCCGCCGCGCTTGCGGTCGAGCCTGAGCCCGACCTGAAGGGCAAGACGGCGCGCCCGGCGAAGCACGCCATAGTCGATCCGTCCGTCGTTCCGGTTTCGAAGCGCGCCAAGAAGGCCGCGCGCACCGTCGAGCGCGTGAAGGCGCTCGCCATCGAACCGGCGCCGGAGCGTTTCGCCGGGAAGGTTACGCCGACCGATCCGCGTTCGCCGCTGCTGCTCGCCTTTGCCGATCCGGCGCCAAACGCCGCCGGCGGCGTGCTCGACGCGATGGCGGCGCCGGATGGCATTCCGCCGCTGCCGGCGATCGCCGACGTCGTGGCGCCGGAGCACGCATCGCTGCCCGACACCGTGCCGCTGCCCGAGGCACGCCCGCGCGTGGCCAGGGCCGAGGCCAAGCCGGACGCGGCCGACGAGTTCCCGCCGAAGCCGGAAGTGGCCGAGCTGAAGCCCGCCAAGCCGGCGAAGCCGGAGAAGCCCGACGTCGACGACGCGACGCGCGCGTTGCTGCCGGCGTCGAAGTCGCCGCGCGACAACACCGGCACCAAGCTTGCCTTCGCCAGGCCGAACAACCCTTCCACGGAAGAGTCGACCGATCGCGGCGGCATCTTCAAGAGCCTGTTCAGCCGCCCCGACAAGCCGCGCGCTGCCGGCAATGGCGTTGCCGTCTACGACATCAGCGCCGCCAGGGTGTACATGCCCGACGGCAGCGTGCTGGAGGCGCATTCGGGCATCGGCAAGATGGCCGACAACCCGGCCTATGTGCACGTCAAGATGAACGGGCCGACACCGCCGCACACCTATCGTCTGAAGATGCGCGAGAAGCGCTTCCACGGCGTCGAGGCGATCCGCATGCTGCCGGTCGACGGCAAGAACAAGCATGGTCGCGACGGCTTCCTCACGCACAGCTACCTGCTGCGCAGCCGCATGGCGCAGTCGCATGGCTGCGTCGCCTTCAAGGACTATCCGAAGTTCCTGAACGCCTTCAAGGCGGGCAAGGTGCACACGCTGGTGGTGGTGTCGGGCGGCGGCCGCAAGGCGGCAACCCAGCAGATGGCCAAGAACGGCCAGGGCGCCTAGCCGCCGGTCGCAATTCCGGACGCAAAACCGCAAACACTTTTGCTGGAATTGCTCCGGTCAGCCCCTGGCGATTTCCTCGAGCGCCGCGACCAGCCGGTCGCGGTCGGCGGTCAGCCCCTTGTAGTCGAGCTGCGCTTCTTCCATCTCACGCAACTGCGTCGCGAAATTCGTCGCGATGGCGCGCCGCTCCGGCTGCCGTTCGATCAGCGTCAGCGGGTCGATGTAGATGCGGATCGTGAACAGGATGTCGCCCGACACCGGAAGCTTGCGCAGCGTCTGCCGCTCGATGCGGATGAACACCTGCGCGGCGATGTGTGCCTCGGTGAATTTCGACGGCCGCTTGGTGGCGCGGTCGATGCGTTGCGCCGACGACAGCGGGTAGTAGAGCGCCGGCGAGGCCTGCAGCGACCAGTTCATGCGCTGCACCGGGCGACCCACCTGCAGCCTGTCGAACATGCGGTGGATCAGTTCGGCGTTGCGCGTGCCGCGATTGAAGCCGGGCACCGGGCCGTGGATCTCCTCCAGCGCGTGTCCGAACTTTTCCTGTAGCGACCATGACGACGGGAAGCAGAGCGAGCCCGCCGCAAGCCGCCAGCCATTCTCACCGCGCCGCATCAGGATCAGGTCCTCCGGCACGAGCAGCGATGCCGCCTTGAGCGGCGGCATGTCCGCCATGCCGGGGAGTTCGGCGAGCGCCGACGCCGCCATCGAACGCTGCGGTTCCGGCATGTCGGGCAGCATATCCCCGACATGCGCGGTCAGCATGTCGAGCACCTCGCGCTGCGCCGCGCGCGTGTCCGGTTCCTCGACGAACACCTTCTCCGGGATCTCGGCGTACAGCCGGCGCTTCTCCGCCAGATAGGCGTCGAGGTCGGCATCGATCTCGAGCCAGTCGGCGGGATCGAGCTGCGCGAGACCGATGGTGAACGGCTTTGCCGAGCCATCGTAAGGCGTGTGGACGGGGGCTGTCATTGCGGCGGTGCTAGTACGGGGGAGGGCTAGGGGGCAAGGGTTACGGGGCAGTCGTCAGGGGGCCAGCCGCGCCGGGATCAGGCCGCGCAGCGAGTTGCCGACGTGCAGGGCATTTGCTGCGGCGAGGTCGGATGGTTTCAGCACTTCCTCGCGCGCCTTTCCATGGTCGATCAATTCGCCCCGCAGCACGCCCGGCAACAGGCCCGATGCCAGCGCCGGCGTCAGCAGCACGCCGTCGCCAAAATCGGCGAACAGATTGGTGATCGTGCCCTCGCACAGTTCGCCGCGCTGGTTCAGCAGCAGCATCTCGTCGGCGTCGGCACGGTCGAATTCGGCGCGCGCCGCCTCGTAGGCACCGCGTCGCGAGGTCTTGTGGCGCAGCAGCGGATCGCCGGCGTCGAGGCGGGTCGCCGCAATGCGCAGCGTCCAGACGCGGTCGGCCGCCAGCGGCTCGAAGGGCTGCGTCACCGCTTTCGCCGTTCCCTCGCGGTCGAGCGTCAGGCGCACGCGCAGCGGTACGCGCTCGCCCTTCGCCTCACGCAGCACCTCGCCTATGGCCTCGGGATCAGCGTCGAAACCCAGCGCATGCGCGGAGGCGTAGAGCCGCGCCAGATGCCGGTCGAGCCGCACGAAGCCCGTACCGGGCTCCCAGCGCAGCGTCTCGATCAGCTGAAGGGCAGGGGGGCTCCCGTCGCGAAGCGGGCTTTCAGCAGGCATTCGGCATACTCGGCCTCGGCGGTTGAATCGAAGACGATGCCGCCGCCGACGTTGAACACGGCGCGGCCTTCGGGAAAAAGCGTGATGGTGCGGATGGCGACGTTGAAGCGCATGCGCCCGCCCGGCTCGATCCAGCCGACGGCGCCGCAATAGGCGCCGCGCGGCTCGTCTTCCAGCTCGCGCAAAATCTCCATGGCGCGGATCTTCGGCGCGCCGGTGATCGAGCCGCAGGGGAACAGTGCGGCGAAGATGCGCGCGATCGACAGGTCCGGCAGCAGCTTGGCGCGCACGCGGCTCACCATCTGGTGCACCGTGGCATAACTCTCGACGCGGAAGAGTTCCGGCACGTCGAGCGTACCGACTTCGCTGATCAGCGACACGTCGTTGCGCAGCAGGTCGACGATCATGCGGTTCTCGGCCTGGTTTTTCGGGTCGGAGCGCAGGCCTTCGCGCAGCGCATCGTCCTCGGCCGCCGTCGCGCCGCGCGGCGCCGTGCCCTTCATCGGATGCGTCTCGATCCAGCCGTCAGCGCCGATCTCGAAAAACAGCTCCGGCGAGCGCGACAGGATGAGCGGCCCGCCGAGATCGACCAGCGCGCCGTATTTCACGCGCTGCCGCCGCGCCAGCGCGGCGAAGGCGGCGCGGGGATCGCCCGACCAGCCGGCCTGCACCGGCATCGTCAGGTTGGCCTGGTAGCAGTCGCCGGCGCGGATGTGGCCGTGCAGTCGCTCGAAGCGCGCCGTGTATTGCGCCAGGGTAAGCGCCGGCGCTGCGTCGAAGAGCGGGCCGTTGGTCGGCGCCGGTGGAGCGAGTCCTGCGGTACGGTCGGAGGGGCCATCGAAGACGCCGAGGCAGAACAGCGGAACGTTGCGTGTCTGCGGCAGCAGCGGGCGCAGCTTCGGTTCGAGCAGGTAGCCGGCTTCGTAGGAGAAATAGCCGGCCAGCCACTTGCCGCGCCGGCGCAGCGCCTCGGCCCGTTCGAGACCGCGGAAGAAGTCGTCGACCGTCGTCGGCGCCAGGATTTCCGATGGCTCCGCGAAGAGCACCTCGCTGCCGGAAAAATCGTCGCGGAAGAGGACGGATTCCGTCGAGCCCACGCCCGGCGCCGGCTGCCTGACAGGAATGTCGAGCACGCCCATCGATTGGTCCTTCGTGCGCCGGCTATTCCAGCGCTTCGAGCTCGTCGATCATCGAGCCGATGACGCCGAGGCCGATCTGCCAGAATGCCGGGTCCGACGCATCGAGCCCGAACGGCGCCAGCAGCTCCGAATGGTGCTTGGTGCCGCCGGCCCGCAGCATGTCGAAATACTTCTCCTGAAAGCCGCGCTCGGCGTTCTGGTAGACGGCGTAGAGCGAGTTCACCAGGCAGTCGCCGAAGGCATAGGCGTAGACGTAGAAGGGCGAGTGGATGAAGTGCGGGATGTAGGCCCAGAAGACCTCGTAGCCTTCGCGCAGCCGCACCGCAGGCCCGAGGCTCTCGGCCTGCACCTCCAGCCAGAACTCGCCGATCCGGTCGGCTGTCAGTTCGCCGTTGCGGCGCTCCGTGTGGATCTTGCGCTCGAGCTGGTAGAAGGCGATCTGGCGCACCACCGTGTTGATCATGTCCTCGACCTTCTGCGCCAGCATGGCCTTGCGCTCGCGCCGGTCGGAGGTCTGGTCGAGCAGCGAGCGGAAGGTCAGCATCTCGCCGAAGACCGAAGCCGTTTCCGCCAGCGTCAGCGGCGTCGAGGCCATCAGCGCGCCCTGTCCGCCGGCCAGCACCTGATGCACGCCATGGCCGAGTTCATGCGCCAGCGTCATCACATCGCGCGGCTTGCCCATGTAGTTGAGCAGCACATAGGGGTGGGCGGACGGCACGGTCGGATGCGCGAAGGCGCCCGGCGCCTTGCCCGGCCGCACCGGGGCATCGATCCAGCGCCTGTCGAAGAAGCCGCGCGCGATCTCGGCCATGTCGGGCGAGAAGCGGTGATAGGCGGACAGCACGGTCTGCTTGGCGTCCTCCCAGCCGATGACCGCCTGCGGTGTCTCCGGCAGCGGCGCGTTGCGGTCCCAGTGGTTGAGCGCATCCATGCCGAGCCACTTCGCCTTCATGGCGTAGTAGCGGTGCGACAGGCGCGGATAGGCATCGCGCACGGCCTCCGACAGCGCATCGACGACGGAGCGCTCGACCCGGTTCGCCAGATGGCGGGAATCGGCGATGTCCTCGAAACCGCGCCAGCGGTCGGCGATCTCCTTGTCCTTGGCCAGCGTGTTGGTGATCAGCGTGAAGGTACGGACGTTCCTGCGCAGGCTTATCGACAGCGCTTCCGATGCCTCCTGCCGCACCTCCGGGTCGGGATCCTGCAGCAGCGTCAGGGTCGGCTCCAGCGTCAGGCTCTGGTCGCCGACCTCGAAGCGCATGTCGGTCAGCGTCTCGTCGAACAGGCGGTTCCAGGCGCCGCGCCCGGTCACCGACTTCTCGTGGAAGAGCTGCTCGACGCGGTCCTCGAGCTGGTAGGGCTTGTCCTTCCTCAGGTCGAGCACCCAGGGACGGTAGCGGGCGAAGACCGAGTCTGCCTCGAGTGCGGCGGTCACCAGCGCGTCGTCGATAAGGTTGAGCTCGAGCGGGAAGAACAGCAGATGCGCGCTGGCATCCGTCATCTTGTCCTGCACGTCGCCATAGAATTTGGCACGCAGAGGGTCGGAGGTGTCGCCGGCGTAGACCAGCCCGGCATAGGAAGTGATGCGGCCGATCAGTTCCTCGATTGCCTCGAAGCCCAGTACCGCCTCGCCGAGGCGGCCAACCGGACCCTTGCCGGCCTCGTCGGCGAGCCGGCCCTTCCAGCGCGTTTCGAACGCCGATGCGTCAGCCGCGGCGCGCTTGAGATCGGCGGCGAGCGCCGCGGAATCCAGCCCGGAATAGAGGTCGCGCAGATCCCATTCCGGCAGTTCGCCGAGGCCGCCGCGCCCAGCACGGGAGCGCGGCTCGGCGGCGGCCCGGTTCGCTGGTCTCAGGAAGGAAAACGGCATTGCGGGCAGCCTCGGGAAATGCGTGTCCGGTTTTGGTCGGAGGGAAAGGAATCGTTCACCGGACTTCTTGAACGCCTATTTAGGTCCCTGTGCCAGTATGATCCATATCCGAAGCCCTCGCTGACCGCGAATTTGCGACATCTCATGACAGTGCGCGTTCTCATTGTCGACGACGATCCCGTGCAGCGCCGGCTGCTTGCCGCCGCCGTGTCGGGGACCGAGCACGAACCTGTCGTGGCGGAGGGCGGCGAAGAGGCGTTGCGCACCCTGGAAGGGCCGCGCGGCGCCGACATCGGCGCCATGATCCTCGACCTTTCCATGCCCGGTCTGGACGGCAGGGGCGTCCTGAAGGCGCTGCAGGAACGCGGCATCCGCCTGCCGGTGATCGTGCAGACGGCGCATGGCGGCATCGACACGGCCGTCTCCGCGATGCGCGCCGGCGCAGTGGATTTCCTCGTGAAGCCGGCCTCGCCGGAGAAGATCCAGACGGCGATCGCCAACGCATTGAAGGTCGAAGCCATCGAAGGCGCGGCGAAGCGTTCGGCGCGGCGCGGCGGCAGTTCGATCGGTTTCCGCGACCTGGTGACCGACAGCGCGGCGATGGAGCGCGTGGTGCGGCTCGGCCGCAAGGCTGCCGCTTCCGGCATCCCGATTCTGATCGAGGGTGAGTCCGGCGTCGGCAAGGAGATGGTCGCACGCGCCATCCAGGGTTCCGGCGAGCGGCGCGGCAAGCCGTTCGTGACCGTCAATTGCGGCGCCATCCCCGCCAATCTGGTCGAAAGCATCCTGTTCGGGCACGAGAAAGGCTCGTTCACCGGCGCGACGGAGAAGCACGCCGGCAAGTTCACCGAGGCGCACAGCGGCACGCTTTTCCTCGACGAGGTCGGCGATCTGCCCCCCGAAGCGCAGGTCAAGCTGCTGCGGGCCGTTCAGAGTGGCGAAATCGACCCGGTTGGCGCACGGCAGACGCTGAAAGTCGACATCCGCCTGATTTCGGCCACGCACCGCGATCTTTTGCAGCGGGTGAAGGACGGCTCGTTCCGCGAGGATCTGTTCTACCGGCTCAACGTGTTCCCGATCTTCGTGCCGCCGCTGCGCGAGCGCAGGGAGGACATTCCGGCGCTGGCCAGCCATTTCCTCGGCACCGTGCCGCCGAGCGGGGGCCGACGCGTCGAATCGATCTCGCCGCAGGCGCTCGCGCTGCTGCAGGCCTATGATTGGCCGGGCAATGTGCGGCAGCTCGAAAACGCCGTCTATCGGGCCACTGTCCTGGCCGACGGGGCTGCGCTGACACCAGAGGATTTCCCCCAGATACGGGCGCAGATGAGCGGATTTTCGCTCCAAACGGCGGCGTTTCCCGTGGAAAAGCCCGTGGCGCCTGCCGTGCAGGTTTCAGCGCCAGCTGGAAAGCCGCCCGCAACTGGCGACGTCAGCGGGCTCGACGAACGCGGCAATGTGCGCACGCTGGCCGAGGTCGAACTCGACATGATCCGCCTCGCCATGTCCCATTATGGTGGGCAGATGAGCGAGGTGGCACGCCGCCTTGGCATCGGGCGTTCGACGCTTTATCGGAAGCTGAAAGAGTACGGAATCGATCCGGTCTCGGGCAGGGATGCACGGCCCGACGCGTGAAATTGTTGTTAGTCAGGCGTTTACCGTGTTGGCAGCCTTAACGATTTTGCCAGATTGTCGCCACGCTGTAACCGTATTTGATATGATAATTTCTGGTTAACCATTAGAATCGATGATCCGGACGGAGAGGTCCGGCGCGAGTCCGGGGACGAAATGGCAGCCTGTAAGGCCTTCTGATTTGGTCTGGTTCGTAAGACACTATCGCGGATCGTTAGCAGCGATCCCGTCGAAGGCGCTGGCATTTGTGCTGCTGGCGCTGGCGGCTCTCCTGTTCGCGGCCCCCGGCGCCAGCGCCGAAACCCGCACGCTCAAGCTCTATTTCGTCCACACCAAGGAAAAGGCCGAGATCACCTTCAAGCGCAACGGTCGCTACGACGCCGAGGGCTTGCGGGAGATCAACAATTTCCTGCGCGACTGGCGCCGCAACGAGCCCACCAAGATGGATCCGCGGCTGCTCGACCTGGTGTGGGAAGCCTACCGCGCCACCGGCTCGCGCGAATACATCAACGTCGTCTCGGCCTATCGCTCGCCGGCCACCAACGGCATGCTGCGCAGCCGCTCCAAGGGCGTCGCCAAGAAGAGCCAGCACATGCTCGGCAGGGCGATGGATTTCTACATTCCCGGCGTCAAGCTGAAGACCCTGCGCGAGATCGGCCTGAAGATGCAGGGCGGCGGCGTCGGCTATTATCCGACCTCAGGCTCGCCCTTCGTGCATTTCGACGTCGGCAACGTACGCCACTGGCCGAAGATGAGCCGCAAGGAACTCGTCGCCGTGTTCCCGAACGGCAAGACGCTGCACGTGCCGAGCGACGGCAAGCCTCTGCCGGGCTTTGACCAGGCGCTGGCCGCCTACAAGAAGCGTGGCGGCGGTGGCGCAGTGGTCGCGCTGGCAAGCGCCGTCGGCGACGGCGGCGGCAAGAAGAAGCGCTCCGGCGGCCTGCTGGCTGCATTCTTCGGCGGCGGCGCCGACGAGGAAGAAGAGAGCGGCGGCACCGTGGTGGCCGCGGTCGATCCGGAGGAGGCTGCGCCGCAGCCGAAGGCCGCTGTCGGCGGCAAGGCTGCGGTGAGGGCTGGAGCGGATAGCGGCGGGATCCGCATCCTGTCGCCGGCGGAAGCCAAGCGCGTCGAACTGCAGCCGATCGCCGAGGAGGTGGTCGAGACGCCCGAGACGCTGATCGCCGCGCTGCCGGCGCGCGATATCCCGATGCCAGAATTCGCGCCGCGGCCGAAGGTCGATGTCGGCGCAACCGATGCGGGCGCGCCGCTGGTGGACCTGTCCGCCGTCGCCGCCAAGCCGCTGGTCGATCTCGGCCAGCCGGCGGCAGAGCCGCAGGCTGTCGCGATGATCGACGGCAAGGCCGTACCGGTGCCAACCGGTCGCCCCGCGTTCAACGCCGCCAAGGATCTGGGCAAGACTGACGACAGCGACGCGGCGATGCTGCTGGCGCTGGCCAGCACCGACACGACCGGTCCCGACCTCGGCGGCGTGCCGATGCCGACCGGGCGGCCGGCCGCCGAGATCGCTGCCGCGGCGCCGGTTGAAGTGGCGGCTCTGGCGCTTCCGGAGGACGGTCCGTTCCCGGCTTCGCCTGAAGAAATTCTGCCCGAGATGCGCGGCACCGAAGGTGGCGTGCAGCCGGCGACGATGCGCGCCGCCCTGTTCGGCGGCGGCGAGACGCCGGTCGAGGCGCTCGGCAATCCGGTTCGCACGACCAAGAAATCCGGCCGCCCGAGCGCGTCCGATTCGAAGCCCGACCGCAAGGTGAAGGTCGTGGAGGCGCAGCCCATCGATGCACGCTGGGCGCTCGACACGGACTACGTGGCGTCGAACACGCGCAAGTCGAGCGCGCCCTCCTACGCATACAATGCCGTCCGCACGGCGCCGCGCGAGGTCTACACCGCCGGCTTCCAGGCAGGCGGCCAGGTCGATGCGACGCGCTTCAGCGGCAAGTCGGTGACGTTCCTGTCGGTCGCCCGCTTCAACTGATCAAGAGAGCATGTTCCAACACATGTTCTAACGTGCGCGAAAGCACGTTCGAACGTGTGTTGGAACGTCAGCCCTTGCGGGCGAGCTTCGACGCCTCGCGTGCCAGCGCCTCGACCTGATCCCACTTGCCGTCAGCCAGCAACTCGTCCGGCGCCACCCATGAGCCGCCGACGCAGACCACGTTGGGAAGCGACAGGTAGTCGATCGCGTTCTTCGCGCTGACGCCACCGGTCGGGCAGAAGCGGATGCCGGCGAAGGGCGAGGCGAGCGACTTCAGGAACGCCGCGCCGCCGGCCTGCTCGGCCGGGAAGAATTTCAGGAAATCGATGCCGGCTTCCGCTGCCGCCATGATCTCGGAGGGCGTGATGGCGCCGGGGAGCAGCGGTACCGGGCTGGTGGCCGCGGCGCTTGCCAGTTCGCGCGTCAGGCCGGGGCTGACGATGAACTGCGAGCCGGCCTGGGCAGCCTCGTCGAACTGTTTCGGGTTGAGGATCGTGCCGGCGCCGACAACGGCTTCCGGCACTTCCGCGACGGCGGCGCGGATTGCCTCCAATGCAATTTTCGTGCGCAGGGTCACCTCGATCACCCGCAGGCCGCCTTTCGCCAGCGCGCGCGCAAGCGGCACGGCATGGGCGAGTTCGGTGATCTTCAGCACCGGGATGACCGGCTGGCCGTCGAGCAGATCGAGAAGGGCCTGGGTCTTGCTCGCCATGGTCGGTTCCCTCGTCGCGGCGTTGGACGCGCACGCCTTTAACAGAGCGGTGTGACGGCGTCACGCGCTTGCGCGCGGCACGGGCAAGGCATAGTTCCCGCGCATGACCAACGAAACGCAGATCGCCGTCGCGGCGCTCTATCGCTTCACGACCGTCGCCGACCCGGCGGCGCTGAAGCAGGAACTGGCGCCGTTCTGCTGCGGGCGCGGGATCAAGGGCACGCTGATCGTGTCGGGCGAGGGCATCAACGGGACGGTCGCCGGCTCGCCGCAGGCGATCGCCGACCTGCTTGCGCTGCTCGGCGAGAAGCCTGGCTTCGATGGCATCGACGTGAAGCACAGCACGGCCTCGGAGATGCCGTTCCACCGCATGAAGGTGCGGCTGAAGGCCGAGATCGTCACCATGGGCGTCGAAGGCATCGATCCGCTCAGCGACGCCGGCGCGTATGTCGAGCCGCAGGACTGGAACGCACTGCTCTCGGATCCGGCGACGCTGGTGATCGACACGCGCAACGATTACGAAGTCGCGCTCGGGACATTTGCCGGAGCCGTCGACCCAGAAACCGCCAGCTTCCGCGATTTCCCCGCCTGGGTGGATGCGCATCGCGACGATCTGGCGGGGCGCAAGGTGGCCATGTTCTGCACCGGCGGCATTCGCTGCGAGAAGGCGACAGCCTACCTGCGCTCGCTCGGGCTCGACGACGTCTATCACCTGAAAGGCGGCATCCTGCGCTATCTCGAGGACGTGCCGGCGGAGCAAAGCCTGTGGCAGGGCGAATGTTTCGTCTTCGACGAACGGGTTTCTGTCGGGCATGGACTGGCGGAAGGTGACGCCACGCTCTGCCGTGCCTGCCGGCGGCCGCTCACGGCAGCCGATCGCGCCTCGCCCTTCTTTGCCGAGGGCGTGTCCTGCCCTCATTGCCATGCTGCGCGCAGCGAGGCCGACCGCGCCCGCTATGCCGAGCGGCACCGGCAGGTGACGCTGGCGGAAGTGCGCGGCGGCAAGCCGCATATCGGCAGCTGAGCCGTTTCGCCTTCGGGAGGCGGGCCGCCAAAGGCGTCCGTCTCCATTCCTCAGGCGGCCGGAGTTGGCGCTCCGCTCCGGTTCTTGAGATCCGGTATCTTCGGTGCGCCCCGACCCCTGTTGCCAACGCCCGAGCCCATGGCGTCATTGCATTGTCGCCTGCCGCTGCCTACTTGCGTTTGTGAACAGAACCGCTGAGGAGGCACCTGATGTTCGATCCCAAGGCACTGCTCGACGACCTGCTTGGCTCCCGCATCCCCGGAACCGAATCGACGGTGCGCGAGAAGGGTGGCCAGGCTCTGCAGCTTGCGAAGGACAATCCGCTGGCGACCGGCGCGCTCGCCGCCGTGCTGCTCGGAACAGGGGCCGGACGACAGCTCACCGGCACCGCATTGAAGCTGGGCGGCATCGCCGCGGTCGGCGCGCTCGCCTACAAGGCCTACCAGAACTATCGCTCCGGCAGCGAGCCGGGCGCCGATGCTGGTGCTGGCGACGCCGGACGGCGCGAGCCGGAACTGCTGCCGCCGCCGGCCGACACCGACTTCCACCACGAGCAGGCGCCGCAGGGCGGCGACGAATTCGCGCTGTCGCTGATCCGCGCCATGATCGCTGCGGCGCGCGCCGACGGGCATATCGATGACGAGGAGCGCAGCCGCATCGCCGACCGGCTGAAAGTGTCGGGTATCGGCGCAGAGGCGGAGCGGTTCATGATGGAGGAACTGGAGCGGCCGGTTGACATGGATGCGCTGGTCGGCTCGGCGAAGACGGAGGCGCAGCGCGTCGAGCTCTACACCGCGTCGCGGCTTGCCATCGATCCTGAAACGCGCGCCGAACGGGGCTATCTCGACCTGCTGGCCGGGCGTCTCGACCTGCCGGACGCGCTGGTCGACCATGTCGAGCAGACGGTCGTGGCGGCGAAGGCCCCTGCGGCGCCGTCGGCGGTTCCGGCGGGCACCGGGAGCGGCCTGCTCTGACGACGGTCCTCAATCCAGCCTGGCGCAAGCCAGGCCGGTTAAGGTTTCGTTAACCCTTCGGGCGCATGCTTTCCATCAATCGGATCGGCTTTCCTCCTCCCAAGCACGGTCTGAAAATAGGGCGGTCGCGAATGACCGCCCTTTCTGTCGGAGCTTGCTCCTCTCCCCAGCATTTGCGATGCCTGCCGCCGGAGCGTTTCGGTGCACGCGGACATGCGCGCCCGTCGCGCGCACCCCGCAAGGGAGGATTTCATGACGGCGAAGACCGCAATCGTCACCGGCGCGGGCACGGGCATCGGCCAGGCTGCTGCCGTCGCGCTGCTGCAGGCCGGCTGGAACACCGTGTTCTGCGGGCGCAGGAAAGAGCCGCTGCAAGCGGCAATCGCGTCGGCCGGGGAGGTCGAGGCGAAGGCGCTCGCCATAGCCTGCGATATCTCGAAATCGAACCAGGTCGACGAGCTGTTCGAGAGCGTCGCGGAGGCGTTCGGACGCATCGACCTGCTCTTCAACAATGCCGGGCGCGGCTACAAGTCGACGCTGATCGACGAAATCCCGGTCGAGATCTGGGATGAGGTCGTCGGGGTGAACCTGACCGGCTCCTTCCTCTGCGCCCGCGCGGCGTTCCGCGCCATGCGCAACCAGAAGCCGCAGGGCGGGCGCATCATCAACAATGGCTCGGTCTCGGCCTACGCACCGCGTCCGGGCTCGGTGCCCTATACAGCGACGAAGCACGCCATCACGGGGCTGACAAAGACGCTGGCGCTCGACGGTCGGCCGTTCGGCATCGCCTGCGGGCAGATCGACATCGGCAATGCGCTGACCGAGATGGCCGTGCCGATGACGGTCGGCGTGCCGCAGGCGAACGGCTCGATCGCCGCCGAAGCCACGATGGACGTGCGCCACGTTGCGGACGCGGTGCTGCACATGGCCGGTCTGCCGCTCGACGCCAACGTGCTGTTCATGACGGTCATGGCGACCAACATGCCCTATGTCGGCCGGGGATGATGGCGATGAGCGAAGCGGCGTCGCGCATCGTCATCACGCGGGAAGCGGGCGACAGCGCCGACGCCCGCTACTGCCTCGGCTCGTATCTCACCGAACTCGCGCAGCGCTTCGAGGAAGGGTTCGATCCGTCCAGGGGCAACAACCTCACCGTCGAGGACGTGACGCCGCCGGCCGGCTACTTCCTCATCGCCCGGATGGACGGCAAGCCGATCGGCTGCGGCGCGCTGAAACGGCTCGCCGCGACAGAAGGCGAGGTGAAGCGGGTCTGGGTGGCACGCGATGCGCGCGGGCTGGGCGTGGCGAGCCGGCTGATGGACGCGCTGGAAAAGCTTGCACGCGAGCTCGGCTTCCAGACGGTCAAGCTCGATACCAACCGCACGCTTGTCGAGGCGCAGGCGATGTATGCCAAGCGCGGCTACCGGGAGATCGCGCGCTACAACCAGAACCCGTACGCGCATCACTGGTTCGAGAAAGCGCTCTGAGCCCATGGCGCGGAAGCTCAAGGTCTACCGCACCGCGATCGGCTTCTTCGAACTCGCCATCGCGGCGCCGTCGATGAAGGCGGCGGCGGAAGCCTGGGGCGCGAGCGCGGATGTGTTCAGCCGCGGTTTCGCCGAGCAGACGGACGACGCGAAGATCGTGGAGGCGGCGATGGCGAAGCCCGGCGTGGTGCTGCGCCGGCCGGTCGGGACGGAAGGCGCATTCGGCGAGAAGGCCGCGCTTCCAAAGGACGACACGCCGCCTGCAAGAAAGCCTGCGCCCCGCGCGGCAAACTCCAACAGCAGGCGCGAGACCGATACCAAGGCCGCCGAAAAGACGAAGCGCGAGGAGGCGGCCGCGCACGAGCGAGAGCAGAAGCGGCTCGCAGAGGAGAAGCGCAGACAAGCGGCGGAAGCCGAGCGCGCGCGCAAGCGGCGCGAAGAGGCCATCGCCAAGGCCGACGCAGCACTGGAACGCGCGAAGGCGCGGCACGAGGATGCGCTGACGGCGCTGGCGAAGCGGCGCAAGACGCTCGATGCCGACGACGCGGCAGAGGATCAGCGCTGGAAACAGGAGCAGCGCGAGCATGAAGAGGCGGTGAGGACGGCGAAGGGCTGAGCGCCGCGCTTGCTGCTCTCACGCGGGAGGTGAGCGCGGGCTCCGCGGTCAGCCTGGCTTGCACTCGCCGTCGGCAAGCTTCGAGACGCCAGCCGCGCGGCGTTCGCAGTCGTTGGCGTAGGTCTTGTCGTCGCAGCCGCAGACGGGATTGAACTCGCGCGTGCAGGCTTCCGGCTTCGGCATGCAGAAGCCGCTCTGGTCTGCGGCGCCGCAACTGCCATTGGTGACGTCGCAGAACTGGCCCTCGCCGCACTGGATGCCGGCGATGCCGCCGCACATCTTCAGCGGCTCGGCGGCCAAGGCAGCGGTGGAAACGGTTGCGGCAGCGATGGCGACCGCGAGGAGAATGCTGCGCAGGATGCTGGTCATTTGTCGTCTCCCTTCCTGTTATCGGTGCGCTCCAGGAACGCGCCGATGCGCTCCAGCGCCTTGCGGATGTTGTCTTCCGAATTGGCGTAGGAGAGGCGGATGTAGCCTTCGCCGAGCACGCCGAAATCCGGCCCGCCGATGAGCGCGACGCCGGCCTCCTCGAGCAACGCGGAGGCGAGCTTCTTCGCCTTCCAGCCGGTCTGCGAGACATTCGGGAAGGCGTAGAACGCGCCCTTCGGCGTGGCGCAGGACATGCCGGGCAGCGCGTTCAGGCCATCGACGACGACCTTCCGGCGGCTGTCGAAGGCGGCCATCATCTTCTCCACCTCGTGCTGCGGACCGTCGATCGCGGCGATGCCGGCATACTGGCTCGGGGCGTTGACGCAGGACCAGCAATTGACCGCCAGCTTGCGCACCTTGTCATAGAGGTTGGCGCTCTGCGGGCCGTTCGGCCAGATCGACCAGCCCATGCGCCAGCCGGTCATCGCCCAGGTCTTCGACCAGCCATTGAGCACGATCAGGCGGTCGCGGATTTCCGGAAAGGAGAGAAGCGAGCAGTGCGCTTCGCCGTCATAGGTCATGACGTCGTAGATTTCGTCCGAGAGGATCGCGACCTGCGGGTGGTCGGCCAGACCTTTCACCAGCTTCTCGATCTCGGCGCGCGGGGTGACGCCGCCGGTCGGGTTGGCGGGCGAGTTGAGGATGAGCAGGCGTGTCTGCGGCGTGATGAGCGCGAGCGTCTCCTCGGCCGAGAAGGCAAAACCGTTCTCCTCGCGCACCGGCACCGGGACCGGGCGCGCGCCGGTGTATTCGATCATCGAGCGATAGATCGGGAAGCCGGGGTCCGGGTAGAGGATGTCGGTGCCCGGTTCGCCGAACATGACGATGGCGGCGTACATTGTGGGCTTGCCGCCGGGCAGGATCATCACGGTGTCGGGCGACACCTCGACGCCGGTGGTGGCCAGGGTGCGGCGCACCACCGCCTCGCGCGTCGCCAGCAGTCCGTTGGCCGGCGTATAGCCATGGTGGCCGTCGCGCAGCGCCTTGATGGCCGCCTCGACGATGTGGGCCGGCGTCCTGAAGTCGGGCTGGCCGATGCCGAGGTTGATGATGTCCTTGCCCTGGCCGGCGAGCGCGGTGGCGCGCGCGAGCACGGCAAACGCATTCTCCTCGCCCATGCGGTCGAAGGCGGCGATCGTTTGGAGCATTTCCCCCACCCATCTGGTTCTTTTGCGCTGACCGGGTTTTTGTGAGCGTCGGGCTGGAACAAGTCAAATGGAGACGCCGTGTCGGACGATCTGAGGAACTGGACGCCGCGCCCGCGCCCGGAACGTGTCGTGCTTGAAGGGCACCATGTGCGGCTCGAGCCGCTCGATGCGGCCAGGCACGGCGACGCGCTCTACGAGGCGTCGAAGGTTGCGGATGCGGACGACCGTTTCCGCTGGCTGCCCGAGGTGCCGCCGGGCGACCGTGCGGCGTTCGAGCCATGGCTGGAGAAGGCGCAGGCGAGCGCCGACCCGATGTTCTGGACGGTGATCGACAAGGCCACCGGCAAGGTCGCAGGGCGGCAGACGCTGATGCGCATCGACACGAATTTCGGCGTGATCGAGATCGGCAACATCTACTGGGGCCCGCTGGTGGCGCGCAAACCGGCGGCGACGGAAGCGCAGTTCCTGTTCATGAAATACGCCTTCGATCTCGGGTACCGCCGCTACGAGTGGAAGTGCAACAACCGCAACGCGCCCTCGAAACGCGCGGCAGAGCGCTTCGGCTTCACCTTCGAGGGCATTTTCCGCCAGCACATGATCGTGAAGGGCGAGAACCGCGACACCGCCTGGTTCTCCATCATCGACCAGGAATGGCCGGCACTTCGCCGCGCCTACGAGGCATGGCTTGATCCGTCCAACTTCGATAGAGATGGGCAGCAGAAGCGCCGGCTGGAGGATTTCCGCAACGGCGCCTGACAGCCGGCCAAAGCGCCGGGCATCGACAAACCGGGAGAGCACATGGCAGGGCGTCTGAAGGGCAAGATCGCGGTCGTCACCGCAGCGGGTCAGGGTATCGGCCGCGCGATCGCCGAACTGTTCGTGGCGGAAGGGGCGACCGTGTATGCCTCGGACGTCGATCGCGCCAAGCTCGACGGGCTGGCGCGGGCGAAGAAGGCGAAGCTGAACGTTCTCTCGACGCGCGCCGTCGATGCCTATGCCGACAAGGTCGGGCCGGTCGACATCCTGGTGAACGTCGCCGGCTACGTGCATCACGGCACGGTGCTGACGACCGAGGAGAAGGATTTCGACTTTTCCTACGACCTCAACGTGAAGTCGATGCACCGCACGATCCGGGCGTTCCTGCCGGGCATGATCGCGCGCGCCAAGGAGACGGACAAGACCGCGTCGATCGTCAACATCTCGTCCGGCGCGTCGTCGATCCGCGGCATCCCGAACCGCTATGCCTACGGCACCACCAAGGCGGCGGTGATCGGGCTGACCAAGTCGGTTGCGGCGGACTACATCCGCGACGGCATCCGCTGCAACGCGATCGCGCCCGGCACCTTCCGCTCGCCCTCCTGGGAGGACCGCGTCGAGACGCTCGGCAAGGAGTGGGGGAGCAAGCAGAAGGCGCTCGACATGTTCGTGGCGCGCCAGCCGATGGGCCGCGTCGCCGACGCTGCGGAGATTGCGCCGATCGTCGTGTACCTGGCGTCGGACGAGGCGGCCTTCACCACGGGCACGGTGATGTCCGTCGATGGCGGCTTTGCGCTTTGAGGTCAGGTGTAGGCGGCCCGCAGACGGCGACGTCCTCCGCTTCCGGTACGCAGATGCCCGGACGTGCATTGCGTGCCGGTTCCCGGACTTCACCGTTGCCGGCCGGTCCTGACCTGATTTCCTGCAAACGATGAACGGTAGTGCAATGGACAAGAGCAGCCGCAACGCGGCCATAGCGGCCGCGATCATCCTGATCGGCTTCGGGCTGGTGGCCTACGCCATGCCGAGCATCATGCTGGCGCTGGGCGACCTGTCGCCGATCGCGGCCGGCGCGGTGGCGGTGCTGTTCGTGGCGGCGTTCTTCCTCGTGTTCTGGCTGCGCGGACGCAGCCGCGGAGGCTGACATGCGTATCCTGATCACGGGTGCGGCCGGCATGATCGGCCGCAAGCTGACCGAAAGGCTGGTGCGCGACGGAACCATCGCCGGGAAGGCGATCACCGCGCTCGACCTGCACGACATCGTCGCGCCGGCGCCGCCGTCAATTCCGGGCGTCGCGGTCGCCACGCATGTCGGCGACCTGGCGGCAGAGGGTGCCGCAGCGGCGCTGGTGGCGCCGAGGCCGGACGTGGTTTTCCATCTCGCCGGCGTGGTGTCGGGCGAGGCGGAAGTGAATTTCGACCTTGGCTATCGCGTCAACCTCGACGGAACGCGCGCGCTGTTCGACGCGATCCGCCTGGCCGGCATCCAGCCGCGCGTGGTGTTCACCTCGTCGATCGCCGTGTTCGGCGCGCCGTTCCCGGACGTGATCCCGGACGAGTTCCACCCGACGCCGCTCACCTCCTACGGCACGCAGAAGCTGATCGGCGAGGCGCTGCTCGCCGACTATACGCGCAAGGGTTTCTTCGACGGTATCGGCATCCGCCTGCCGACCATCTGCGTGCGGCCCGGCAAGCCGAACAAGGCGGCGTCGGGCTTCTTCTCGGGCATCATCCGCGAACCGCTGGCAGGACAGGAAGCGATCCTGCCGGTGCCGCACTCGGTCGTGCACACACATGCCAGCCCGCGCTCGGCGGTGAACTTCCTGATGCATGCGGCGGCGATCGACGGGGCCGCCGTCGGCCCCCGCCGCAACCTCTCCATGCCGGGCGTGGCGGTGTCGGTCGGCGAGCAGATCGAGGCGCTGAAGCGCGTTGCCGGCGGCAACGTCGTCGGCCTCATCCGCGAAGTGCCGGACGAGGCGGTCTGGGCGATCGTGCAGAACTGGCCGACCCGCTTCGAGGCCAAGCGCGCAAAGGCACTCGGCTTCGCCGCCGAGACGAGCTTCGACGAGATCGTCAGGGCGCACATCGTGGACGAGCTCGGCGGGCGGTAACGGTGAGCGTCCGCGCCATCGTCCGCTTCCCGGACGCGCGACTGCGCCAGCCGGCGACTGAAATCCATGTCTTCGACGACGCCTTGCGGGCGCTGGCGCAGGACCTGGTCGATACTCTGACCAGCGTTTCGGCAATCGGCATCACCGGGCCGCATATCGGGGTCGCCAGCCGCGTCGTGGTTTTGCGCATGGACCCCGCACTTCCGCCTACGGTCTACGTGAACCCGCGCGTCCTGCATGTGTCGGACGAGACGGCGAAGCACATGGAAGGCTCCATCTCGATGCCCGGGGTGACAGCCGAAGTCGTGCGCGCGGCGATGGTGCGCGTGAGTTACCGGACACTGGATGGGGTGGAGCAGACGGAGGAAGCGACCGGCTTCCCTGCCGCCTGCCATCTGCACGAGATTGACCAGCTGGACGGGATCTTCTGGCTGCAGCGGCTGTCGGCCCTGCAGCGCGAACGGCTGGTCAAGAAATTCCGCAGGCGGGGAGCTTAGCCTACTGCGTCGGCCGCGGTGTCGGGATCGGGACGTTCGAGACCTTGTCCGATTTCGACACCAACGCGGTCATCCACGTCTCGATGACGCGCGTCTCGAGCGGGCCGGGCGGCTGGAGATAGCTCGGCTGGCCGGGCAGGCCCCAGGGGAAAAGCCGCTCGCGCTCGGCTTCATAGGAAGCGCCGTCATTGGTGCAGAGCCGCTTGCGCATGTCGGGGGCCTTGCCGTCGAGATCGTTGCGCAGGGCGGAGACAGGCTCGCCGGCGGTGTCCAGGTCACCGGCGAAAGCCTCGGTGAAAAACTTCGCGGCGCGCTCGTTGCGCTCGCGCTCGGTGGTGGCGCCGAGCAGCACCACCATGACACGGCGGCCCTCATGCTCGGCGAGCGCGACGATGTTGCGGCCAGCGGAGCAAACGAAGCCGGTCTTCATGCCGAGCGTGCCGGGATAGCGGGTCAACAGCACATTGTTGGAATCGATCTGCTTGCCGCCGACGATGACGCGGCCGGTTTCGAAGAAACGTTCGTATTGCGGATAGCGCGCGGCGATCTCCATGCCGAGGAGGGCAAGGTCGCGCGCGGTCGACTGGTGCTTGCGGTCGAACAGGCCGCTCGGATTGCGGAAGGTCGTGGCGGTCATGCCGAGGCGCGCGGCCGCGTCGTTCATCGACGCGACGAATGCCGCCTCGGAACCGGAAATGGTTTCGCCGATGGCGACGGCGATCTCGTTGGCCGAGGCGGCGATCGCGGCGTAGAGCGCATCCTCCAGCGTCATCGTGGCGCCGAGCTTGAGGTTGGTCACGAGGAAGGACTGGTTCAGCGCATTCTTCGACAGGACGACCGGCGTCTGCATGGTCACCTTGCCGCTCTCCAGCGCCTCGAAGGCGAGAAGCGCCGTCATCAGCTTGGTGGTCGAGGCCGGGAACCATGGCTGGCCGCCCGCTTCGTCGTGCAGCACCCGGCCGGTGGCGACATCGACGACAAGCGCCGGCGTCTGCAGGCTGGCGCCGCCGAGCACGAGGATGGCGGCGGGCAGGATGGAGAGACGCAGCAGGCGTGTGCGCAGGCTGTTGGCGGGCTTCATCGGCATGCGGAGTTCCTCGATCATGCCGAGAGGCTGGCTGCGAGCAGTGTCAGGCCGAGCAACAGCACCAGCGCGGCGCCGCCGATCTCGATTGTGCGATGCACGATGTTGCCGGTGCGACCCGAGCCGGCGATGGCGACAGCCCAGTTCTTCGCCGTGACGGCGATGGTGGCGAGGATCGAGACGGTGATGGCCGTGCCGAGCGCCATGGCGAGCACGGACATCAGACCGCCAAGCCACAGCCCGTTGAGGAAGGCGAAGGTGAGCACGATCAGCGCGCCGGTGCAGGGGCGAATGCCGACGGCGGCGACAGCCGACCAGGCGATGCGCCAGTCGAAGCGGTCGCCGGCAAGTATCGCGGGATCGGGCGCGTGTGCGTGACCGCAGGTGGCGCAGACGTCGCCGGCCTCGTGGCTCGACGCGACGAAGCGGTGCGGGCGGATTGGCGCGTCGGTCGCGGCATGCCGGCTGCGCAGCCGGACCATGCCGGGGTGGTCGTGGCTGGCCGGCGCGGAGACGGTTGCGGAGGACAGCGAATAGGCCGGCCGCACGGCTGCCGGCCGCAGCTTCTGCCAGAGCAGCCAGGCACCGAAAGCGGCGACGAGCGCATAGCTGGCGGTTTCGAGGAACCACGTCGCGTCGGTCATCGATACGGACGTGCCGCGCAGGACGAGAAAGGTGAGGCCGATGATGAAGATGGCCGACAGCGCCTGCAGGAAAGCCGAGATGAAGGAGAGCAGGATGCCGCGGCGCAGCGCCACCTCGTTGGCAAGCATGTAGGACGAGATGACGGCCTTGCCGTGGCCCGGGCCGGCCGCGTGGAAGACGCCGTAGAGGAAGGACAGCCCGACAAGGATCCAGACGCTGGAGCCGTCGTCGCGCATCGCCTTCAGCGCGCCGGTGAGCGCGCGGTAGAATTGCTGCTGGTAGACGTTGATCCAGTTGAGCCACCCGGCAAACAGCCCGGTAGAAGGCACCACCGCCTCGTTGTTGCCGATGCCGAGCGAGGATTGGGCGTGCGCCGGATGGATGAAGTGCGAGACGATGTAGACGAAGGCCATCAGCGCAAAGACGATGCGAACCGTCCATTTCTTCGCGGGGCTCATCGCCGTCAGCCCTCGGCCTTGCAGGTCAGTTCGAGCTTGGTGGCGAAGATCTTCGACATGTCGGTGCCGGTCGGATCGTTGAAGAACGCCTCGGTCAGCGTTGACTGGTTCTGCGCGAGCGCCTCGTCCGGATCGGGGCGGATGACCGCGCGGGCGCACGCGGCAGGCAGGTTCTCGACACCCATGTTGGCATCGTCGAGGAAATCGATGGCGGTGTAGAAGGTCGGATCGTAGACGCCGAAATCGAGCGTGCCGGCGAGCCTGATCGGCTGCACCGGCTCCGACTCGAACAGGATGATCAGCTGGTCGTGCTCGTAATTGGCGATGAGCTCCGCCGGCGGCTTCATGGCGACGTCCTTGCCGTCAGCCGTCACGACCTGGAAGTAGTCGTAGTCGGCCAGCGACTTGTAGACGGTGTTGGCAACCTCGGTCAGTTCGCTGTTGTCGAGCTTGAGGTCGCCGTTCTGGTCGAACTCGACGAGCACGGTCGAGGAGAACACGTCGTCGAAACGCCAGAGATGGCGCAGCGATTTCACCGCCGTCCCCTCAGGCGTCAGCACAACGTCGAGGCGGGCTTCGGCGAAGACATGGGGATGGACGCTCGCAGGCACGGTCGACGCCAGCAACGCCGCTGTGCCGAGAGCCGTGGTCGCGCCGCGCATCGTGCCTCGCATGCCGCTCTCTCAGCTTCGGAAAATCACCGACGCATGGGTATCAGAAAACGGGCGGAATTGGGACCCGCAGATGATAACGGGTGCGACGCATCGCCCCTGGGCGAACACATCAGCCGCCTATTCGGCGGCGTCGACTGCCTGGCCGCCCGGCCGCCGCGCCTTGCTCCAGTCGCCGGGCGCCTGAACCTTGCTCGCGGCCAGGATTTCGATGCCGAGAACGCGTCCGGAGGCGTCGACGTCGTAGATGAAGGGACCAGCCTCTTTCGTTTCGGCAACCTTGCCGCTGCCGAGATAGATGTAGGCGGCATCCGCTTCGGGATCGTAGGTCATGTCGGTCATCAATCTCTCCGCGCATTCCTATCGAACATCGCCGTGATAACACGAATCGCGTCGCCCGTCTCGACGCAGACAACCCGGAGCACCCTGCCGCCGAACTCCGCAATCGGAAGGAACCGCCTTCCGCGGATGGATCGATGGGGTCGGGCTCGATCCAGAGAGGCTCGCGCGCGGCGCGCTCGATCACGCCAGGTTCAGCGCGCGCTCGCGAAGCTTGACCTCGGCATGGGATGTGAGGACAAGCTTCTTGCGCAGCATGGTCAGCCGCCGTCGCGATCCTTGAACCACTGCACGAGGAAATCGACGAAGACGCGCACCTTGGCCGGAAGATAGCGGCGGTGCGGATAGACGGCGAAGATGCCGCCGCCCTTCGGCGCCCACTCATCGAGCACCGGCACCAGCCGGCCGGAGTCCAGCTCGGGCTGGGCGATGAAGTCGGGCAGTGTCGCGAAGCCGATGCCGGCGACGGCGGCGGAGCGCGCCGCGATCGGGCTGTTGACCTCGATGCGGCCGGTGACGGCGACGCTGACCATCTCGCCGTTCTCCTTCACGAACGGCCAGTTGGAGAGCCAGCGGCCGTTGGTGTCGATGACGCAGGGGAGACGGGCGAGGTCCTGCGGCCGCGCCGGCACGCCGACCTGCTCGAGCAGCCCGGGCGAGGCGCAGAACCTGATCTGGAAGGGCGACAGCCGGCGCGCGATGAGCGACGAATCCTCCAGCCGCGTGATGCGGATGGCGAGGTCGAACCCTTCCTCGACGAGATCGACAAAACGGTCGTCGAGATGGATCTCCAGCACGATCTCGGGATGCGCCGCGGCGAAGTCGATCAGCGACTGGCCGATCGGCGCATCGGCGAAGGTGCGGGGCGCGGTGATCTTGATGCGGCCGCGCACGTCGCCGGAGGATTCGCGCACGGCGTCCTGCAGCGAATCGATGTCGCGCACCAGTTCGGAGGCGCGCTTGAAGTAGGTGTGACCCGCCTCGGTGAGCGAGAACTGCCGCGTGGTGCGGTTGAGCAGCAGTGCGCCGAGCTCGTCCTCAAGCTCGCGCACATATTTCGACAGCAGCGCCTTCGAGCGGCCGATCTTGCGCGCCGCGGCGGAGAAGCCTTCCGCTTCCACCACGTCGATGAAAGCGCGCATGCGGGTCAGTGTGTCCAAGCGCCCTCCGGCCGTTCAGATTTCAGAGACGGTTGCGCGAACATCGTTCACCGATCCGGGCAAGGTCAAGCGGAGTGTGGCGGGCAGGCTGTTGCACATGTGCCACCGCAGACGGGCCACCGCTCACGGCCGGCGCGGCCGAGGTAACGGTTCTTGATGGGCGGCAGGGTTGAGCCATGCCGCGAACAGGAATAAGCGGCGCCATTCGATTCACAGGGTGGCATGGAATGCGGGAAGACGAATCAGGTTCGAGCAGGCGGGACGACGAGCGCGAGGAGATTGCGCTGTTCGACCCGTATGAGCGGCATTTCGTTTCGGAGAAGCGCAAGAACGAGTTCCGGCAGTTCCTCGAGAACGACCGTCCTTTGCGATCTGACCGCTAATCCAGGCCTTTGGAATGAAAGCGGCCGGCGCGTGGAAAACCCCACGCTGCCGGCCGCAACTTTTTTCGGCGCGGGGTCACTTTCCTGTTGATTGTGAAACCCGCGATCCTTATATCGCCGCTTGCCCAAAGTCGCACGTGCCTGTGGGCGTCCCCCGAACCTCGAAATGGCGAGGCAAGGGCAGGTAGCCGGGGAGTAACGAACCCGGTCGGTTCTGCGGCCAACCGCCGATCCGAGGACGCCTTGAAGCAACGACGGTGCGGGCCTTTTTGGAAGCCGGTTTCCACATCCGGTCTCCTCTGAGGCACACCCTCATTGCCGGCAGTGCGGACGGGTCTCCCCTCCAAGCCAAGGCAGACAAAGCGAACCGAAGCCGGGCTGGCCAAGGTTCACCGCCGCGAGACGGCGTTCGTTGGTTCCGGGGTCTCCACCGGCTGGTTCCATCGGATACGCGTCCCGCCTTTGTTTGACCCGCGACAGCGAGGCTGCGTGCCCGCTTGCTCGCAGCGATGGCGCGCATCCTGTTGCGCGATGGAGAGACACGATGGCCACGCAGCGCATCCTCGACTTCCTCGCCACCCGACGTCCGGCCGGGCCGTGCCTCGTCGTCGACCTCGACGTCGTGCGCGACAATTTCCGTGCCTTCGAGAAGGCGCTGCCCGATTCCAAGATCTACTACGCGGTGAAGGCAAACCCGGCGCCGGAGATCCTGCGCCTGCTTGCCACGATGGGTTCGTCCTTCGACACCGCGAGCGTTGCCGAAGTCGAGATGGCGATGGACGCGGGTGCGCCCGCGGAGCGCATCTCCTTCGGCAACACCATCAAGAAGGAGCGCGACATTGCGCGCGCCTTCGAACTCGGCATCCGCCTCTTCGCCGTCGACTGTGTCGAGGAAGTGGAGAAGGTCGCCCGCGTCGCTCCCGGCGCACGCGTCTTCTGCCGCGTGCTCACCGATGGCGCCGGCGCCGAGTGGCCGCTGTCGCGCAAGTTCGGCTGCGTGCCGGCGATGGCCGTCGACGTGCTGCGCCATGCCAGGCAGCTCGGCCTCGACGCCTATGGCGTGTCGTTCCACGTCGGCTCGCAGCAGTGCGACCTCGGCGCCTGGGACCGTGCGCTCGGCGATGCGAAGCAGGTGTTCGCGACGCTGGCCGAGGAAGGCATCGTGCTGAAGATGGTCAACATGGGCGGCGGCTTCCCGACGCGCTACCTGAAGGACGTGCCGGCGGCGCGTGCCTATGGCGAAGCCATCTTCTCGGCGCTGCGCAAGCATTTCGGCAACCGCCTGCCCGAGACGATCATCGAGCCGGGCCGTGGCATGGTCGGCAATGCCGGCGTCATCAAGTCGGAAGTCGTGCTGATCTCGAAGAAGGCCGACAACGACAATGTGCGCTGGGTCTATCTCGACATCGGCAAGTTTGGCGGTCTCGCCGAGACGATGGACGAGGCCATCCGCTACCCGATCGTCACCCCGCGTGACGGCGACGCGGTTGCCCCGTGCGTGCTCGCCGGCCCGACCTGCGACTCGGCCGACGTCATGTACGAGAAGACGCCGTACCCGCTGCCGCTGTCGCTGACCATCGGCGACGAGGTGCTGATCGAGGGCACCGGAGCCTACACCACCACCTACTCGGCGGTGGCGTTCAACGGCTTCGAGCCCCTCCGATCCTACGTGATCTAGCAGGAAGACTTCCTGCTGGATCAAACCGAGCGCCGGCAACTTTGCCGGCGCCGGGTTCGCTCGTGGAACAGTCTCCGCTTGTGAAGGATCTCGGACATGAACATCGAATTCCAGTCGCCGGCATCCGGCGCTTGCGCCCCCTCTTCCGTCGCTTCGGCTGACGGCCGCGTCTCCGTGGGGGAGACCGGCCTTGCCCCGACGCCTGCGCCCTTCGCCGCCGATGTGGCGGCGGCTGGCTCGCGCGGCGAGACGGATGAGGGGGCGGCGAAGGCCAGCTCGGCGAACGTTGGGGCCTTCGCCATCTTTGCAGAAGTGGCTTCGGACGTGCCGCAGCGCGACGCGCTGCTCGACCGCGCGATGGGCCCGAACTGGCGCAAGAAGTCGTCCGAGAAACTGCGCCGCGGCCGCAAGCCGTCGCAGGGGCTGGCGCTCGTCGCGCGTGACGAGGCGGGCAACGTCGTCGGCACGGTGCGGCTCTGGGACGTGGCGGCCGGCGAAGGCGGCCACGCGGGGGCGGGAACGGCGGCATTGCTGCTCGGGCCGCTCGCCGTCGATCCGGCCGTCAAGAGCGCCGGCATCGGCTCGGCGCTCATGCGGGTCGCCATCGAGGAGGCGAAGCGTTTCGGCCACAAGGTCATCCTGCTGGTCGGCGATGCCCCGTATTACGGCCGCTTCGGCTTCTCGGCGGAGAAGACCGGCCGGCTGGCGATGCCGGGACCGTACGAGCGCCACCGCTTCCTGGCGCTCGAGCTAGAAGAGGGCGCGATCGACAATGCGGCCGGCGTGCTGAAGGCGACCGGCCGCCGCGCCGAGGTGCGGATGGCGCAGGCCGCCTGACGCTTCGCGTTCCTGACAAAACTCCTCTCCGGCTTGCCGGGGAGGAGTGCGTTAACGATTTCCGACCATTCTTCAGCTTCGCGCAAGGATTGACGCCTAGCCTCCGGCGATAGGATCGGCCGGGGTTGCGTCTTGCTCAGCACCTTCACAAGCTATCAGCTCATTTCGCGCGACCTTCCGCGCGCGCTCGACCGCGTGCAGAAGGAGCCGACCACCCAGCGCGAGACCACCTACTATCGCGAGAACATCGGCAAGGTCACGTCGATCGACGACCTCATGAACGACGATCGGCTCTACCGCTACGCCATGAAGGCGCACGGGCTGGAGGACATGATCTACGCCAAGGCGTTCATGAAGAAGGTGCTGAAGGAAGGCATCTCGGACAGCGACAGCTTCGCCAACCGCCTGAGCGACAAGCGCTACGCCGATTTCGCCAAGACCTACAATTTCGAGAAGTACGGCGCGCAGGCGACGAGCTACAACCGCGCCCAGCACGACGTGCCGAAGAATTTCAGCACGCAGGTGCAACTGTCGGTGCTCGACGGCGACTATGCGCATTTCGGCGCCGAGACCGAGTACTACATTTCGAACATCAAGAACGTCACGTCGATCGACGGCCTGCTCGCCGACGACCGCCTGCTCACCTATGCGATGGCCGCATACGGGCTCGATTCGGTGACGGAGCCGGCGGCGACAGTGCGCACGATGCTCGAAGGCGGCGTGCTCGACCCGCAGAGCCCGGCCAACCAGCTGGCCGACAAGCGCTACGCCAATTTCGTCACGGCGTTCAACTTCGTGGAGAACGGGACAGCCACCACGACGCGCGACGTCGTGACCAAGGAAGTGCCGCAGAAATACACAAGCGGCACCGGGATGTCTGTGGTCAGGCTCAATGCCGACTACATCAAGGCGGAGACGGACTACTTCAAGGCCAACATCGGCAAGATGAAGACGGTCACGGCGTTCCTCGCCGACAGCCGCCTGCTCTCCTATGCGATGTCGGCCTACGGCCTCGACTCGAGCGCGGAGACGACGCGCACGATACGAACGATGATCGAGGGCGGCATCACCGACCCCGACAGCCCCGCCAACATGCTGTCCGACAGGCGTTTCGCCAACTTCGTCGCTGCCTTCGACTTCGCACAGTATGGCGACCAGGCGACCTCGCGCGATTCCGCGCTGAAGGACACCACGGCGCTCTGGTCGCAGAAGGCGTCGCTTGGCTGGATCCAGCCGACGGTCGCCTATCTGAGGACCGAGAACGCCTACTATCAGGCCAACATCGGCAAGGTCGAGTCGATCGACGATCTGATGGCGAACAAGCGGCTGCTCGACTACGCGCTGTTCGCCTACGGCCTCGATCCGGCGGCACAGAAGCCGGAGACGGTGCGGCAGATGCTGGAGGGCGGCGTGAAGGACGCCAACAGCCCGGCCAACAAGCTGACCAACAAGAACTTCGCCGCCTTCGTCACGGCCTTCAACTTCGCCGAGAATGGCGAGACGACGACAACGCTAGCGACGGCGCTGCAGCCGGCGATCGACAAGTTCACGCGGCAGACGCTCGAAATCAACGCCGGCGGCGAAAGCGAAGGCCTGCGCCTCGCGCTCTATTTCGAGCGCAAGGCACCCACGATCGCGTCATTCTATTCAGTGCTTGCCGATCCTGCCCTGGCGAAGGTGGTGCGCACGATCCTGTCGCTGCCGGACTCGTTCGCATCGGCCGACATCGACAAGCAGGTCCAGTATTTCGAAAGCAAGATCAAGCTCGACGAACTGACGGATCCCGACAAGCTCAGCAAGCTGATGACCCGCTTCACCAACATGTGGGACATCAACCAGCAGACCTCGTCGCAGTCGAACGCCGCGACGGTGCTGTTCGCGCAGCCGGCCGAGATCGGCATCTCGACCGATCTTCTCTTCACCATGCAGAGGATGAGGTTCTAGCGATGCAGGACAGTCTCTACGTCGCGCTCTCCTCACAGGTGGCGCTGGAAAAGCGCCTCAACACGATTGCCGACAACGTCGCCAATGCCGGCACGATCGGCTTTCGCGGCACCGACGTGAAGTTCGAGGACGTGGTGCGCGGCACCGGCCAGAATGCGGTATCCTACGCGTCGGCCGGCGACACCTTCCTGTCGGAGAAGCTCGGCGGCATACGCGAGACGGGAAACCCGTTCGACTTCGCCATTCAGGGCGACGCATGGTTCGGCATCGAGACGCCGGCCGGAACGGTGATGACGCGCGACGGCCGCTTCACCATGCGCGATACCGGCCAGCTCGTCTCCATCAATGGCTATCCGGTGCTCGACGCCGGCGGCGCGGCGATCCAGCTCGACCCGCGCGAGGGCGCGCCGGAGGTCGGCCGCGACGGTGTCATCCGCCAGAATGGCAACCTCGTGGCTTCGATCGGGCTGTTCAATTTCCAGCCCGGCAGCAATTTCGTCCGCTTCGAGAACTCCGGCATCGTTCCGGCGACCGCGCCCGAGCCGGTCGTCGATCGCATGGACATCGGCGTGGCGCAGGGCTTCCTGGAGGAGTCGAACGTCAATCCGGTGCTGGAGATGACGCGGCTGATCATGCTGCAGCGCGCCTTCGAGGCGTCGTCCGCGATGATCGCGCAGACCGAGAACACGTTCGACGGCGCCGTGAAGACGCTGGGCGGCGGACAGTAATCCCTGATGCAGGACAGCGCGGCTGCCCGTTCGCTCGTGCCGGCCGCGAAGCGTCCGCAAAATTCGCTCTCGCGGCTCGCAAACGTCGTGGACCGGTTCGCAAACGATGCCGCGCTGGTGCGCCGCGGCGGCACGGTCTCCGAAGTTTCCGCCGGGCATTTCCGCGTGCGAGGCCTGTCGGCCAGCGCGCGGCTCGGCGATCTGGTCGAACACCGCGGCCAGAACGGCCGACGCAACGGCGAGATCGTGCATATCGGCCCTGACGACGCGCTGGTCGCACCGTATGAACGCAATGCCGACGCCGGTATCGGCGACGCGGTCTACAATCTCGGCGCCTTCGACATCGTGCCCGACCACAGCTGGCGGGGCAGGGTTATCGACGCGCTCGGCCGCCCGATCGACCTGCTGCCCGAGCCGTTGACGCAGCGCCCGGCAGGCACTGCGGTGGGGACGCCCGCGGCGCTCGCGCGCCAGCGCGTCGGCACGGCGCTGAAGACCGGCGTCAAGGTCATCGACATCTTCACGCCGATCTGTTTCGGGCAGCGCCTCGGCATCTTCGCAGGCTCGGGTGTCGGCAAGTCCACACTGCTGGCGATGCTGGCGAGCGCCGACGCCTTCGACACGGTGGTGGTGGCGCTGGTCGGCGAACGCGGCCGCGAGGTGCGCGAATTCCTCGAAGACACGATCGGCGATGCGCTCGCGAAAACCGTCGCCGTCGTCGCCACCAGCGACGAGAGCGCGATGATGCGCAGGCGCGCGTCGGGAACCGCCATGCGCGTGGCCGAGCATTTCCGCGATGCTGGCGACCGCGTGCTGCTGGTCCTCGATTCCGTCACGCGCTACGCGCATGCGCTGCGCGAAGTCGCGGCCGGCGCAGGCGAGCCGCCGGTGGCGCGCGGCTATCCGGCCTCGGTCTTCACCGAACTGCCGAAGCTGCTGGAACGCGCCGGCCCGGGCGCCGACGGCGCCGGTTCGATCACCGCCATCATCTCGGTGCTGGTCGATGGCGACGACCACAACGATCCGATCGCGGATTCAGTGCGCGGCATCCTCGACGGCCACATCGTGCTCGATCGCTCGATCGGCGAGCAGGGCCGCTATCCGGCGGTGAACCCGCTGGCGTCGATCTCGCGGCTGGCGCGGAAGGCCTGGAGCAATGACGAGCGCGCCCTGGTGCTGAAGCTGCGCGCGCTGATCGCCCGCTTCGAGGACACGCGCGACATCCGCCTGCTCGGCGCCTACCAGCCGGGCATGGACCCTGAACTGGATGGGGCCGTGCGGCAGGTGCCGATGATCTACGAGGCGCTGAAGCAGTCGCCGGGCGATCCTCCGTCCGCCGACGCGTTCGCCGATCTTGCCCGCCACCTGAGAGGTGGCAAGGAGAAGCCGAATGCCGATCCAGTGGCATAAGCCGGAGGAGCCGCCGCTGGCGGCGGAACTCATCAAGATCATCCGGCCTGATCAGAAGAAGAAGGCGCAGCCGGCGCCGAAGGCGAAGCGCGAGCGTCGCAGCGACCTGATGGTCGCGGCACTGGGGATCACGCTCGGCCTGATCTGTGCGCTGTTTCCCTGGTACATCTTCTTCAACCAGGACCAGTTCGGACCGCCGGCGGTCACGTTCAGCGGCGAGGGCACGAGCGGCGCAAGCGGTCCGATCACGATCGGGCCGCAGAAGGAACGCGTCGGCGCCCCGATGGCCGCGGAAGAACTGCCCGACCTGCAGCTCGACCTCTTCGCCACGGGCACGCTGCAGCACGACGAGGACGCCGAAGCGCCGCCGAGCGTGCTCGAGCAGCCCTTCCCGGCGGGGGCGCCGGTGTTCCGCATCATCCATGTCGAGAATGGCCGCGCCATGGTCGAGGACGAGACGGGCATGTGGGTGGTGCAGCGCGGCTCGACGCTGCCCGACAACAGCCGTGTCGCCTCGATCGAGCAGCGCGGAGGCCACTGGGTGGTCGTGACCAATGACGAGCGGGTACTCGAAGTCTCGCCCTAGCGCGCCGACGGCAGTCCCGGACGCAGAACCGCTCGGATTCCTGCCGGGATCGCGCCTCTCCCGACGCTGAGCAGGGGTCGCAAGGCCCGCGCAAGACTGGCTCCATACTCTGCCCCAATCCGGGGAAGTGTGATGCAGCCAGTCAACCTTTTCGATCTTGCCACGCAGCAGGCGCGCTGGCTGTCGGTGCGGCAGTCGGCGGTGGCGGGCAACATCGCCAACGCCAACACGCCCGGCTACACGGCCGTCGACGTCGAGCCGTTCGAGAAGGTGCTGGACAACACGCGCGTCGCCATGGGCGCGACGCAGTCGGGCCACCTGATGAGCGGCGTCACGCAGGCTTCCATCGCGGTGCGCCCCGATGACATCGGCGACGCCGCCGTGCTGCCCACCGGCAACAGAGTGGTGCTCGAGAGCGAACTGATGAAGGCGGGCGAGATCCGCCGCGAGTTCGAACTCAACACCGCGATCGTGAAATCCTTCCATCGCATGATGATGATGGTGACGAGGGCCTGATGGATCCGCTTTCGACAGCCCTGAAGGTCGCGTCTTCCGGCCTCACCGCCCAGTCCGAGCGCCTGCGCGTGGTTTCGGAAAACCTCGCCAACGCGCAATCGACCGGCAGCACGCCGGGGGCCGAGCCGTACCGCCGCAAGACCATCTCGTTCGCCGCCGAAGTGGACCGCGGCAGCGGCGCGGCATTCGTCGACGTCGCCGCGATCAAGAACGACCCGAGCAACTTCCAGGTGGAGTTCCAGCCCGGCCACGAGGCGGCGGACGCCGCCGGCTACGTGAAGATGCCCAACGTCAATCCGCTGATCGAGATGGCCGACATGCGCGAGGCCAACCGCTCCTACGAAGCCAATCTCCAGGTCATCAAGCAGGCGCGCGAGCTGATCTCGATGACGATCGACCTGATGAGGACGCAGTAACATGATCCCTGGCGTAGCCGGTATCGGCATCAACCTGCTCGGCAATGTCGCCGAGCAGCTTTCGGGCAAGACCGGCACGACGACGGCTGGCGCCAGCGTCGGCGCGAGCTTCGGCAGCATGATCTCGGAAGCCGCCAACCGCACCATGAACAATCTGCATAATTCCGAGCAGGTCTCGATCCAGGCGCTGCGCGGCGAAGCCGACACCCGCCAGGTGGTCGACGCGGTGATGAGCGCGGAGCAGTCGCTGCAGGCGGCCATCGCGATCCGCGACAAGATCGTCACCGCCTATCTCGAAGTCAGCCGCATGGCGATCTGAGGACACTGACCGATGAAGGCTCTCGCCATCGCCGCCACGGGCATGAATGCCCAGCAGACCAACCTCGAGGTGATCGCGAACAACATCGCGAACATCAACACCACCGGCTTCAAGCGCGCCCGCGCCGAGTTCTCCGACCTGCTCTACCAGACCGAGCGGCTGCAGGGCGTTCCGAACCGCGCCAATGCAGCGATCGTGCCGGAAGGCGCCAATGTCGGCCTCGGCGTGAAGACGGCGGCGATCCGCAACCTGCATGTGCAGGGTGCGCTGACCAGCACCGGCAACAAGCTCGACCTCGCCCTGATGGGCAGCGGATGGTTCCAGATCGAAGGCGCCGACGGGCAGACGCTGTACACCCGCGCCGGCGCGTTCAACACCAACGCCACGGGCCAGGTGGTGACGGTGGACGGCTTCACCGTGATGCCGGCGATCACCGTCCCGCAGGACACGGTCGAGCTGATCGTCAACAACACCGGCCAGGTGTTCGCGCGCATCGACGGCCAGATGGAACTGCAGGACCTCGGCCAGATCTCGCTTGCCAATTTCGCCAACGAGGCCGGCCTCGCGCCGCTTGGCGACAATCTGTTCCGCGAGACGGAAGCCTCCGGGCCGGCCAATGTCGGCGCGCCGGGCGACCTCGGCTTCGCGACGATCCAGCAGGGCTATCTGGAAAGCTCCAACGTCGACCCGGTGAAGGAAATCACCGAGCTGATCTCGGCGCAGCGCGCCTACGAGATGAACTCGAAGGTCATCCAGGCCGCCGACGAGATGGCGGCGGTCGTCTCCAAGAACATGCGTTGACGCCAGCGATGCAGCCACGCCGTCTCCGTGCCGTCCTCGTCGCCCTGCTCGCGCTCGCCGCGACGCAGGCGCCGGCGTTCGCGCAGGAGATCGCCATCGTCACGCAGCGCGTCATCTATCCGGGCGAGACCATCGCGCCGGAGGTGCTGCGCGAGGTGAAGCTGAAGGAGGGCCGGCAGGTACCGCCGGCGATGGTCAGATCGGCCTCGCTCATCTCCGGCAAGGTGGCGAAGAAGACGCTGCTGCCGGGGCGCTACATCCCGATGGATTCGGTGCGCGAGGCCTATCTCGTCGATCTCGGCGCGCCGGTCGAGGTCGTGCTGGAGCAGGGCGCGCTGACCATCACGCTGCAGGGGATATCGCTGCAGCCGGGCTCGGAAGGCGACATGATCAAGGTGCGCAACGTCGACAGCGGGGCTGTCTTCGTCGGCATGATCATGGCCGACGGAACGGTGCGGCTCGCATCGTCATGATCCGGCATCTCCTCATTGCAGCAGCGATCGCGGCAGGCTTCATCCAGCCTGCCGTTGCCGCTTCGCGCATCAAGGACATCGCGACGCTGCAGGCGGCGCGCGACAACCAGCTTGTCGGCTACGGCCTCGTCATCGGCCTGCAGGGATCGGGCGACAGCCTGCGCAACTCGCCGTTCACCGAGCAGTCGATCCGCGCCATGCTGGAAAATCTCGGCATCGCCACGGAGGGCGGCCGCGCGCGCGCCAAGAATGTCGCGGCGGTGATCGTGACGGCTAACCTGCCGGCCTTCGTGCAGTCGGGCTCGCGCATCGACGTGACGGTTTCGTCGCTCGGCGACGCCACCTCGCTCGGCGGCGGCACGCTGGTGATGACGCCGCTGCGCGCCGCCGATGGCCAGATCTACGCGGTGGCGCAGGGGCCGGTGTTCGTCTCGGGCTTCTCGGCGCAGGGGCAGGCGGAGACGTTGACGCAGGGCGTGCCGACCGCCGGCCGAGTGCCGAACGGCGCGATCGTCGAACGGCAGGTGGACGCCAGCTTCACCGATCTTTCGACGATGACGCTGCAGCTGCGCAACCCGGATTTCTCCACCGCCGTGATGATCGTCGACGTCATCAACGAATATGCTAAGGGCCGGTTCGGCAGCGCGCTCGCCGCCGAGCAGGATGCGCGCACCGTGCGCATCACCAAGCCGGACGGCATTTCCCCGGCGCGCTTCGTATCGGAACTCGAAAACCTCATCGTGGAGTCGGACGGACCGGCGCGTGTCGTCGTGGACGAACGCACCGGCACCATCGTGATCGGGCAGGACGTGCGCATCTCGCGCGTGGCGATCAGCCACGGGACGCTGACCGTGCGCATCACCGAGGCGCCGAAGGTGGTGCAGCCGGAGCCTTTCTCGAAGGGCGAGACGGCGGTCGAGCCGTATACGGCGATCGACGCCAACGCGCCGGACGCGCGTGTCGCCGTGCTCGACGGACCCGACCTCGAGACCCTGGTCGCCGGGCTCAACCGCCTCGGCGTCAAACCGGACGGCATCATCGCAATCCTGCAAGGCATCAAGTCGGCCGGCGCACTGCAGGCCGAGCTGGTGCTGCAATAGGTGTCGCCATGCTGAACGCCTTCTCCCCGCTCACCCGCCGCCAGGGTCGCATTGCGGTCGTCGCAGCCCTGGCGCTGCTGGCAAGCGCCGGCGCCTCCCCGGCGGCGAACGAGGGCTCGGTGTCGGCTGCGATCGCCAAGCCGCCGGAGCAGTCGGAGATCGAGAAGTTCTGCGGCAACATCGCGGACGCCGCGCGCGACCGCCGCTACGCGATCCAGGCGGCCGAGCTGAAGGCGCTGCAGGCGGAGATCGACCAGCGCATCAAGACGCTGGACGCGAAGCGGGCCGAATACGAGGACTGGCTGAAGCGGCGCGAGGAATTCCTGTCCAACGCAGAAGACAATGTCGTCAAGATCTACGCGACGATGAAGCCGGACGCAGCGGCCGAAAGGCTGGCCGAACTGCGCAAGGAACTCGCAGCCGGCATCCTGATGAAGCTCGACACACGCAAGGCGGGCACGATCCTCAACGAAATGGACAGCAAGGCTGCCGCGACGCTCACCGGCATCATGGCCGCCGCAACGCGCAAGGAAGACCCATCGTGATCCGTAGCGCGCTCCTCGTCGTCTGCCTGAGCCTGCTGGGCGGCTGCGCCGCCAACACGTTCAAGGAAATCAACAAGCCGCCGGAGCTTTCACCGATCGACGTCGGATATGCGGCGGGAGGCGCCGCGGGCTCTGCCGCGCAGGACGGGGTCTACTACAAGGATGGCAACTACCCGGCCGCCCCGCCGCCGTCGCAACAGCGCTTCTCGCTGTGGCACGACCGCCAGAGCCGGCTGTTCACCGACCCACGCGCCCTGCAGCAGGGCGACATCCTGACGGTGCGCATCTCGATCAACGACCGCGCCAAGTTCAAGAACGAGTCCGACCGCAGCCGCACGGCATCGCGCAGCCTCGGCCTCAAAGGCTCGGCCTCCAGCGCGGGCGGTTCCGTCGATGGCGCCGCCGATGGAAAGATCCAGTCGGGCACCGAATCGAGCGGGGCTGGGGCGACGACGCGCTCCGAGGCGATCGAACTGCTGGTCGCGGCGATCGTCACCGGCGTGCTGCCGAACGGCAATCTGCTGATCCAGGGCTCGCAGGAGGTGCGGGTCAATGCGGAACTGCGCATCCTCACCATCGAAGGCATTGTGCGGCCGTCCGACATCGAGGCGGACAACATGATCTCCTACGAACGCATCGCCGAGGCGCGCATCTCCTATGGCGGACGCGGGCGCATCACCGAAGTGCAGCAGCCGCCCTACGGGCAGCAGGTGCTCGACATCGTGCTGCCGTTCTGACCGGAACCGGATGACCTGATCGATGGCAGCCGCCACGGCAACCGCAGAGGACGCGCCAGCCCCGAAGAAGGGGCCGTCGATGATCATGCAGATCGTCCTGCTGCTGGTGCTGACGCTGGCCGCAGCGGGCGGCGGCTTCTTCTCGGGCGGCATGCTCAGGGGCGAAATGCCGCCACCGCCAGCGGCGGACGCCGATGCATCGGCCGGCGCTGACGCAGGCGGCGGTCACGGCGCGCCCGCCGCCGGAGGGCATGGCGCGAGTGCCGGCGGCGGCCACGGCGAGCAGGCGGGTGGCCACGGCGAAGCGGGCGGCGGCCATGGCGATGCCGCCGCCGAAGGCGGGCATGGCGATGCCGCCGCCGAAGGCGGGCATGGCGCGGCGCCCGCGGCGACAACCACGCTGTTCAACCTGGCGCCGATCACCACCAACCTCGCCGCGCCGAGCGACATCTGGGCACGCATGGAAGTCACCGTGCAGTTCGACGTGCCGCCTGTCGATCCGACCATCGTCGACATGATCCACCAGGATCTGCTGAGCTTCATGCGCACGGTGAAGATGCACCAGATCGAGGGCGCCAGCGGCATCCAGCACCTCAAGGCCGACCTCGAAGACCGCGCATCGGTTCGCACCGGCGGCCACGTCAAGCACGTCTTCATCCGCACGCTGCTGTTCGAATGAGACGCATCGGCCTCACGCTCGCCCTGCTGACCGCCGGCGTCACCGCCGCGGCGGCACAGACCATCGACCTCGGCCAGATCAGCCAGGCCGACGGCACGACGGTCGGCTACATCATCCAGATGTTCGGCCTGATCACGGTGCTTTCCATTGCGCCTGGCCTGCTCATCTGCGTCACCAGCTTCACGCGTTTCATCATCGCCTTCTCGATCCTGCGCGCCGGCATCGGCCTGCAGACGACGCCCGCCAACCTGATCCTCATCAGCCTGGCGCTGTTCATGACGTTCTATGTCATGACGCCGGCCTTCGATCAGGCGTGGACGAACGGCGTGCGTCCGCTGATGGACAACCAGATCGACGAGACGGTCGCGGCGGAACGCATCGCCGCGCCGTTCCGCGACTTCATGGCGCGCAATGTCCGCGAGAAGGATTTCGCGCTGTTCGCCGATCTCGCGCAGGCGCAGAGCCCGACGCCGATCACGGCGACGACCGCGGATCTGCGCGTGCTGGTGCCGGCATTCATGATCTCGGAAATCAGGCGCGGCTTCGAGATCGGCTTCCTCATCGTGCTGCCCTTCCTCGTCATCGACCTGATCGTGGCCACGATCACCATGGCGATGGGCATGATGATGCTGCCGCCGACGGTGGTATCCCTGCCATTCAAGATACTGTTCTTCGTGCTGATCGACGGGTGGAATCTGCTCGTCGGCAGTCTAGTCCGCTCGTTCAACTAGGCCGCAGCCCGCGTTGCGGGCACTCAGTCGAAGACACTCCGCTGGCAACGCGCTAAGCGGCCCGTCCAAAATCTACTAAATTAATATGCATTAACCCTCGACCTTAGCCGTTTGGTAGGGAGTCCCAGCCATATTGCGCTCAGATGGCGGGTTGATCCTTGTTCGCGTGATCATTGGCATGATGCCGCTCCGTCATACCGGTCGCGCCGGTATGTAAAAAAGTGTGTGACAAAGGGTACGAGTGCCATGTCCAGCATCATGACCAACGCTTCCGCGTTGACCGCTCTTCAGAGCTTGAGCTCCACCAACAAGAACCTCGAAACCACCCAGGCCCGCATCTCGACCGGCTACCGCGTCGCGACCGCTTCCGACAACGCCGCGTACTGGTCGATCGCGACCACCATGCGTTCGGACAAGAGCTCGCTCTCGGTCGTGCAGGACACGCTCGGCCTCGGCGCCGGCAAGGTCGACACCGCCTACTCGGCGCTCGAGAAGGCGATCGAGACGATCGGCGTCATCAAGGACAAGGTCGTTGCCGCCACCGGCGCCGCCGCGTCGGACAAGGCCAAGCTGCAGACGGAAATCACCGCGCTCCAGGCGCAGCTGAAGATGGGCGCCGACGGCGCTTCGTTCTCCGGCTCGAACTGGCTGTCGGTCGACACCACCACCGGTCACACCGCTGCCGGTACGCATGACGCCGCCAAGGTCGTTTCGGCCTTCACGCGTTCGTCGGCCGGCGCCGTGTCGGTCAAGACCATCGACATCGACGTCAACTCGGTGAAGCTCTACGAAGCGTTCGCCACGGCGACCAACGTGCAGAAGGGCATCCTCGACGGCCTGCGTCTCGCCACCACCGGCGCCCGCGGCAACACCGCCGTCCAGGCCGCCGCCAACGCCGCTTCGGCCGCGACGGACGGTTACGCTGTCTCGACGCTGACGGTCGTCGGCTACAATGACCGCCAGATCGGCGAAATGCTGACGGTCATCGATACGGCGACGAAGGACCTGACCGACGCCGCCGCGACGCTCGGCGCCGCCAAGAAGCGCATCGATCTCCAGAAGAGCGCCACGCAGGCCCTGATGGACTCGATCGATCGCGGTGTGGGCCAGCTCGTCGACGCCGACATGAACAAGGAATCGACCCGCCTGCAGGCGCTGCAGGTTCAGCAGCAGCTCGGCATCCAGGCGCTGTCGATCGCGAACTCCGGTCCGCAGTCGATCCTGTCGCTCTTCCGCGGCTAATCGACCTCCACTTCGTTCACAGCACGAAAAAGTCGGGCCGCACCGCAAGGTGCGGCCCGATCTCTTTTTGTACTCTGGATCAATGGCTTGCAGGCGTCCTGCTGGGCGCCGAGCGCTTCGCGCTCACACATCCTTAACCTCGTTAAGCATCATGTTAATCCTCGATTAACCACGTCGCGCTATCCATGGTTAACGGACAGTCTTTGTGGCGGCGA
>JBFXFO010000013.1:0-43540 GCA_050178915.1 Rhizobiaceae bacterium | reverse complement strand
TCTTAAAGTTGTATATGATCCAGGTGCAGACAACCTGAACGGGAGGTTTGGAATGTACGGGGTAAGCAAGGGTAAGTTGACGATCGATGGCACATAAGTCGACTTCGTGAAGTCGCCGAACGTCGGCGGAAAGATGAAGCCGCAGTTCCTCGTGATCCATTTCACGGCGAGTGGTCCGGGCTCGGACATCGCGGCATATTTCTCAAAGTCCGTGGCGAAAGTCTCGGCGCATCTGGTCATCCGCCGCGACGGGACCATCAAGCAGTGCGTGCCGTTCGATACGGTCGGCTGGCATGCCGGCAAGAGCCAATGGCGCGACAAGAGCGGTACGATGCATGTCGGCCTCAATCAGGATTCGATTGGTATCGAGATCGAAAACTGGGGGCCGCTGACCAGGAGCGGCAGCGGCTGGCGGTCATGGACGAACCAGTCCGTAGATCCGGGGCATGTCATCGAAGCGGCGCACAAGAATGACGGTATGGTGCGCGGCTGGGAGACTTTCACGACATCGCAGGTCGAGGCCACTATCGGTGCCGCTCAGGCGATCTGCTCCACATACAAGATCGAGGAGATCGTCGGTCACGACGACATCGCGCCGCTGCGCAAGACCGATCCCGGCCCGGCCTGGAACATGGCCTCGTTCCGCGCCAAGGTCTTCGGCCGTGCCGACAATGGGCCCGATACGATGGTGGTGAGTTCGCCCACTGGGCTCAACGTGCGCAAGGGGCCGGCCGCCAGCTTCGATCTCATTCGGCCGCAGCCCCTGCCGGATGGGTCGCTGGTGGTTGTGCACGAGGCCAGCGGCAACTGGCGCTATGTATCCGCGCTCGACAACAAGGGCGTTCCTCTCTTCTCCGGGTGGGTGAACGGCAGCTTCCTGCGCGACACCTGACTCAGCGCCGGCTGACGCGCATCGGCAGCCCGCCCGCGGGCTGCGTCGTCAGCTTCTGCACCGGCCACGGATTGGTCGCGGCGATGCTGTCGAAGCGGAAGCGCGACAACAGCACGCCGAGCACGATCACCGCCTCCTGCATGGCAAAGCTGGCGCCGATGCAGACGCGCGGTCCGGCGCCGAACGGCAGGTACTGGTGGCGGTCCAGTTTCTCGCGGTTGCCGGGGTGGAAGCGTTCCGGCAGGAAGGCTTCCGGGTTATCCCACAGCGTGCGGTGCCGGTGGATGGTCCACGGCATCATCTGGATCTCGGCGCCCTTCGGGATGACCAGCGTCTGGTAGCGGTCTTCCTCGATCGCCGTGCGGCTGATCGAGGCGGCCGGCGGATACAGCCGCATCGCCTCCTCGAAGGCCGCACGCGTCAGCGGCATCTTCTCCAGCCACTTCGTCGGGTCGCTTTCCGTGGCGACGACCACGTCGATCTCCGCCTCGACCCTGTCACGTTCCCAGGGTGCTTCGCCAAGGCAGTAGAGCGTCCAGCCGAGCGCCCGCGCCGTGGTTTCGTGCCCGGCGCCGATGAAGGTGATGATGTTGTCCTCGACCTCCGCGCGCGACAGCCCCTCCGGGCCCTCAGCCTTGAGCAGCAGGGTGAGGAAGTCCTGGGGTACGGTGTCGGGGCCGCGCGCCAGGCGCTCCTCGCGCAGCGCGATCGTCTCCGAGACGATGCGCCGGAACATCGCCAGTGCCTTGCGCCCGCGCCAGCGGTTGATGCGGGGCAGCCAGGCGGGCGCGCCGAGCACATCGAGCGGATCGACGCGCCCCATCGTCTCGAACAGCCGGTCCACCTCGTGTTCGAAACTTCCGATGTCGCCGGCGATCTCGCCGGAGAACAGCGTCTCCGCGAGGATGGCGTAGGTCAGGCGCGTCATGTCCCGCGCCACATCGACGGTCTCGCCGGTCCCCGCATAGGCATCGGCGAAGCGCTGTGTGCGCGTCAGCATGGGCTGCCCGAAGCCGGCCGTGTGGCGCGGCGTGAACACCGGCGCCATGGCCTTGCGCGATCGCTTCCACACCGGGCCTTCGGCGGTGAGCAGGCCATCGCGCAGGATCGGCCGTAGAATGCGCTGCCGGATGTCCGCCAGCCGGTAGTTGGCGACGTTGTCGACCAGCACGTGGCGGATAAGCCCGGGATCGTTGGCGATCACCAGCCGGCCGCCCAGGCCGCGCACGGAGATCCACGGCAGGTTGTAGGAAGGCTCGCCCCAGATCTCGAGCGGATTCCGGCGCAGGATGCGGATTGCCTCGAAGAACGAAGGCGGCTTCGTGCGCGGCTTTGGCGCAGGCGGCACGAAGGGGGAGGGCTTGGTGTCCATGGCGGGTTCCGGCTTCGCCCGCAATGTAGGCAGCCGCAGCACCGGCGTCCACGCATGCTGTGCCGTGCTTGGCTTCCCACCTCGCCCTTCTGGCAGCCATTTGCCGGCCTTCCGGGCGGCTGCCCTTAATCCCGTCCCAAATGGCCTGCAAACCTTGGAAATCCGGCTTCCGGGCATTATATCAGAGGCACTCTTAGCCGCATGATTCGAGGCCGCTTTTGGCAGGCCTTGGGCGGCATTCCAGAAGAATGGAAGTGCATGAGCGACCAGTCCGAGAATAAGCCCGGCGTCCAGGCCGATTACGGCGCCGAATCCATCAAGGTTCTCAAGGGCCTGGATGCTGTTCGCAAGCGGCCGGGCATGTATATCGGCGACACCGACGACGGTTCCGGCCTGCATCACATGGTCTACGAGGTGGTCGACAACGCCATCGACGAGGCGCTGGCCGGCCATGCCGACCTGGTGACGGTGGCGCTCAACGCCGATGGCTCCTGCACCGTCATCGACAATGGCCGCGGCATTCCGACCGGTATCCACCCCACCGAGGGCGTTTCAGCGGCGGAAGTCATCATGACGCAGCTGCATGCCGGCGGTAAGTTCGAGAACACCTCGGCGGAAGGCAACGCCTACAAGGTTTCGGGCGGTCTGCACGGCGTCGGCGTTTCGGTCGTCAACGCGCTGTCGGTCTCGCTGAAGCTGAAGATCCGCCGCGACGGGCAGATCCACGAGATGAGTTTCACGCATGGCGAGCCCGACGGCCCGCTGCAGGTGACTGGCAGCTTCACGCCCGACAAGCGCCCGGGCACCTACGATGGACGCAACGGCACGGAGGTGAACTTCCTGCCTTCGACGGAAACCTTCACCATGGTCGAGTTCGACTTTGGCACGCTGGAACACCGCCTGCGCGAGCTGGCTTTCCTCAATTCCGGCGTGCGCATCGTGCTGACCGACCACCGTCATGCCGACATCAAGCAGACCGAGCTGCACTATGAGGGCGGGCTGGAAGAGTTCGTGCGCTACCTCGACCGCGCCAAGAAGGCGCTGATCGACGCGCCCATCGCCATCCGCGCCGAGCGCGACGGCATTTCGGTCGAAGTCGCCATGTGGTGGAACGACAGCTACCACGAGAACGTGCTCGCCTTCACCAACAACATCCCGCAGCGCGACGGCGGCACGCACCTTGCCGGCTTCCGCGCCGCGCTGACCCGGCAGGTCACCGGCTACGCCAACACGTCGGGCATCACCAAGAAGGAAAAGGTCGAGCTCACCGGCGACGATTGCCGCGAGGGCCTGACCGCAGTCCTCTCGGTAAAGGTGCCGGACCCGAAATTCTCGTCGCAGACCAAGGACAAGCTGGTCTCCTCCGAGGTCCGCCCGGTGGTCGAAAGCCTCGTCAACGAAGCGCTCGGCAGCTGGCTGGAGGAGCATCCGTCCGAGGCGAAGGTTCTGGTCGGCAAGGTGGTCGAAGCGGCCGCCGCGCGCGAGGCTGCGCGCAAGGCGCGCGAGCTGACGCGCCGCAAGGGCGTGCTCGACATCACCTCGCTGCCGGGCAAGCTGGCGGACTGCCAGGAGCGCGACCCGGCCAAGTCTGAAATCTTCATCGTCGAGGGTGACTCGGCCGGCGGCTCGGCCAAGGGCGGCCGTTCGCGCCAGAACCAGGCGATCCTGCCGCTGCGCGGCAAGATTCTGAACGTCGAGCGCGCGCGCTTCGACCGCATGCTGTCGTCGGAGATGATCGGCACGCTGATCACCGCGCTCGGCACGTCGATCGGCAAGGACGAGTTCAACGCCGACAAGCTGCGTTATCACAAGATCATCATCATGACCGACGCGGACGTGGACGGCGCCCACATCCGTACGCTGCTGCTTACCTTCTTCTTCCGGCAGATGCCGGAGCTGATCGAGCGCGGCCACCTCTACATCGCACAGCCGCCGCTCTATAAGGTGACCAAGGGCAAGAGCGCCCAGTACATCAAGGACGAGAGCGCCTTCGAGGACTTCCTCATCGGCCAGGGTCTCGACGAAGCCACCCTCTCGGTTGGCTCCGGCGAGGTGCGCGCCGGCCAGGATCTGCGCGCCGCCGTGACCGATGCGCTGGCCGTGCGCTCGCTCATCAATGGCCTGCACACGCGGTACAATCGCTCTGTCGTCGAGCAGGCCACCATCGCCGGTGCGCTCAACCCGGAGAGCGCAGCCGACCCGGCGCGTGCTTCGCAGGTCGCCAGGACGGTCGCTGCCCGCCTCGACGCCATCGCCGAGGAAACCGAGCGCGGCTGGCAGGGCCGCGTGAACACCTCCAACGAAAGCGCCGGCGGCTATGTCTTCGAGCGCACCGTGCGCGGCGTGAAGGAAGTCGCCCACATCGACATGGGGCTGCTCAACTCGGCCGACGCGCGCGCACTCGACCGTTATGCCTCACGCCTCGACGCGGTCTATTCCACGCCCGCCGTGCTGCGCCGCAAGGAGGTGACGGAAAGGCTGTCGGGGCCGCTGGCACTGCTCGACGCCGTCTTCGCGTCGGGCCGCAAGGGCCTCACGATGCAGCGCTACAAGGGTCTGGGCGAGATGAATGCCGAGCAGCTGTGGGAAACCACGCTCGACCCGAATGTGCGCTCGCTCCTCAAGGTCACCGTGACCGACGCAGCCGAGGCCGGCGATCTCTTCACCCGCCTGATGGGCGACGAGGTGGAACCGCGGCGCGACTTCATCCAGGAAAACGCGCTCAGCGTCGCCAACCTGGACGTTTGACCGACTCCTCCGATGCGTCTGGTCGCGTCGAGCGGCCAGACGACCAACCGCGGCACCATCATCACGATCGCCGGAAGCGGCAGCCGCAGGCCGCGCGGTCTGTCACGCCTGTGGGTACGCGTCGGATCCGAAACCGGACGGGCGCGAGGGGCAGGCGTGCACAACGTGCGCCGGCGTCTTGCAGCTGAAAGCATCGTTCAACAGCGGTTCAGCCGCACGCTTCTAATATGCTTTCTTCCGAGCAAAAGCAGATGTGAAGCAACGGCTTTTATTCAATTTTTACCAAACGAGCGCCCAACTGGACACTTCTCGGAACCAGCGGGCGGCGGGCGAGTTTGGTCGCTGAAAGGGTTTGAAAGCATGTCCGGCAAGGAAAAAAGCGAAAGGCTGGCGAACGAAATTCTCCGTCAGGTGATGCGGATGGAGAATGCGCGCGTCCTGCGGGCGCAGCCGGCATTCAGCGTCGAGCACGACATGCCGGCACAGTTCGGGTCGCTGCTTCAAGAACTCGACAAGGCTGAAAAACGGCAGCCAGGCCGCCGCCACTGATCGACGAAGAAAGGGCCGCTGAAGCGGCCCTTTTGCTGCGGGAACGGGGCGGCTCAGGCCGCGAGGCGAGGCTTGCCCTTCTGCGTCTCGCCATGGCTGATCTCGGTGCCGAGCACCTTCAGGCATTCCTTCATGAAAGCGGCGAGGCCCGGCCAGCCTTTCGCCGAGACGAGGTTGCCATCGACATGCGCACCGGTCGCCGAGACGTCGATGTACTTGCCGCCGGCCAGGGTGACCTCGGGCTCGCAGTAGGCCAGCGCAGCGACCTCGCGGCCGCGCACCACACCGTCCACCGCGATCAGGATCTGCACGCCGTGGCAGATGGTGAAGATCGGCTTCCCCGTCTCGTGAAAATGGCGAACCATCGCCTGCACGCGCTTGTCGATGCGGATGTATTCCGGGCCGCGCCCGCCGGCGCAGTAGACGGCGTCGTATTCTTCCGGCCGCACCTCGGCGAACGTCTTGTTGACGTAGTAGTCGTGGCCGAGCTTTTCCGTATAGGTCTGGTGGCCTTCGAAATCGTGCAGCGAGGTCTTCACCACGTCGCCCGCCTTCTTGTCGGGGCAGACCACGTGCACCGTGTGGCCGACCGCATGCATCGCCTGCTCGAAGACGAAGATTTCGTATTCCTCGCTGAACTCTCCCACCAGCATCAGGATTTTCTTGCCTGGCATCGCTTCCTCCCTTGAACCGGATTTATTTCGGCATCCGAAATATAGCCGGATCGTAGACCGGGAAACGCCGTAGCGATAGGTGCCGGCATGCGGAGATTTTCATCCCGCCCGGATCATGGCAGCGGCCTTTTCGGCGATCATGATGGTGGGCGCGTTGGTGTTGCCGCCGACGAGCGTTGGCATGACCGAGGCATCGACCACGCGCAGTCGCTCCACGCCGCGCACGCGCAGCTGCGGATCGACGACGGAACCCCCGTCGCTGCCCATGCGCGCGGTGCCGACGGGGTGATAGATCGTGTCGGCGCGGGCGCGGATGTGGCGCATCAGCTCGTCGTCCGAAACCTCACCCGCGAGGTAGAGTTCCTTCTTGCGATAGGGTTGCAGCGCCGACGCCTGCATCAGCCGCCGCATCAGCTTGGCGCCCTTGAGCAGGAGCGCCGCGTCGCGCTCGTCGGCGAGGAATTGCGGATCGATGCGCGGCGGCGCCAGCGGGTCGGCGTTCTCCAGCGAAACGCTGCCGCGCGAGAACGGCCGCAGCACGCAGACATGGCAGGAGAAGCCGTAGCCCATATGCAGCCTGCGCCCGTGGTCATCGACCACCGCCACGACGAAGTGCAGCTGCAGGTCCGGCCGCTCGACATCGGGCGCCGAGCGCACGAAGGCCGCGCCTTCCGCGTAAGGGCTGGTCAGCATGCCGGTGCCTTGCTTGCGCCACTCGGAGATCGCCCGCATCAGTTTCAGCGTGCCGCGCCCGCCGATGCCGATCATGTCGGGGTCGCGCGACTTCCACAGCACCGTGAAGTCGAGATGGTCCTGCAGGTTGCGGCCGACCGCCGGCGCGTCGTGACGCACCGCGATACCGTGGCGGGCAAGCTCTGCGCCCGGTCCGATACCCGAGAGCATCAACATCTGCGGCGTGCCGAACGCGCCGCCGCACAGGATGACCTCGCGCCGTGCGCTGACCGTCTCGATCTGCCCGGCGCGGCGGTAACTCAGCCCGCTCGCGGTGCTGCCCTTGAAATCGACGCCGGTGACCTGCGCGCCGGTGATGACGGCAAGGTTGCGGCGCTGCATCGCCGGGTGCAGATAGGCCGCCGCGACCGAGCAGCGCTCGCCCTTGTGCGGCCCATCGAAGAACTGTGTGACCTGGAAGTAGCCGGCGCCTTCCTGCGTTTCGCCGTTGAAGTCCGCATTGAAGCGGATCTGGTGCTCGGCACAGGCCTCGACGAAGGCTTTCGCGATCGGCCGCGGGCTCGATTGGTCGGTCACCGACAGCGGCCCGTCGCCGCCGTGGAACGCATCGTCACCGCGGCTGTTGCGCTCCGCCTTGCGGAAGAACGGCAGCACATCGTCATAGCCCCAGCCGGTGCAGCCCGCCGCCGCCCAGCCATCGTAGTCGTCGCGGTGTCCGCGAATGTAGAGCATGGCGTTGATGGCGCTCGAACCGCCCAGCCCCTTGCCGCGCGGCTGGAAGCCGCTGCGTCCACCGAGGCCGGGCTGCGGCACGGTCTGGAACGGCCAGTAGAGGTTGCGGAAGGGCCCGCGCGTCAGGAGCCCGAAGCCGACCGGCAGTCGCACCATGAGGTTGCGGCCCTCGCCGCCCGCCTCGATCAGGCAGACGCTGACGGACGGGTCTTCGGTGAGCCGCGCGGCGAGCACGCAGCCGGCCGAACCGCCGCCCGCAATGACGTAGTCAAACTCCATGACGTTCCCTCCCGCCGTGAGTTTGGGGCGTTGCAGCCGCCGCTGTAAAGGTCGGCGTTCGCCCGCCGACAGAAAAATCAAAATAAACGGAATCTGAACGTGCGGTTCAGGGCGGGTTCGAGGCGGCTGTCTAAAACTCCCTCTCGTCAACAGGGCACAACGCCCAATCACAAAACCCCAGAGGAGAGACTACAATGACCCGCAAATTCCTGATCGCCACCGCCGTCGCCGCTCTCATCGGCTCGGTTTCCTCGTCGGCCATGGCCGGCGGCCTCAACATCGAACAGTTCGGCTTCGGCCACGCAGCCGGCGGCGAGCAGCACGGCTTCGACAACGACATCGGCATCTTCCAGGACGGCCTCTTCAACACCTCGATCAACCGCCAGTTCGGCAACCGCAACACGGCCGCGGTCGGCCAGAGCGGCGTGAACAACTTCGCTGACACCTTCCAGTTCGGCAATGACAACGCGGCCGGCGTTGGCCAGTTCGGCGCCAACCACAACGCGATCGTGACGCAGGACGGCAACGGCAACATCGCCGCCGGCGTGCAGGTCGGCAATGGCTGCGACGCCAACGTGACGCAGGCCGGTGGTGGCAACGTCGCCGCCTTCGTCCAGACCTGCCCGTAACGGCCACTCCCCGACGTGACCGGCCGGGGAGCGCCTGACGGCACTCCTCGGTCGCACGCCTTTCAACGCTGGAGAATCATCATGTCGAAGACCCGCATCAGCATCGCCCGCATCGCGCCGCTGCTCCTGACCATCGGGCTCACCGGCGCCGCTTTCACCGCCACCGGCATGGCTGCGTCCGAGACGCCGCTTCGCTGCGAGATCGCCGTCCACGAAATGGGCGGGATGATCGCGCTCGAAGGCAATGTCGAAAGCGAGACGCCTGCATCCGGCATCTATCGCTTCGCCGTCGAGAGCGTCGCCGGCGCCGGCAATTCGCGCATCCGGCAGGGCGGCGAGTTCGCCGTTGCTCCTGGCGAGACCGTGCAACTCGGCAACGTCATGCTCGGCGCCAACGGCGTCTATGACGCGAGCCTCAGCCTCGAGACAAGTGCCGGCACCGTGTCGTGCGAACAGCGCGCCGGCCGCATCTGACCGCGCACCAGCCCGTCCGCAGAAAAGAGGCCCGGTTTTCCGGGCCTTTTCTCTTTTTCCGGCTGTGGCGCACTTTTCTTCCGGGTGAACGATTTCTGAATGGCGGGTTCCGGGCCGGTTCAGGCCGCCACCGCCAAAGTCCTCTCCATCGGATGGCGAAAGGCCATCACGAAAAAGAACGGAACCCAGAGGAGAGAACGACAATGACCCGCACCTTCAAAGCCACCGTCGCAGCCATCGTCATCGGCTCGGCCGCCATCGCTTCCCCCGCCTTCGCCGGCGGCCAGATCTCGATCAGCGTCGCCCCGGCAAGCGCCAAGTCCGAAAAGGCGATGCGCCTCGGCCTCGGCATCTACGCTCTGGCCAACGGTTTCAAGAATGGTGGCATCAAGCAGAAGGGTTTTGGCAACGCTGCCGGCCTGCTGCAGAATGGCGGCGGCAATCTCGGCGTCGTCCACCAGGAGGGCAACGGCCACACCGGCACCCTTTCGCAGAACGGAAACGACAACGCCTACGGCCTCTTCCAGTTCGGCAAGAACACGAACGGCAACGTTCAGCAGAACGGCAATGGCGGCACCGGCGCCACCTTCCAGATCGGCTGGTAGGCGCGGTTCGCCTAGCTCGGCGCGGCCACTGCGGCCGCGCGTGGCGGGCGGCGCTTCTTGCGCGCCGTCCCTGAATGCCGGTCGTTGAGCCAGCGCGCCACCACCGCCTCCAGCCGATCCAGGCCCTTGCGCGGACGCTTCACGGCCTTCCGCGCGGCAGCAAGCCGCTCGGCCAGAGCACCCTCGCACCAGTCCTCGATCACGCCCGGATGGATGTAGCAGGCGCGGCACACGCTTCGCGTGTTGCCGAGCAGCGCGGCGACCCTGTCGATCGTCGCGTTGATGGCGCGGCGCTGCCCCGCTTTCGATTCGGCCACCTCGACCTGCTCGAAGAAGTGCGCCGCCGCGATGGTGCCGCCCCAGGTGCGGAAATGCTTTGAGCTGAACGCCTCGCCCATCGCCTCGCGGATGTAGCCGTTGACGTCCTGGGAGCGCAGCTGCCGGCGCTCTCCGCTCTCGTCGATGTATTTGAACAGCTCCTGCCCCGGCAGTTCCTGCAGCGATCGCATCACCCGCGCGATGCGCCGGTCAGAAAGGCGGACGCGCCACTCCTTGCCCGACTTGCCCTTGAACGAGAAGCGCAGCGTCGAGCCTTCGACCGTCAGGTGCTTGCGCCGCAGCGTGGTGAGCCCGAAGCTCTTGTTCTCACGCGCATACGCATCGTTGCCGACGCGGATCATCGTGTTGTCGAGCAGCCAGACGATCGCGGCGAGCACGCGCTCGCGCGGCGTACCCTTGCGGCGCAGATCGGCATCGACGCGCAGACGCAGCCTGGGCAGCGCGTCGGCGAAGGCGATCAGGCTCGAATATTTCGCCTCGTCGCGGAAGGCGGTCCAGCGCGCGTGGTAGCGATATTGCTTGCGCCCGCGCAGGTCGCGCCCGGTCGCCTGGATGTGCCCCTCCGGATCGGGCGAGATCCAGACGTCCGTCCATGCCGGCGGAATGGCGAGCATGCGGATACGGTCGAGTGTTTCCGGGTCAGAAACCTCTTTGCCTTTCAGCCCTACATAGGAGAATCGCTTCCGGCCCTTGCGGCGGATGCCCGGCTCCTCGTCGCTGACATGCACCAGCGCGGCAAGTTCGGCCGGGTGTGTCTGGGATTCGTCGGCTTCGGAAGCGGTGCGGTCGAACACGGACTGGAAACTCCCCGGCATCAGCGTGCGATAACCGGGAAAGGCAGCGGAGGTTCCAGATGGTTCCGCCTGAGGGGGGGACGGGCGGCGCTAGCCTTGCCGAAGTCGGCTCGTGCCCGCCGCGTCCACGGCACCGTCGACGATCGCCACGCCGAACAGCTCGGCCGCCTGCGCCGGCGTGTAGTAGCCGAGCGCCACGTCGCGGCCGACCAGCGCCGGCTCGCGCTCGAACGGATCGCCGTAACCGCCGCCACCGGGCGTGCCGACGGCCACGCGGTCGCCGGCTTTAAGCGGAATGTCCTGCTCCTTCGAGAGATGCGGCGGCACATGCGCCTTGCCGTCGCGCCAGACGCTGACGCTGTTGACCATGCCATCTCGGCCGCCGAGCGCACCCTGCGGGCCGAAGCGGCCGTGATCCATGACGAAGGACGCACGCGCCTCGCCGCGCAAGAGCTCGACCTCGTAGGCGAGCCCGAAGCCGCCGCGCTGGCGTCCGGCGCCGCCCGAGCCTTCGCGCAGGGCGTATTTGCGGTAGAGCACCGGAAACGCCTGCTCCATCACCTCGACCGGCGGCGACTTGGAAATACCGATGGTCGAGCAGCCGTTGGACAGGCCGTCATGTCCGGCATTGCCGCCATAGCCGCCGCCCGAGATCTGATACATGACGAAGTCTCTCGCCCGCGCCGGGTCGCGTCCGCCGAGCGCGAAATTGCCGGACGAACCGGCCGGCGCCGCAGTCACCCGGTCGGGCAGGGCCTGCACCATCGCGGCGAACACCGCCTCCGCGATGCGCTGGGAAACTTCCGCCGCGCAGCCGGACACCGGGCGCGGATAGCGCGCATCGAGGAACGTGCCTTCCGGCCGGTTCACGATCAGCGGCTCGAACGCACCGGCGCTGATCGGCACATCCGGGAAGATGTGGCGCATGGCCAGGTAAACCGACGACAGCGTCGTCGCCAGCACGCTGTTCATCGGGCCGATGCAGGGCGGGCTCGATTCCGAGAAATCAAAGGTGAGCGTGTCGCCTGCCTTGGTCACCGACAGGGCGATGGTAAGCGGCTGGTCAACGACGCCGTCGGAATCGACATAGGCCTTCGATTCGTAGCGGCCGTCCGCGATGAGGCCGATATTGGCGCGCATCTGCGCGGCGGCGCGACGGCGCAGCTCTGCGATCGCCTCCACCACCGTCGCGTCGCCATAGCGGTCGAGGATGGAAAACAGCCGCTGCTGCCCGACCATCAGCGCCGCTGCCTGCGCCTTGATGTCGCCGATGCGCTGGTCGGCGACCCGGATATTGGACGAGATGATCGCCAGGATCTCCGGATCGAGCGCGCCCTTCTTGAACAGCTTTACCGGCGGCAGCCGCAGCCCTTCCTGCTCGACCGCTGTTGCCGATGCGGAGAAGCCGCCGGGCACCGAACCGCCAATGTCCGGCCAGTGACCGGTGTTGGAGAGCCAGCAGAAGATCGCGCCATTGCGATAGACCGGCATGGCGAAGCGCACGTCCATCAGATGCGTGCCGCCGAGGTAAGGATCGTTGACGATGTAGATGTCGCCCGGCTCCGGCGCGAGGCAGCGCCCGTCGGCGATCATCTCGATGATCGTCTTGGTGGAATACTGCATGACGCCGACGAACACCGGCAGGCCGCCAGCACCCTGGGCGATCAGCGAGCCATCCACGGCCGAGTAGATGCCGTCGGACCGGTCATTCGCTTCGGCGATCACCGGCGAGAACGCCGCGCGGCTGAAGGTCAGGTCCATCTCGTCGCAGGTCTGCTGCAGCGCCGCCTGGATGACGGAGAGCGTGATGGCGTCGAGGGTGCTCATGCCACGTCACCTTTGCCGATCTCGATGATGATGTTGCCTTCCGCGTCGCCGACGGCGCGGTCGCCGGGGGGAACCACGGTTGTCGCGTCGAGCTGTTCGAGGATGGCGGGACCGTGGATCACGGCGTCGAGCGGCAATCGCTCGCGCGCGTAGACGGGCGTATCGATCCACGCCTTGCCGAAGCGCACTGGCCGGGTCTCGATCAGCGCGTCGCCGGGCACCAGGCCGCGCCCTGCCGGATCGATCAGCGTCGACAGGTCGAGCGCCGGACGTACGCCGGTCACCGAGGTGTTCAGGTTGACCAGCTGGGCGCGGATCTCCGGCAGAGTCACGCGGAAGCGCTGGAAGTAGGCAGCCTCGAACAGCTGCTGCAATTCGTCTCGGTCGATGGCCTGCGACGGCAGCGGGACATTGATGATGTGCGTCTGCCCGGCAAACTGCATGTCGGCCGAATGGCTGTAGCGGATCGTCTCCGGCTGCACCGCTTCCTTCTCGATCAGCGCACGCCCTTCAGCGCGATGACGTTCCAGCACGGCGCTCATCGCTGCCGTGTCGAGCGCCTGCACCGGCTGGTTGACCGTGTTGACGAAGTCGTGCCGCAAATCGGCGACGACGCAGCCGAGCGCATTGGTGATACCCGGCCGCGCCGGCACCAGCACCTTCGGCAGGCCAAGCTCGCGCGCCAGTGCCGCCGCATGCAGCGGCCCGGCGCCGCCGAAGGCGAACAGGGCGAAGTCGCGCGGGTCGTGGCCGCGCGCCACCGACACCATTCGCACCGCCCCGGCCATCTTGAGATTGCCAAGCTGCAGCACCGCGTCCGCCGCATCGTCGCCGTCGAGCCCGGCAGCCTTGCCGATCTTTTCGAGGAACAGCGAGCGCACATGCTCGACCGTCACGGGGTTCTGCACCGCCAGCAGCTTCTTCGGGTTGAGCCGCCCAAGCACGAGGTTGGCATCGGTGATAGTTGGTTCGGTGCCGCCGCGCCCGTAGCAGATTGGCCCCGGGGTCGCGCCGGCGCTCTGCGGCCCGACCTGGATCAGGCCGGACGCATCGACGCGCGCGATCGAGCCCCCGCCGGCGCCGATCGTGTGCACGTCCACCATCGGAACATGGATCGGCATCGCATACTCGATCTCGATCTCGTTGGAGACGGCCGGCTCGGCGTTGCGGATCAGCGCCACGTCCGTCGACGTGCCACCCATGTCGTAGGTGACGAGGTTCGGATAGCCGGCGCGCCTGCCTGTATAGGCCGCCGCGATGACACCCGATGCCGGCCCGGACATGACCGTCTTAGCCGGCTCAAGACTGACAAAGCGGGCCGAAATCATCCCGCCATTGCCGTTCATGATCAGGAAGTCGCGATCGTAGCCGCGCGCCGCCAGTTCGCCGCGCAGCGTCTCGACATACCGCGTCAGCACCGGCTGCACCGACGCATTCACCGCCGCCGTCACGCCCCGCTCGAACTCGCGCGCCTCCGACAGCAGCGCATACCCGGCCGTGATGTGCGCGTTTGGCCACGCTTCCGCGGCGATCTGCGTCGCCCGCTTTTCATGGTCGGGGTTGGCGTAGGAGTGCAGGAAGTGGATGACGAGCGACTCGCAGCCCTTGTCGAGCAGTTCCTGCACCGCAGCGCGGACCTCGTCCTCGGCGAGCGGAGTGCGTACAGCGCCGGACGCCTCGACGCGCTCCGAAACTTCAAGCCGCAGGTCGCGCGGGATGACCGGCACGAACACGCCGGTCATGCCATAGGCCTGCGGACGCGTGCGGCGCCCGAGTTCGATCACGTCGCGAAAGCCGCGCGTAGTGATCATGCCGGTCTTGGCCAGACGCCGTTCCAGCACGGCGTTGGTGGTGGTCGTCGTGCCGTGAACGATGAGGTCGATTTCGCCCGGCTCGCGTCCGGCGGCGGCGAGCGCGGCGACGACGCCGTGCGCCTGGTTGGCGACGGTGGTCGGTACCTTGGCGATCGACGCTCCGCCCTTGCCGTCGATCAGGATCAGGTCGGTGAAGGTGCCGCCGACATCGATCCCGGCCACGATCCCGCCAGCGCTTTTCTTCTCACCCATGCACCAATTCCGAAATCCGAGGCTACGCGGCAACGGCAGTTTGGAACGCCGTTTTCCCCCGCGGCATTGACCTGAAATTCATTTGTATACTAATAATCTCGCCGTACAAGCCGAGCGCCGTTCGACGGCAATGCTGCCAGTCAGGCCAGACGCACTTCGGGCCCGGCGCAAATCAAGACACTCGACGAGGATCGCGCTTCCCATGCAGGCCGCTGCCTTCCCCATCCCGGCGAACGTCCATGCCGAGACCGTCCTGTCGGTGAAGCACTACACCGACCGGCTCTTCTCGTTCCGCATCACGCGTCCGCAGTCGTTCCGCTTCCGCTCCGGCGAGTTCGTGATGATCGGCCTGCCGAATGCCGAGAAGCCGGTGTTCCGCGCCTATTCCATCGCCAGCCCGTCCTGGGACGAAGCGATCGAGTTCTTCTCGATCAAGGTGCCGGACGGCCCGCTGACCTCGCAGCTGCAGAAGATCCAGCCGGGCGACACGGTGCTGATGCGGCAGAAGTCGACCGGCACGCTGGTGCTCGACGCGCTGACGCCGGCCCGTCGCCTGTTCATGATCTCCACCGGCACCGGCATCGCGCCCTTCGCCAGCCTGGTGCGCGATCCCGAGACCTACGAGAAGTTCGACCAGGTCGTGCTCACGCACACCTGCCGTGACCATGCCGAACTGACCTACGGCGCCGAACTGTTCGACGGCCTGCGCAACGATCCGCTGATCGGCGAACTGGTAGAGGGGCGGGTGACGCTCTACTCGACCACGACGCGGGAGGAGAGCCCGCGCATGGGGCGCATCACGCGTCTCATCGAGGATGGCCGCTTCCACGCCGATCTTGGCATCACGCCGCTCGATCCCGCCAACGACCGCATCATGATCTGCGGCTCGATGGCGATGATCAACGACGTCAAGTCGCTGGTCGAGTCCATCGGCTTCATCGAGGGCTCCAACAACGCCCCGAATTCCTTTGTGGTCGAGCGCGCTTTCGTCGGCTGACCGCTCCTGAGACATTCTGAAACGAAAAGGGTGGCGACCAGTCGGTCGCCACCCTTTCTCTTTTTTGGACGGTCAGCGGCTGCGATCGACGCTCCAGGCGCCAGGGCCGGCGAAGACCAGATAGAGGAAGACGAAGCAGAACAGGATCGACGCGTCGCCGCCATTGTTGACGGGGAAGAAGTTCTGCGGCGCATGCGCCATGAAATAGGCGCAGGCCATGAGGCCGCTCAGAACGAACGCCACCGGCCGCGTGAACAGGCCGATCAGCACAGCCAGACCGCCAAATGCCTCAAGCAGGCCAGCGATCAGCATCAGCGTCGGCAGGCCGCCGCCGCCGTCTCCGCCGGACGCCGGGAAGCCGAACAGCTTCTGCGTGCCGTGTGCGATGAACAGCAGCGCCGTCACGATGCGCAGCACGGCAAGAGCCTGCGGGCTGAAACGGTCGAGTTGGGTCATGGAGTATCCTTGCGTTGTAGGCGTTTGAAAAACGTCCGCTAGCAAAGTGCGGTGCTCTTGTGCGACGCAAAAAGCACACGCTCCGATCACTTCCCCGCCAGTGACTTTTGATCGAATGGTCAAGAATCTGGCCGTTCGCCGCGAAATGCGTTATGCCGCGCGGGACTCGTGGCGCGCCGCGCGAAGCGCTATGCTGCCGCGACGAGAGGCTGCGCCGAGCCGGAGGAGAGGCCGAATGACCCGCAAACCGCGCGAGATGGGTGCCGCTGCCGAGGCCGCGAAGGTGACGGCACTGCCGAGCCGCGTTGCCGCCAACGCGCCCGCGCCGGCCGGCCACGGCATTGCGCGCAATCCCGGCATGCCGCTCGACCTCGGCTTTCTCGAACAGATGCGCCACGTCAACCGCAGCGCGCTGGAGCGCCGTGTCGGCACGCTCACCAAGCGCCGTTCGGTGAAGGCGGATGCGCAGGCCGCCTGGCTGCTGCGCGCCATCTCGCTGATGGATCTGACGACGCTGAACTCGAACGACACCGACGAGCGCGTCCGCCGGCTCTGCGCCAAGGCGGTCAACCCGCTGCGCGCCGATCTGGTCGAGGCGCTGGGCATCGCGGGGGCCGGCATCCGTCCGGCGGCCGTCTGCGTCTACCATCCGTTTGTTGCCACCGCCGTCGATGCGCTGAAAGGCACGGGCATCCACGTCGCGGCCGTCTCGACGGCGTTTCCGCATGGCCTCGCGCCGCTCTCCACCCGCCTCAAGGAGATCGAGGCATCGGTCGCCGATGGCGCCGACGAGATCGACGTCGTCATTCCGCGCGGCCTCGTTTTCGGAGCGAAGTGGCAGGAGCTTTATGACGAGATCGTCGATATGCGCGCTGCCTGCGGCGAATCGCATCTGAAGGTGATCCTCGGCACCGGCGACCTCGCCACGCTGCGCAACGTCACGCTGGCGTCCTGCGTCGCGATGATGGCCGGAGCCGATTTCATCAAGACCTCGACCGGCAAGGAGAGCGTCAACGCCACGCTGCCCGTCGGCCTCGCCATGACCCGCGCCATCCGCGCCTATTTCGAGCAGACCGGCTACCTGATCGGTTTCAAGCCGGCCGGCGGCATTTCCACCGCCAAGGCGTCGCTCGACTGGCTGGTCCTGATCAAGGAAGAGCTCGGTCGTCCGTGGCTGGAGCCCGAACTGTTCCGCTTCGGCGCGTCGAGCCTGCTCACCGACATCGAGCGTCAGCTCGAACACCATCTGACCGGCCGTTATTCGGCCAACCACCGCCACGCGATGGCGTGAGCCGGAGCCTTCGCATGAACATTCTCGAACGCTATCACGCCATGGACTACGGCCCGGCGCCGGAAGCCCGCAACGAGGCCGACGCCTGGCTGAAGGGGCGCGACTTCGGCGCGGCGCTCTTCATCAATGGCGCATGGCAGGCAGCCTCGTCCGGCAAGACCTTCGACGTCTCGGAGCCCTCTTCCGGCAAGCTGCTCGCCAGGGTTTCCGACGCCACGGCCGTCGACATCGACGCTGCCGTCGCGGCCGCGCGCAAGTCACTGCCGCGCTGGAAGGCGAAGTCCGGTTATGAGCGCGCGCGTGTGCTCTACGCCATCGCTCGCGCCATGCAGCGCCACCAGCGCCTGTTCGCGGTGCTCGAATCGATCGACAACGGCAAGCCGATCCGCGAGAGCCGCGACATCGACGTGCCGCTGGCGATCCGCCATTTCCTGCATCACGCCGGCTGGGCGCAGGCGCTGGACCGCGAGTTCCCCGGTCACGAGCCCGTTGGCGTCGTCGGCCAGATCATCCCCTGGAACTTCCCGCTGCTGATGCTGGCGTGGAAGATCGCCCCGGCGCTCGCCGCCGGCTGCACCGTCGTGCTGAAGCCGGCCGAGTTTACGCCGCTCACCGCCATTCTTTTTGCCGAAATATGCGCCCGTGCCGGCGTTCCGAAAGGCGTGGTCAACATCGTGCAGGGCGGCCCGGAGGCGGGCGCGGCGATCGTCAACCACGCCGGCGTCGACAAGATCGCCTTCACCGGTTCGTCGGAGGTTGGCAAGATCATCCGCAAGGCCACCGCCGGGTCGGCCAAGAAGCTTTCGCTCGAACTCGGCGGCAAGTCGCCCTTCATGGTGTTCGAGGACGCCGATCTCGACTCCGCCGTCGAGGGTCTCGTCGACGGCATCTGGTTCAACCAGGGGCAGGTGTGCTGCGCGGGCTCGCGCCTGCTCGTGCAGGAAGGCATCGCCGAGGCCTTCATCGCCAAGGTGAAGACACGCATGAGCCGGCTGCGCGTCGGCCAGCCGCTCGACAAGAACACCGACATCGGCCCGCTGGTCGACGGGACGCAGCTCGATCGCGTGCGCGGCCTCGTGGCCGAGGGCGCTCGCCAGGGAGCGCAGTGCTGGCAGCCGGACAATGCGCTGCCCGAGACCGGCTATTTCCATCTGCCGACGCTGGCGACCGGTGTTTCTCCGGCCAACATCCTTGCGCAGGAAGAGGTGTTCGGACCGGTTCTCGCGGTCATGACCTTCCGCAACACGGAAGAAGCGATTGAGCTTGCCAACAACACGCGCTACGGCCTCGCCGCCTCGGTGTGGAGCGAAAACATCAACCTCGCCGTGCATGTGGCTCCGCAGATCAAGGCCGGCGTGGTCTGGATCAACGGCACCAACATGTTCGACGCCGCAGCCGGTTTCGGCGGCTACCGCGAGAGCGGCTATGGCCGCGAGGGCGGCAAGGAAGGCATGTACGAATACCTCGTCTCGAAGCTGCCCTACGGCGCGGCACTGAAACCCGCCGACAAGGCCGCGCCGGCGTCGGTAGACGACAGCGAGACGCGCGCCATCGACCGCACCGCAAAACTGTTCATCGGCGGCAAGCAGGTGCGGCCCGATGGCGCGTATTCCTATGCCGTGCTCGATCGCAAAGGGAAGCTGGCCGGCGAGGCCGGGCTGGGCAACCGCAAGGACATCCGCGATGCCGTCGCAGCGGCGCGTGCATCGAAGGCATGGCCCGACGCCACCGCCTACAATCGCAGCCAGGTGCTCTACTACCTCGCGGAGAATCTTTCGGCGCGCGAGGCCGAGTTCGTGGCGCGGCTGACGACACTCACCGGCGCGTCAGCGAAGGCGGCCGCTGCCGAGTTCGACCTCGCCGTCGAGCGCCTGTTCTACTACGCCGGCATGGCCGACAAGTTCGAGGGCCGCGTGCACACGCCGCCGGCCCGCGCCGTCACCATGGCGCTGCACGAGCCGGTCGGCGTGGTCGGCATCGTGCTGCCGCCCGAGGCGCCGCTGCTCGCCTTCGTCTCGCTGGTCGCCCCGGCGCTGGCGATGGGCAACAACGTCGTTGTCGTGCCATCCGAGAAGCATCCGCTGCTCGCCACCGACTTCTATCAGGTGATCGAGACGTCGGACGTCCCGGCAGGCGCGGTGAACATCGTCACCGGCCGTTCCGCCGAGCTGGCCGGCGTGCTGGCGAAGCATGACGACCTCGACGGGCTCTGGGTCATCGCCGACGCCGACACCTGCCGCATGGCGGAGGCGGAGTCGGTCGGCAATCTCAAGCGCGTCTGGACCGGCAACGGCCGCACGCTCGACTGGCACGCACCCGAGGCGGCCGGCGAGGGGTTCCTGCGCCGTGCCGTCGAGGTGAAGAACGTCTGGGTGCCCTACGGCGACTGATTGCTATTGCCTGCCGTCTCGTCTTGTCCGAAAACCGCTCACGCCATTCGCCGGACATTTGAGGAGGGGACCATGAAGCTGGTGCGTTACGGACGGCCGGGCAAGGAGAAGCCCGGGCTGGTCGATGCGGCAGGAAGAATCCGCGACCTGTCGGAACACATCGAAGATGTCGCCGGCGCCGCGCTCGACCCGAAGGTGCTGAAGCGCCTCGGCAAGCTCGATCCGGCCTCGCTGCCGGCCGTGCGCGGCACCCCGCGCTTCGGGCCCTGCGTCGCCGGCACCGGCAAGTTCATCTGCATCGGCCTCAACTATTCCGACCATGCGGCGGAAACCGGCGCCACCGTGCCGCCCGAGCCGATCATCTTCATGAAGGCGACCTCGGCCATCACCGGCCCCGATGACGACCTGCTCATCCCCAAGGGCTCGAAGAAGACCGACTGGGAGGTCGAGCTCGCCGTCGTCATCGGCAAGACCGCCAAATACGTCGCCGAGAAGGACGCGATGGACTACGTCGCCGGCTATTGCGTCGCGCATGACGTGTCGGAGCGGCATTTTCAGCAGGAGCGCCACGGTCAGTGGACCAAGGGCAAGTCCGCCGACAGTTTTGGGCCGATCGGCCCGTGGCTGGTCACCAGGGACGAGGTCGCCGATCCGCAGGACCTGAAGATGTGGCTGAAGGTCAACGGCAGGACCATGCAGGACGGATCGACCCGCACGATGGTTTATGGCGTGCGCCACCTTGTCTCATACCTGTCGCAGTTCATGAGCCTGCGTCCCGGCGACATCATCTCCACTGGCACGCCGCCCGGCGTGGGCCTCGGCATGAAGCCGCCGAAATTCCTCAAGGCCGGCGACGTTGTCGAGCTCGGAATCGAGGGCCTCGGCAGCCAGAAGCAGACCTGCGTCCAGGACGGCTGACCTGCGTTCGGACAGACGATCGGGGAGCGATAGGAACAAAGTCCCTTCGCCCCTTGATTTTCGTGCCTCGATTGTCGATATGCGGCCCGAACCCAGCAGTATCGACAGCAACGGAAAATCGCGATGAGCGACCAGTCCAGGGACCAGGGCGTTCCCCCGGAAGAAATGCAGGCGGGCGGCCAGCCCGCCATGGACCAGACCGGCGACTATGAAGTCGTCATGCGTCTGATGAAGGAAAACGAGGAGCTGAAGGATCGCGCGCTGCGCGCCGCGGCCGACATGGAGAATCTGCGTCGTCGCACCGCGCGCGAACTGCAGGAGGCGCGTGCCTACTCTGTCGCCGGCTTTGCCCGCGACATGCTCTCCGTCTCCGACAATCTGCGTCGCGCACTCGACGCCGTTCCCGCCGACAGCCGCGATGCCGGCGACGCCGCGCTGAACAGCCTGGCCGAAGGCGTCGGCATCACCGAGCGCGCCATGCTCGCCGCGCTCGAGCGCCATGGCGTGAAGAGACTGGAGCCGAAGGGCGAGCGCTTCGATCCCAATTTCCATCAGGCGATCGCGCAGATCCCGGATACCTCCGTCCCCGACGGCACCGTGGTCGATGTGGTGCAGTCGGGTTACTCGATCGGCGAGCGCGTGCTGCGCCCTGCGATGGTGACCGTCTCCGCCGGCGGCCCGAAGGCGGCTGCCCCGGCATCGCCTGCCGAGCCGGGTCCGGTCAACGCGGCGGCCACCGACGACGCGTAGGGGCGGGCGCGCAGCGGACAGGAGAGTTCCGGCGCGGAAAGCGCTATGCTGAGCCGCAACGCTCGCAACCCGCCATTCGCCCATGAACCTCCTTCTTTTCCTCGACTATGCCGGTGTGGCCGTTTTCGCGGCCACCGGCGCGCTTGCCGCGTCGCGCAAGCAGCTCGACATCATCGGCTTTCTTTTCCTCGCCAGCGTCACCGGCATCGGCGGCGGCACGTTCCGTGACCTGATCCTCGGCGTGCCGGTCTTCTGGGTCGCCAATCCTGTCTACGTGCTGGTCTGCTGCGCCGCCGCCGCGCTCGTCTACTTCACGGCGCATCTGGTCGAGTCGCGTTACCGCCTGCTGCTGTGGCTCGATGCGCTCGGTCTCTCCGCCTACTGCGTCATCGGCGCGGCGAAGGGCCTTGCCGTCACCGGCTCGTCCACCGTCGCCGTGATCATGGGCATGCTCACCGCCACCTTCGGTGGCATCCTGCGCGATCTGCTTGCCGGCGAACCCTCTGTGCTGCTGCGCCCGGAGATCTACGTCACCGCCGCGCTCGCCGGCGCCTCGATGTTCACGCTGGTCGACGCGGCCGGCCTGCCGCTGGAGGTCACGGCGCCGCTCGCCTTTGCCGCGGCTCTTCTGGTGCGCGGCGGTGCGCTGCGCTTCGGCTGGAGCGTCCCGCCCTATCGCGCCCGTCCGGGGCGGCGTCCCGAAGACATTCCCTGATCTCTTGAGCGAGCCGGTCCGGCTTCCTATCTCGGTGCGGTGAAGCGGTTCTGCGTCCGGAATTGCGACACGAGCAAAGATGGAGCGCCTGTCCGTTTCGGAGAAACGGCGAGCGCTCCGGGAGAATGCCTGCGATGATCTTCGAGGCCGCGCGCCGCGCGCTCGCCGACCTGTTCTCGCCGCGCCTGCGGCCCGTCTTCCTCAAGACGCTCGGACTGACGATCGTCGGCCTGATCGCGCTCTGGTATGGGCTCGACGGCCTGTTCGAATGGCTGGCGCTGCCCTTCATCGACGATCTGGTGGCGGAACTCCCCTCCTGGGCCGGCTGGCTGTCCTGGCTGGTGTCGATCGTCGTCGGCCTCGGCATCGCGCTCGGCCTCGCCTTGCTGCTGGCGCCGGCCGCCGCTCTGGTCGCCGGCTTCTTCCTCGACGACGTCGCCGCCGAGATCGAAAGCGGCTCGTACCCGCAGGACGCGCCCGGACAGGCGCTGCCGGGAACGACCGCGCTCGTCATGTCGATCAAGTTCTTCGGCGTTGTCATCCTCGGCAACCTGCTGCCCCTGCTGCTGCTGTTCGTGCCGGGCGTCAATCTGATCGCCTTCTTCCTCGTCAACGGCTACCTGCTCGGACGCGAGTTCTTCGAATTCGCCGCCATGCGCTTTCGCCCCGAGGCCGAGGCAAGGGCGCTGCGCCGGCGCCACGGCTTCACCGTCTTCCTCGCCGGCCTGCTGATCGCCGCGCTGCTCACCGTGCCGATCGTCAATCTGGTCGTGCCGTTCTTTGCCGCGGCGCTGATGGTGCACCTGCACAAGCTGATCGTCGCGCGATCGCCGGAACCGCTGGCGCGGCCGCTGCCCTTGCGTCGGGCCGCGTAACGAAGGTCCTGCTCCGGTTCGGCGATGTCGCACTTCGCTAAATCTTTAGCGAAGCGTCGTGCGCTTCCTTAATCCTCCGCTGTCATGGTTTGTCCGCGTGCCGACGATCGCGTCGCGCGCAGACAGCCAGGATGCTGCGGATCGGCATGCCATGCAGATGAACGGACGGCTTCACTACGTCGACCATCTGCGCGTCGCGGCCTTCGCCGTGCTCATCGCCTACCATTCGTCCGTCGCGTTCTTTCCGGACATGCGCTGGCTCATCGAGAGCCCGGAAAAGAGCGCGCTGCTTTCCGAGATCATGAACTTCCCGCGCGCCTGGCGGCTGGCGCTGCTCTTCTTCGTGTCCGGCATGGGCACGTGGTTCGCCTTCCGCAGCACGACCGGCGTCAATTTCCTGAAGGAACGCACCGTCCGCCTGCTGGTGCCGCTCATCTTCGCCATGTGCGTCGTCGTCGTGCCGCAGGTCTGGTACGAGCGCATGCACGAGCACCAGTACGAAGGCTCGCTCTTCACCTTCTGGATCACCCGCTACTTCACTGAAGGCAAATACCCGGACGGCAACTTCACCTGGGCGCACATGTGGTTCGTTGGCTATCTGCTGGTGATGGCGGTGCTGTTTTATCCGCTGTTCCGCATGATCATGCACCCACGCATGCGCTGGCTGGCGCAGGCGTTCGAGCGCTTCGCCACCTCGCCGGCGATCTACTTCGCCTTCCTGATGCCGCTGTTCCTGAACCTCGTGCTGACGCCGTTCTTCCCGCGCCAGACGAACGCGCTCTACAATGACGGCGCCTGGTTCGCCGTGTGGGCGAGCTGGTTCGGGCTGGGTTTCCTCGTCGCCCGCCATCACCGCGCGGTCATCGGCACGATCATCGAGCGCCGCTGGCTGAGCGCCGGTCTCGCCGCCCTCGCCACGCTGTCGCTCTATCTGTTCGCCTGGCGCGATCCGGCGACGTCGGTCGGCAGCTATGATGCGATGACGCCGCTCTTCAAGGCGCTGGTCTTCGTGCTGGCCTGGGCGATGATCCTCGCCCTCGTCGGGTTCGCGGCGCTGCACCTGAACCGCAAGAGCGCCGCGATGACGTGGCTCAACCGCAAGATCTTCCCGCTCTACATCGTGCACCAGACGGTGACGGTCGCAGCACTCTTCTACGTGCTGCCGTTGGACATCGGGGTCTATGCCAAGTTCGCGCTGGTGTTGCTCGCCACTGCGCTGCTGTCGCTCGCCTTTGCGGCGCTTGCCGACCGCCTGCCATGGCCGGTCCGCGCCCTGTTCGGCCTCAGCGGCCAGCCGCAAGCGCAGCCGCGCGAAGCCGAGGCCGTCAGCGTTCGTTTCTAGGCGTTAGCGGGCGAGGTCGGCGACCAGCGCGTCCAGCACCACCATGCCTGCCGCCGTCGCGCGCACGCGCGAATTGCCGATGGGCGCCAGCAGCTTTTCGTCGCTCAGATGACCGATGCGTTTGGCTGGCAAGGGCTTGCCGGCCAGCGCCTCGTAGCGGGCGAGGTCGATGCCTTCCACCAGCCGCAGCCCCATCAGCAGGAACTCGTCTGCCTCCTGCTCGCGGTCGAGAATCTCGCCGCCGGTGACACCATGGCCGCGCTGCTCCACCGCGGCAAGCCACTGCTCCGGCACGCGCTCGGTAAAGGTCACGACACGCCGACCGTTCTCGACGAAGCGGCCATGCGCGCCGGGACCGATGCCGACATAGTCGCCATAACGCCAGTAGGTGAGGTTGTGGCGGCTCTCGGCGCCGGGCTTCGCGTGATTGGAAATCTCGTAGGCGGGCAGGCCGCGCGCCGCCGTGACCTCCTGCGTCGCCTGGTAGAGATTGGCCGCCAGGTCCGGATCGGGCACGGCGAACTTGCCGGCGGCGTGCAGGCCGAAGAACGGCGTGCCTTCCTCGATCGTCAGCTGGTAGAGCGACAGATGGTCGGCGGCATGGCCGATCGCTTCCTCAAGCTCTGCCGTCCACGCATCAACCGTCTGGCCGGGCCGCGCGTAGATCAGGTCGAAGGAGAGGCGGGGGAAGATCTCGCGCGCCAGTCCGATGGCGCCGAGCGCCGTCTTCACATCGTGCAGGCGGCCGAGGAATTTCAGGTCGGGGTCGTTGAGCGCCTGCACGCCGAGCGACACGCGGTTCACCCCGGCGGCGCGATAGCCACGGAAGCGCCCGGCCTCCACCGAGGTCGGGTTGGCCTCGAGCGTGATCTCGATGCCGTCCGGCACGGTCCAATGCCTGGCCACGGCGTCCAGCACCGAGCCCACCGTTTCCGGCAGCATCAGCGACGGCGTGCCGCCGCCGAGGAAGATGCTGGTCACCCGGCGCGGCCCGGTTTTGCCGCGCATCGCCGCCATCTCGCGGTCGAATGCCTGCGCGAAGCGCGGCTGATCGACCGGCTGATGCCGGACATGGCTGTTGAAGTCGCAATACGGGCATTTGGCCGCGCAGAACGGCCAGTGGATGTAGACGCCGAAGCCGGGTTCGCGGTCCTGCGTCATGGTTCGTCCGCGCCGGTGGGGGTGAGGTTCGAAGACACGCTATGCAGTCCCGAGCATCGCATGCTCGAACTTCGCGAAGGAGCGCGCCCGGTGCGACAGCGGTTCGCCGATGCCGTTCTTCTCCGCCGGTTCCATCTCGCCGAAGGTGCGGTCGTGGCCAACCGGCAGGAACACCGGGTCGTAGCCATGCCCCTTGGTGCCGCGCGGCGGCCACACCAGCGTGCCCTCGACCTCGCCGCGAAAATACTCGGCGTGGCCGTCCGGCCAGCAGAGACACAGCACCGACACGAAGCGCGCGGTGCGCTGCGACGGCTGTACGGCGCCGGCCTCGCGCAAGGCGGTGTCCGTCCGCTCCATCGCCATCAGGAAGTCACGCCCGGAGCCGTCCGGCTTCTCGGCCCAGTCCGCGGTGTAGACGCCCGGCTGCCCGCCGAGCGCGTCGACGCAGATGCCGCTGTCGTCGGAGAGCGCCGGCAGCCCGGTCGCCGAGGCAGCCGCGAAGGCTTTTGTGTAGGCGTTCTGCTCGAAGGTCGTGCCGTCTTCCGGCGGCTCGGCAAGGCCATAGTCGGCCGCCGACTTCGCCTCGAAGCCATGCGGCCCGATCAGCGCGGCAATCTCTTCGAGCTTGCCCTTGTTGTGGCTCGCGACGACGATCCTGCGGGTGTCCAGCCTGCGCATCAGATTCCCCAGATTCGCGGCTCGGCGAACTCGATCGAATTGCCCGATGGGTCGCGGAGATAGATCGAGCGCCCACCGCCGGGCCATTCGAAATCGGCCTCGATGGCGATGCCCTGCCCTTCAAGCCGCGTCTTCCATGCCGTGATCTCTGCCGCTGTCGCAGCGAAGCACAGGTGGCCTTCACCGCTCGCGCCATGCGGCGGCACCGGCAGCCTCGCGTCGGGCGGCGGCTGGTGGCGCGTCGCTTCGGCGTTGAAGAGCAGCAGCACGCCGTCACCGCAGCGGAAGAAGACGTGCCGCCCGTCGACCTTTGCGATCACCGGCAGCCCGATCACCTCGCGATAGAACGCCTCCGCCGCACCGAGATCGGAGACGTAGAGCGCCGATTCGAGGATGGCGGAAGGGGGCATCCGCAGTCAGGCCACCGCCATCTGCTGCAGGCTGACCAGCCGGGCGATGCCCTTCTTGGCCAGCCCCATCAGCGCGGCAAACTGCTCCTCGCTGAACGGCTCGCCCTCGGCGGTGCCCTGCACCTCGACCAGCCCGCCCTTGCCGGTCATCACGAAATTGCAGTCGGCGCCGGCGGCGGAATCCTCGACATAGTCGAGATCGAGCACGGCGTTGCCGTCATGGATGCCGCAAGAAATCGCGGCAACATGATCCTTGAGAACACGCTGCACGCTGGTCATCTGGCGTGCTTCCATCCAGCGCAGGCAGTCGTGCAGCGCCACCCAGCCGCCGGTGATCGCGGCGGTGCGCGTTCCACCGTCGGCCTGCAGCACGTCGCAGTCGATGGTGATCTGCTGCTCGCCCAGCGCCTGCAGGTCGACCACAGCGCGCAGCGAGCGGCCGATGAGGCGCTGGATTTCCAGCGTGCGGCCGCCCTGCTTGCCGGAGGAGGCTTCACGGCGCATGCGGTCGCCGGTGGCGCGTGGCAGCATGCCGTATTCCGCCGTGACCCAGCCGCGCCCGCCATTGCGCAGCCAGGACGGCACCTTTTCCTCAAGGCTGGCGGTGCACAGCACGTGCGTATCGCCGAACTTCACGAGGCAGGAACCCTCGGCATGCTTGGACACGCCGCGCTCGAAAGAGACTGCGCGCATTTCGTCGGGCTGGCGTTTGGAGGGACGCATGACAGGTTCCGGCCGTTGTTGGAATCGTGGCGCGGTTATTAGCCCCCCCGGCCATCCCGCGCAAAGGAAAACGCCCGCGGCCCTCCGCTAGGACCGGCGGTTGAGTCCGCGCGCCGAAAGCCTATATGCTTGCTCCGGTTAGCAGCATGACGAAGCCCGTTATCGATCAACACCTTACGTCCCTGGATGCGCGCTCTCGCGAGATCTTCCGGCACGTCGTCGATTCCTACCTGAAGGACGGCGAGCCGCTTGGCTCGCGCAACCTGTCGCGGCTGCTGTCGCAGAATCTGTCGCCGGCCACCATCCGCAACGTGATGAGCGACCTCGAGCAACTGGGGCTGATCTACGCCCCGCACGTCTCGGCCGGCCGCCTGCCGACGCAGCGTGGGCTGCGCTTTTTCGTCGACGCCTTCATGGAAGTCGGCGACCTGAGCGACGACGAGCGGCGCATGATCGACTCGCAGATCCTCGCTTCCGGCGCCACCTCGACGGTCGAGCACGTTCTCACCGAGGCGAGCCAGATGCTGTCCGGCCTGTCGCGCGGCGCCGGCCTGGTGCTGGCCGCCAAGGCCGAGGCACCGCTCAAGCACATCGAGTTCATCCAGCTGGAGCCGGGCAGGGCGCTTGCCATCCTCGTGTCGCAGAAGGGCGACGTCGAGAACCGCATCCTCGAACTGCCGGCCGGCGTCACCGCCTCGCAGCTGCAGGAGGCGACCAACTATCTCAACGCCAACATCCGCGGACTGACGATCGCCGGCGCCCGCGCCGAGATGGCGCGGCTGAAGGAGCAGACCAGCAGCGCGCTCTCGGCGCTCTCGCAGGAACTGGTCGATCGCGGCCTTGCCATCTGGGCCGGCGAGGAGAGCGGCCTGCCGGCGCGCATCATCGTGCGCGGCCGCGCCAATCTGCTGGAAAACCTGACGGCGCAGGCCGACATCGAGCTGCTCAAGCGTCTGTTCGAGGATCTGGAAACGCAGGACGGGCTGGTGCAGCTGCTCGACCTCGCGGAAGCCGGCTCCGGCGTGCGCATCTTCATCGGCTCGGAGAACAAGCTGTTCTCACTCTCCGGCTCGTCGCTGGTGGTCGCGCCATACCGCGACAAGGATGCGCGTGTTGTCGGCGCGCTCGGCGTCATCGGCCCGACGCGGCTGAACTACGCCCGCATCGTTCCGATGGTCGATTACACCGCGCAGATGGTCAGCCGCCTGCTGCGGTAGCGAACGCCTGCCGGGCGCTACCGGACCCCGTCCAGCGTCGCGAGCGTGCCGTAGAGATCCGGCCGGCGGTCGCGAAACAGGCCCCATGCAGCGCGCTCGGCGCGCATCTGCACCCGGTCGAAGCTGGCCAGCAGCACGGCCTCGCCATCGCGTCCGGCCTCGGCGGCAAGCGCGCCGGTCGGGCCGGCAATGAAGGACGAGCCGTAGTAGCTCTGCGTCTTGTCGGCGACACGCTCGGTGCCGATCCGGTTGGCAGCCGCGACCGGCATCAGATTGGCGCCGGCGTGCCCGCGCATCGTCGTGCGCCAGTGCTCCATGGAATCGAAGTCCGGCCGTCCCGGCTCCGAGCCGATCGCCGTCGGATAGAGCAGGAACTCGGCGCCCATCAGCGCCATCGAGCGCGCCGCTTCCGGGAACCACTGGTCCCAGCAGATGCCGACGCCGATGTTGCCGAAGCGGGTCGGCCAGACGCGAAAACCGGTGTCGCCGGGATTGAAGTAGAACTTCTCCGAATAGCCGAGCCCGTCGGGGATATGCGACTTGCGGTAGAGGCCGAGCACCTCGCCGCGGTCATCGACGATGGCGACCGAGTTGAAATAGGCTTGGTTGCGGCTCTCGAAGAACGACACCGGCACGACGACCCCGAGCTCGGCCGCCAGTTTCTGCATCGCCGCGATCGTCGGATGGCCGTCGAGCGGACGCGCCCGCACGAAATGCGCCGGGTTCTCTTCCTGACAGAAATAGTGGCCCTCGAAGAGTTCCTGCACCAGCACGATGTTGGCGCCGCCCTTCGCCGCCTCGCGCACCAGTCGCTGCGCGGTTGCGAGGTTTTCGCCGACATCGTCCGAGCAGGCGAACTGCACGACGCCAAGCGTGACGCGCTCCGCCATGCTCATGCTCCCTCGAAGCCGGTGAGAACGCCCACCGCGTTGATGCCGATCTCCTCCACCGCGTAGCCGCCTTCCATGACGAAGAGTGTCGGCAGCCCGAGCGCCTTCACGCGCTGGCCGATCTTCGGATAGTCGACCGACTTCAGCTTGAACTTCGAGATCGGATCCTGCTCGAACGTATCGACCCCGAGCGACACGATCACCACATCCGGCTTGTAGGCGGCGAGCTTGCGGCAGCCGTCCTCCAGTGCCTCGTTCCATTGGTCCCAGGCAGTCCCGTGCGGCATCGGATAGTTGATGTTGTGCCCGGCGCCTTCGCCCGCGCCGGTCTCGTCGGCATGGCCGAGGAAGTAGGGATACTCGACCATCGGGTCGCCATGCAGGTTGATCACCTGCACGTCGCCGCGCTCGTAGAAGATCTGCTGCGTGCCGTTGCCGTGATGATAGTCGACATCGAGGATCGAGACGCGCCTGGCGCCCTGCTCGCGGAACCAGTGCGCCGCCACGGCGGCGTTGTTGATGAAGCAGTAGCCGCCCATGAAATGATCACCTGCGTGATGCCCCGGTGGGCGGCAGAGCGCGAAGGCCGCGCGTTCGCCGCCCTGCACCAGTTCCGCCCCGGAGAGCGCCACGTCGAACGACGACTTGATCGCCTCCCACGTGCCTTTGACGAAGGTCGCGCCGCCATCGAAGGAGTAGTAGCCGAGCAGCGCTTCGGTCGCCTTCGGCGGCACGTCGCTGCGCAGGCCGCGCGTCGGCCAGGTCATCGGCATGGCGGTGATCGTCTTGCCGTCCGCCGTCCAGCGGTCCCACACCGTCGGCAGGAAATCGATGAAGTCGGCGCGGTGCACCTTCTTCGCCCACGCAATGTCGTGCTCGCTCGGCGCCACGATCGGCCCGAGCCGCTCCGATTCCACCCGCGCCTTCACGATCTCCGCGCGCGACGGCATTTCGAACGCCGGCACGATCTGCGCGCCGATCAGTTCCATGTTTCCGGCATGGCCGAGGTGCTTGGGGGAATAGACGGTCTTCATTGCGGCTCCGGCTGTTTTGGCGAGGCAAACTAGACGCACCGGATGGACATCGACAAGGCAGGTTGCCCGCCCCCGCCCGCTGGCCCAACGGCTCACCTCTTCCTGCCGGGCTGGCACCCTTTCACCGCGCGGTGCTAGCCTTGCTCCTCCAAGGGAGCCATCCATGCCGAGCCGACCCGCCGATCTCATCGTCACCAACGCCCGCGTGCTCACGATGGACGAGGGCAATCCGCGCGCCGAGGCGGTGGCGATCCGCGATGGGAAAATCCTTGCCGTCGGGAGCCGTTCCGACATCGCGGCGCTGAAGGGCGAAGGCACGGAAGTGATCGACGCCGGCGGCCATTCGGTGCTTCCCGGCTTCATCGAGGCGCACATGCACCTCTTCGCCGGCGCCGCCGAACTCGACCATCTGCAGCTGGCCGGCGTTTCCGGTTTCGACGCGCTGGCGCACGCCGTGCGCGACTACGCCGCGGCGCGGCCGGGCGCGAAGCTGCTGCAGGCGCAGGGCGCCGACTATACGATCCTCTCGGACAAGGAGCGCGTGACGCGCCACCATCTCGACCGCATCGTGCCGGACCGGCCATTCGCAATGACTGCGCCTGACCACCACACCATGTGGGCCAACACGAAAGCGCTGGAAGTCGCCGGCCTGCTCAAGGGCAGGCAACTCGGACCCGGCAACGAGATCGTCATGGGCAAGGACGGTCTTGCCGAAGGCGAACTGCGCGAGGGCGAGGCGTTCGGCCCGCTGCTCGAATTCGCTGGCGAAAGCCGCGTCCGGCTTGGCCTGGCGACGGGTGGCGAGCCTGATCCGCGGCCGACGCCGGAGGAGCAGGCGCATGACCGCGCCATCATGAAGCGCGGGCTCGACTGGTGTGCGAAACACGGCATCACCTCCGTCCAGAACATGGACGGCAACATGCACCAGCTGGAGCTGCTGACGGAGCTGCACGATCGCGGCGAACTGCTCTGCCGCGCGCAGATACCGTTCCACTTCAAGAACTTCATGCAGCTGGACGCGCTCGAAAGGGCGTCGCTGATGGCGAAGCGCTATCACGACGACTGGCTGAAGTCGGGCATGGTGAAGGTGTTCTACGACGGCGTGCTCGACTCGTGGACCGCCGTGATGGTCGACGACTATGCCGACCGGCGGGGCTGGGTTGGAGAGCCGCTGTTCTCGCCCGAGCGCTTCAAGGAACTGGCGACCGAGATCGACCGTCGCGGCCTGCAGATCGCGGTGCATGCGATTGGCGACGGCGCCGTGCGTGCGGTGCTCGACAGCTATGAGGCGGCGCAGCAGAAGAACGGCAGGCGCGACAGCCGCCACCGCATCGAGCACATCGAGGTCACCACGCGTGAGGATGTGCCGCGCTTTGCTGAACTCGGCGTGCTCGCGTCGATGCAGCCTCCGCATCCGCCCGGCGCCGGCTGCTTCCCGCTGGAGCCGACCGTGTCCCGCATCGGCCGCGAGAAGTGGCCGCTCTCCTACGCATGGCGCACCCTGAAGAAGGCCGGCGCGCGCATCGTCTTCGCCTCCGACTGGCCGGTCGCGCCGATCGACCCGATCTTCGGCATCCAGTGCGCGGTCATGCGCAAGCCGTGGGCGGCGAGCGACCCGGACCAGAGCTTCACCCTCATGGAGGCCATCGCCGGTTACACGGTGGAAGGCGCCTATGCCGAGTTCACCGAGGACAGGAAAGGGCGGCTGAAGCCTGGCTTCCTTGGCGATCTGGTCGTGCTCTCCGGCGACATCGAAGCGGTGCAGCCGCAGCGCATCCACGAGTTGCATCCGGTGGCCACAATCTGCGGCGGGCGCGTCACCTATAAGGCATGAGAATGCGCTCCGCTGCCCATTGAGAAGGCAGGCCGGTCGCCCCGCAGGCAGCCGGCCGCCCCGACCTGCAGGCGGTTGCCACTCATCGCATGACTCGTTGAATGCCGATTCAGATTTGCATTGCCAACACAGGGCCGCTGTGGTGACATCGCGTCAACTACACCGCCGTGAGAGCGGGAAGCAGCAGGGGATGTCGTGCCGGAAAAGCCGGATCGGAACGCGATCGATGTTCGCGGCGTCAGCAAGGTTTTCGGCACCGGAGACTCGGCAGTCGCCGCCCTCGACAAGGTCTCCGTGGCCATCCGCGAGAACGAGTTCTTCACGCTGCTCGGGCCTTCGGGCTGTGGCAAGACCACGCTGCTCCGGCTGATCGCCGGCTTCGACTATCCGACCGATGGCGAGATCCTGCTCTACGGGCAGGACATCGCGCCGCTGCCGCCCTTCAAGCGGCCGGTGAACACCGTCTTCCAGTCCTACGCGCTGTTCCCGCACATGACGGTCGGCCAGAACATCGGCTTCGGCCTCGAGATGCTGGGGAAGCCGCGCGGCGTCGTCAGCGACCGCGTCGACCAGATGCTCAAGCTGGTCCGCATGGAAGCGCTGAAGGATCGCAAGACCAGCCAGATTTCGGGTGGCCAGCAGCAGCGCGTGGCGCTTGCCCGCGCGCTTGCCCCGCAGCCGAAGGTGCTGCTGCTCGACGAGCCGCTCTCCGCGCTCGACTACAAGCTGCGCAAGGAGATGCAGATCGAGCTGAAGCGGCTGCAGCACGAGACGGGCATCACCTTCATCTTCGTCACCCATGATCAGGAAGAAGCGCTGACGATGTCGGACCGCATCGCGGTCATGTCGGCCGGCAAGATCCTGCAGGTCGGCAGCCCGACCGACATCTATGACCGGCCTGCGCAGCGCTTCGTCGCCGATTTCATCGGCGAGACCAATTTCCTGCCGGCCGAAATCGTCGGCCTGTAGGGTGACCGCGCGACCGTGCGCCTCTCTTCCGGCGCGCAGATTGCCGCCGCCCTCCCGGAAAGCTTCCAGCCGTCGGGCAAGGTCACCGTCGTGGTGCGGCCCGAGAACACGCGGCTGGTGCGCGAGGCTGGCGCCATCAATGGCGTGCTGGAGAACATCGTCTATTTCGGCACCGATACGCACTTCCATGTCCGCTCCGATGACGGTCAGGCGCTGATCGTGCGCCAGCAGAATATGCGCGGGATGCAGAGCGGCTTTGCCGCCGGCGAACGTGTCGGTGTCGCCATTGGCGACGATGCGGCCCAGGTTCTGAAGGACTGATCGTGGCGGACGCGGCCGAGATCGCCCGGGAAGCCGAACGCAAGGACGTTCGCACCCGCTGGTGGCTCTCCGCTCCCGCCCTGTTCGTGCTCGCCATCGCGGCCATCGGTCCGCTGCTCATCGTCGTCGTCTATTCGTTCCTGCTTCCAGGCAAGTACGGCAACGTCGAGTGGGGCTTCAGCTTTGAAGCGTGGATCGGCATCCTCTTTTCGCGCGACATGTTCGACGACACGCTGCAGTTCGCGGACGCGCATCTGGCGATCCTCTGGCGCTCGATCCGGCTGTCGCTCTTCACCACCATCTCCACCTTCATCGTCGGCTTCCCGACGGCGTGGTTCATCGCCACGCGCAGCCCGAAATGGCGGCCGCTCTGGCTGTTCCTGATCACCATCCCGTTCTGGACGAACCTGCTGATCCGAACGTTCGCGATCAACGAGATCATCCGCAACGAGGGCGTGATCAACCGCGTGCTGCTCAACCTCGGCATTGTCGATCAGCCGCTGCAGATCATCTACACCGACTTCGCCGTCTTCATCGGCATGACCTACGTCTACCTGCCGCTCATGGTGCTGCCGCTGTACGCAGCGATCGACCGCTTCGACATGCGCCTGCTTGAGGCCGCCTACGACCTCTACGCCAGCCGCTGGCAGGTGCTGCGCTGCATCATCTTCCCGATCGTGCGGCCCGGCATCGTCGCCGGTTCCATTCTTGTCTTCGTGCCGGCGCTCGGGGCCTATGTGACGCCGCGCCTGCTCGGCGGCGGCAAGAACATGATGATCGGCAATTTCATCGAGCTGCAGTTCGGGCAGGGCCGCAACTGGCCGCTCGGCGCCGCGCTTTCCGTGACCCTCCTCTTCATCGTCACCGTGGCACTGCTGTTCTACGTCCGCACCGTCAGCCGGGGCGGGCGCAATGGCTGAAGCGCGCTTCCAGGTCAGCCGCATACCCGGCTTCGGGCCTGCCGCGCTCATCGTCTTCGCGGTGCTCTACGCGCCGATGTTCGTGCTGATCGGCTTCGCCTTCAACGCCGGTCCGGCCGTCGCCGACTGGCAGGGCTTCACCTTCGACTGGTTCGCCAAGGCGTGGCAGAACGAGCAGGTCAAGGACGCCACGATCCGCTCCATGATCATCGCCGGGCTCGCCGCGGGCATCTCCACCACGGTCGCCGCGATGGCCGCGCTCGCCACCACGCGCGGCCGCCGCTTCAAGGGCGACACCTTCATCTACGTTGCGATCAACCAGCCGCTGATGGTGCCCGAGATCGTCACCGCCGTGTCGCTGCTGATCTTCTTCGCCTCGATCAAGGTCGCCACCGGCTATCAGGGCCTGGCCTATCTCGTGCTGGCGCACTCGGCCTTCTGCATCCCCTTTGCCTATCTTCCGATACGCGCCCGTCTCGAGGGCATGGACCTCACGCTCGAGACCGCCGCTGCCGACCTCTACGCCACGCCGTGGAAGACGTTCTACCGCGTCACGCTGCCGATCATGCTGCCGGGCGTCATCGCCGGCTTCATGCTCGCCTTCGTCACGTCGCTCGACGACGTGGTCATCACGCTGTTCGTCAAGTCGGCCGGGCAGGACACTCTGCCGACCTACCTGCTCGGCCTCGTCAGGCGGCAGGTGACGACCGAGGTCTATGCGCTGTCGACCATGCTGCTTGGTCTCACGGTCATCATGCTGACCCTGTTCTTCCTGCTTACCCGCGAACGAAAATAGAGACGGAAACGAACCAACAGAGGAGACGAACGATGAAACGACTGATTGCCGCGACGGCCTTCTCGCTCGTCTGGGCCATGTCGGCCCAGGCTGAGGGCAAGCTCAACCTCTACAACTGGGGCGACTACACCAATCCCGAACTGCTCAAGAAGTTCACGGCGGAGACCGGCATCGAGGTCACCGTCACCGACTACGATTCCAACGACACCGCGCTCGCCAAGATCGAGGCCGGCGGGCATGGCTTCGACCTCGTGGTGCCGTCCGCCAACTACATCCCGATCTACATCGAGAAGGGCCTGATCCAGGAACTCGACCTCTCGAAGATTCCGAACCACAAGAACATCGCGCCGGAGTGGATGAGCGTCGCCTACGACCCCGGTCGCAAATATTCGATCCCGTGGCAGTGGGGCACCACCGGCATGGCGGTGAACCAGAAGGCCTACTCCGGCGACGTCAACACCTCCGCCATCTTCCTCGACCCGCCGGCCGAGCTCGTTGGCAAGGTCAACGTCACGCCCGAGATGAACGACGTCATCGCGCTGGCCACCATGTACATGGGCGGCGAGCCCTGCACCGAGGACACGGAGATCCTCAAGAAGGTTCGCGACAAGCTCATCGAGGCAAAGCCGAAGTGGCAGTCGATGGATTACGGCATGACCGAGAAGATGCCCGCCGGCGACGTGATGGCATCGGTCTACTGGAACGGCGCCATTTTCCGCGCCCGCCTGCAGAACCCTGACATCAAGTACGGCTATCCGAAGGAAGGCTTCATCGTCTGGATGGATCAGGTGACGATCCTCAAGGACGCGCAGAATGTCGAGGAGGCCTACAAGTTCCTCGACTTCATCGCCAAGCCCGAGAACGCCGCGTTGATCTCGGCCTTCGCCCGCTACGCCAACGGCATCGCCGGGTCCGACCAGTTCATGCCGGCCGACATGAAGGACGCGCCGGAGCTTGTCATTCCGCCCGAGCTGGCCGACAAGGGCCACTTCATCCCGACCTGCGGCCCGAAGGCGCAGGAATACATCACCAAGATCTGGACCGAACTGCTGAAGTAGCATCCGGCATCCTTGGCAAGGCCCCGACGCGTGGTCGGGGCCTTTTTCTTTCCTGGAGTGGACCATGACCGTCGACAGCGACCCGCACGCCCGCAACTATCCCGGCCCGCCGAAGATGCCCGCGCCGCCGCGCTGGGGCTGGGACCGCGCCCCGTGGAACCGCTGGACCTTCCAGCACATGCGCGAGATGGTCACCACCGCCGAAGTCTGGCGCGGCACCGGCCACCGCCGCAAGTTCGAGCGCGCCGAGCGCGACCTCGACGGCCTCGCCGTCAACGATGTCGCCGGTCGGCCGACGACGCTTTCCGCGCTGCTCGACGAAACCTACACCGATGGCATCATCGTCCTGAAGGACGGCGTCGTCGCCTATGAGCGTTATTTCAACGGCATGACCGAGCGCACGCTGCACCTGTCGCAGTCGGTGGCAAAGTCTGTCACCGGCGCTGTCGCCGGCATTCTGGTCGGCCGCGGCCTGCTCGATCCGGCGCGGCCGATCACCGACTACCTGCCCGAACTGGAAGCCACCGGCTGGCGCGGCGCCACGCTGCAGCACGTGCTCGACATGACCACCGGCGTGCGTTTCGACGAGACCTACACCAACCCGTATTCCGAAATGGGCATGCTCGACGTCGCCTGCGGTTGGAACCCGCCGCCGCCCGGTTCCGATCCGGATTTCGAATGGCCGGCCAGCGTCTGGGACCTGATCATGCGGCTGAAGGACACGACCCGCCCGCACGGCGAGGCGTTCGAGTACCGCTCGATCGAGACCGACGTGCTCGCCTTCGCCATGGAGCGCGTCTCCGGCAAGCGCCTGCCGCAGCTGGTCTCGGAGGAGCTGTGGCAGAAGCTCGGCGTCGACGAGAGCGCCTGCTTCACCGTTGATCGTTCCGGCTACGCGCTCGCCGATGGCGGCTTCAACGCCACGCTGCGCGACTATGCCCGCTTCGGCCAGATGATCCTCGAGGACGGCGCCGGCATCGTGCCCGCCGCCTGGATCGAGACGACGCGTTCCGACGCCGTGCATCGCCCCGGCTTCGGCGAGCCGATCCCGCGCGGCGCCTACCACAACCAGTTCTGGATCGAGGACGATCAGTCGAAGACGCTGATGTGCCGCGGCGTCTTCGGGCAGCTGATCTGGATCAGCCGCGAGCACCGCATGGTGGTGATGAAGCTGTCGAGCTGGCCGGACTTCTACCACCTCGACTTTTCGGCAGCGACGCTGAAGGCCATCCACGCGATCGCTGACGCACTGGCGGACTGACCTTACTTCACGGCCCCGGCGGTCATGCCCTTGATCAGGTAGCGCTCCAGCAGCACGCCGATGATGGCGAGCGGCGCGATGGCCGCCGTCGCCAGCGCCGCCATGGCCCACCAGTTGATGCCCTGGCTTCCGGTTTGGCTGGCCAGCATCACCGGCAGCGTCTTGGCGTCCGTGGAGGTGAGCAGCGCTGCGAAGAAATATTCGTTCCAGCACAGCACCAGCGCGAGGATGAACGCCGCCACCATGCCCGGCAGCGCGATCGGCAGCACGATGCGGTAGAACGCGCCCCACACCGACAGCCCGTCCACCAGCGCGGCCTCTTCCAGTTCCACGGGGATGGAGTTGAACTGGTCGCGCATGATCCAGATGACGATCGGCAGCACCATGAGCGCGTAGAGCAGGATCAGGCCGATGCGCGAGTCGAGCAGTCCGATCTCCTTGTAGAGGACGAGGAAGGGCAGCGCGAGCACGACCGGCGGCAGGATCAGCTGGCTCAGGAAGAAGAACGAGATGTCTTCGTTGCGCATCCACAGGAAGCGGTAGCGGAAGCGCGTCAGTCCGTAGGCAGCGAGGCTGCCGATGACGATGGCCAGCGCCGACGCGCCGAGCGAGGTGATCACCGAGTTCATGAAGCGTTTCAGGAATTCGTCGCGAACCGTCGAGATTTCCCCGATCGTGTCCGGCGACAGGCCGAGCGAACGCCATCCGCGCCAGTCGGGCAGGTATTGCAGCCACGGCACGATCGAGCCCTTCATCACGTCGGGCGCGGTCTTGAATGAGGTCGTCACCGTCCAGAAGATCGGGAACAGGCAGACGAAGGCCCAGAGCAGCAGCGCCGCGTAGATGAAGGTGCGGCTGAACAGGAAGCCGAAGCGCGAGCGCGTTTCGTGCTGGGCGTATTCGGTGTCGACGCTCATCGCCTCCCCGTCAGGTCACGTTGCGCACGAAGCGTCGCGTCAGCTTCAGCAGCAGCGTGATGAAGATGATGATCAGGATCAGGTAGATCATCGCCATCATCGTGCCGTAGCCGACATTCGAGCGGTCGCGATACTCGCGGTAGATGAAGCTCGACACCGTGTCGGTCGCGCCGCCAGGGCTGCCGAGCGTCACCGTGATCACGATGTCGGCGAGCTTCAGCTTGAAGATGATGCGCAGCACGATCGCCGTCAGCGACACCGGCAGCATCAGCGGAAAGGTCACCTTCCAGAAGGTCTGCCATCCGGTGGCGCCATCCACCTTGGCTGCCTCCAGGACGTCGCGCGGCATCGCCTGCAGTCCGGCGAGCAGCATGATCATCATGAAGGGGATGAAGGTCCAGGCATCCAGCGCCATGATGAAGATGCGCGCTATGATCGGGTCCGAGAAGAAGGCCGGGTTCTCCCAGCCGACCCAGCGCGCGAAACTGGCAAGCGGGCCGAAGCGGTTCTCCATCAGCGACTTGCCGATCATCCACGACACCGCCACGGGCGACAGCATCAGCGGCAGCAGGAACACCACGCGGAAGAACTTGCGCGCGCGGATCTGGGCGTTGAGCAGCAGCGCCAGGCCGAAGGCGATGGCGTACTCGACCAGCACGAACAGCACGAAATAGACCATGTTGAGCAGTGCATTGAGGTAGAACGGGTCGCTCAGCGCCTGCCACAGATTGTCGAGCCCGCTGAACTGCCGTCCGGTGAAGGACGACAGGTTCCAGTCGGTCATGGCGATGTAGAAGCCGAAGATCGTCGGGAAGATCACCAGCGCGACCGTGAACAGCACGGCCGGCAGGATGAACAGCGCCCGATGCCCGTCCTCGCCGCGGCCGACCACCTGCGCGACGCCGATGGCGATGCCCCACAGCACATAGAAATAGATGAGCGGCTGCCAGCTCTGGAAGCCGAAGCCGATAATCTCCTGGCTGTGCAGCAACTGCAGCAGGAGCATGGCAAGCAGGATGACCGTCGCGCCCCATGCGATGACGCGGGCCAGCCGCTTGCGCGCGCTGGTGATGACGCCGAACGAAGCGCCGAGGCCGGACGGTGAAACTGTCGCTGCTGCCGGTTCGGACAAGGCGGTTCCCGGTCTGTTTGGAATAATGCGGACGCGTGCGCGAAGAAGAACGTCTCCGGCGGTTGCCCGCCGGAGACGCCATGACTGTCAGATCACATGCCGAGAGAGGCCTTGTAGAGCTTGATCTGGTTCTCGCGTCCGATCTGGTCGGTGATCTTCTCCCAGGCCGCGGCGATCGCGTCGGCGCCTTCCTGGGCCGATTTGTACTGGCCGGCATAGATCTTCGCCAGTTCGTCCTCGGCCACCGAATAGTACTGGAAGATGCCGGGGATGCGCGGCTCGATGGCGGCGTTCGGATGGTTGTACGAGTCCGCGTTGGAGCCGAGATAGTCCTCGACATAGCCGCGGTCGTAGCCGGCCGCCTCCCACTCCGCGTAGTCGAAGTGCGAATTGCGGTAGGGCTGGAAGCCGGACGGATAGGCCGAGGTCCACAGGGACAGGTCCTTGCCGCCGAGATGCGCCGCCGCCGACCACGCCGCCTTCTTCTTCTTCTCGTCGCTGTCGACACGCGCCATCACGTAAACGCCCCAGCCGATATAGGCCATGTTGGGCGCCTCGTTCGGCTTCTGCTCCCAGGCCGCGGTCTTCGAGTTGTAGACCTCGTCCGAGCCGGGCAGGATGCCGAACGACACCGCGTCGCCGATCACGGAGGTGTCGGAGGTGCGGGCCATCGAGCCCACGTCGCCCCACCAGGTGAGCATGCCGCCGGTGCCGGCGAGGAACTGCTGGAATGCAGTTGTGCCCGGGTCGGCATTGATCTGGTCGGCCGGCTGCGTGTCCATGATGTCGAGCACATCCTGGATCGCCTTCACGAAGGCCGGGTTGTTGACGCGCGGCTTCATCGTGTCCGGGTCGAACAGCCAGGCCTTGTCGTCCGGGTGCTTGGCGTAAGCGGTGGCGCGGTCTTCGAGGAAGTAGAAGCCGAAACCGCCCCAGCCCTTCAGCGGGTCGAGGAAGCCGTGCGCGTCGAGGCCGGTCAGCGGGTCCTTCTTGCCTTTCAGGAATTTCGAATGCGCCTGCACGTCGGCCCAGGTCTTCGGCGGCGCCCATTCGCCGGCCGCGCCGGATTCCTTCCAGGCAGCCGCGAACTCGGCGTTCTCGTAATAGTCCTTGCGGTACGCGAAGGTGTGGCAGTCGCCGTCGATCGAGATGCGGTACGTCTTGCCGTCCCAGGTGCCGACCGGCGCCTTCAGGTATCCGACATAGTCGTCCATATCGATCAGGGTCTTCACCCAGTCGGGCATCTCCGAGGCGAGGCCCTTGCCGCACACATCGCCTTCGAAAGGCGCGCCCATTTCGATCACGTCGAAATCGACCGTGCCCGTGGCGATCGACTGCTGCAGGCGGGCATTGTAGTCGGCCTGCGCCAGGTCGATCCAGTTGATCTTGGCGCCGGTATAGGCCTCCCATGGCTTGAGGAAGCCGCGGAACAGGAAGTTGTGCAGGTTCTGGTTGTTCAGGCCCATGAAGGTCAGTTCGACGCCGGCGAACTCGCCTTCCTGCACCGTCGACTTGGTGCCGCCGAGGCACATCTCGCCAACCTTCTGCCAGTCGGCATCGGTTGGGGAGCCGGCGCCCACGCCGGGGATTTTCAGGATCTCGGCGCGGATATTGTCCTGCGCCAGCGCGGTGCCGACGCCGACGCGCGATGCGGCAGCCAGCGCGGCTGCACTGGCCGCGCCTTTCAGCAATGCACGCCGGCTAAGGCTGGCGCGGACGAGTTGGTGATAAAGCTCCACTCTCATGAAGGGCTCCTCCCATGATGACTTTTGATTGGCCTTGGCAGATCGACGCGCCCCGCCGGCGCTGTTGCGCGGTCGGAGGCCTTTTGGGCGGCAGGTTTCGCAAACTCGGAAGCATGCTGGGCCGGCTCGGATTTCGATGCTGTTGAAAGCACTTGCAGTGTGCTGGCAACACTGGCGCGAGTCAACGCAACGCGTCGGAACATCTTTCCGCCAGCAAGGATTTCGCCAGTGGACTTGGCCGAAACGCTTGTCTAGCTTCGACGCTGCGGCCCGGTGAGAGGCTGCCGGGAGGCAGAATGGCGCAGGTCGCGATCCGCGACGTGAAAAAGGCCTACGGTGCGGTGCAGGTGCTGCACGGCATCGACGTCGATATCGCCGACGGCCAGTTCGTGGTGCTGGTCGGCCCGTCCGGTTGCGGCAAGTCCACCCTGCTGCGCATGGTCGCCGGTCTCGAGGCCATCACCGGCGGCACGATTTCCATCGGCGAGCGCGAGGTGAACAATCTGCCGCCGGCGCAGCGCGACATTGCGATGGTGTTCCAGAATTACGCGCTCTATCCGCACATGACGGTCCGCGACAACATGGCGTTCGCGCTGAGATTGCGGCGCGCCGACAAGGCGGTGGTGGCCGACCGGGTGGCCAAGGCCGCGGCCATCCTCGACCTCGCGCCCTATCTCGACCGCTACCCGCGCCAGCTCTCCGGCGGACAGCGCCAGCGCGTCGCCATGGGCCGGGCGATCGTGCGCGATCCGCAGGTCTTCCTCTTCGACGAGCCGCTGTCCAATCTGGACGCCAAGCTGCGCGTGCAGATGCGCACCGAGATCAAGGAGCTGCACCAGCGGCTGAAGACGACGACGATCTACGTCACGCACGATCAGGTCGAGGCCATGACCATGGCCGACAAGATCGTGGTCATGCAGGCCGGCCGCATCGAGCAGGTTGGCGCGCCGCTCGAACTGTTCGATCGCCCGGCCAACGTCTTCGTCGCCGGCTTCATCGGTTCGCCGTCGATGAACCTGCTTCGCGGCAAGGTCCGGCTCGGCGCCGATCCGGCCGTCGAGATCGGCGGCGTGCTGCTGCCCTTTGCCGGCAGACATGATGTTGTCGACGGTCAGGATGTCATCTATGGCGTGCGTCCCGAGCATCTCGATCTCGGCGAGGGCGGCTTCCCGGCGCGGATCTCCGTGGTCGAGCCGACCGGCTCCGAGACAACGGTCGTGCTGCGCTTCGGCGACACCGAACTCGTCGCGCTGTTCCGCGTCCGCCACGACTTCAAGCCGGGCGACACGCTGCAGCTGAAGCCGCGCGCCGACCTCGTCCATCTGTTCAACGCCGAGACGGGCCGCCGCCTGTAGGCATCATTCTTCTGGAGTCCTGCCCATGCTGAAGGGGATCAGCCCGCTGCTCAATGCCGATGTGCTTTATGCGCTGCGCGCCATGGGGCACGGCGACGATCTGATCGTCTGCGACACCAATTTCCCGGCCGATTCGATTGCGCGCGAAACTGCCTTTGGCGAGCTTCTGCGCATCGACAATGTGACGGCCGGCGAAGCGGTGAAGGCGATCCTGTCGGTCTACCCGCTCGACACCTTCGTCGATGACGCGGCCGGGCGCATGGAGATCGTCGGCAAGCCGAAGGACATCCCGCCGGTGCAGAAGGAAGTGCAGAAGGCCGTCGACCAGGCCGAAGGCAAGCCCTGGCCGATGATCGGCATCGAGCGCTACGCGTTCTACGAACGCGCGAGGAAGGCATACTGCGTGATCCAGACGGGCGAGCGCCGCTTCTATGGCTGCTTCGCCTTCCGCAAGGGTGTCGTCCCGCCAGACGCAAGATGAGCGCCGCGCCATGACCGGCAGACCAATCGTCATCCTCGGCGTCTTCGTCGCCGATACTGCCTACCGCGCCACCCGCGCACCGCGCATGGGCGAAACCATCCTCGTCACCGACTTCAAGCTCGGGCCGGGCGGCAAGGGCTCCAACCAGGCGGTCGCGGCCGGACGGCTGGGCGGCGACGTCAGCTTCATCACACGGCTTGGCAGGGATCCCTTCGCGGCCATGGCGATGGC
>JBFXFO010000012.1:0-44557 GCA_050178915.1 Rhizobiaceae bacterium | reverse complement strand
GATCACGCCGGAAAGCCACGCGATGGACGACCTCGGGATCGACAGCCTCGATTTCCTCGACATCGTCTTCGCCATCGACAAGGAGTTCGGCATCAAGGTGCCGCTCGAGAAGTGGACCCAGGAAGTGAACGACGGCAAGGCTTCGACGGAAGAATACTTCGTCATGAAGAACCTCTGCGCCAAGATCGACGCGCTGGTGGCCGCCAAGGCCGGCGCCTGAACCTCCGCATGCCCTTGACGAATGCCGGGCCGCGGCAACACATGAGCCCGGCATGAGCCACGACGTTGTCATCACCGGTATCGGACTCGTCTCAACCCTCGGCGAGGGTGTCGAGACGCATTGGCAGCGGCTGTCCGCTGGCAACTGGACGCCTGCCGTCGATAGCGCGCGCTTTGCGCCCTATTCCGTGCACCCCCTCCCCGAGATCGACTGGAACCTGCAGATCGCCAAGCGCGGCGACCAGCGGCAGATGGAGACGTGGCAGCGGCTCGGCACCTATGCCGCCGGGCTGGCGCTCGACGATGCCGGAATCAAGGGCGACGAGGCACTGTGCGCTACCATGGACATGATCGTGGCGGCCGGCGGTGGCGAGCGCGACCAGGCCGTTGACGAGACCATTCTCGACGCTTCCGAAAGCCGCTCTGACCGCGGCCTGCTGCTCAACGAGAAGCTGACGACGGAACTGCGCCCGACGCTCTTCCTCGCGCAGCTTTCGAACCTGCTCGCGGGCAACATCTCCATCGTCCACAAGGTCACCGGCTCCTCGCGCACCTTCATGGGCGAGGAAGGCGCCGGCGTCGCGGCAATCGAGACCGCCGCCGCGCGCATCCGTTCCGGCCAGTCCACGCACGCGCTCGTCGGCGGCGCCTACAATGCCGAGCATCCCGACATGCTGCTCGGTTATGAACTCGGCGGGTTCCTGCATCGAGGCCCGTGGCAGCCGGTCTGGCAGCGCGAAGGCGCTCCCGGCGGCGGCCTTGTGACCGGCTCCGGCGGCGCATTCCTGGTGCTGGAATCGCGCGAGCACGCCGCCGCTCGGGGCCGCAAGCCCTACGCCGTGCTGGAGCGTGTCGTTTCCGATCGTGCGCACCGCGACGCGGATGCGCTGACCAGTGGCGTGGCCGAACTGCTTCGTCGCGCCAAAGGCGATGCCGGGCCCCTCGTGACGATCTCCGGGGCCAGCGGTGCACATCTGCCGACCCGCGCCGAGAAAGACGCTGCGTCGCGCATCGGCGATCTGACGCTGCGCGGCCTGTCGTCGGCCATCGGCCACATCAAGGAAGGCCAGTTCCCGTTCGCCGTGGCGCTCGCGGCCCTCGCCGTGCACCACGGCGTGGGTCCGGCGCCAATCTCCGCCGACGAGAGCGCTGCGCCCGCTGGCCCGCTGACGGCGGCGCTTGCCACGGCAATCGGCTTCTATCGTTTCGAAGGCGCGGCCCTTGTGACCGCCGCCCGCTGAAAGGAAGGGTCTCGTTCATGACCAGAACCACCGATCATCTCGGCCGACCCATCGTCGCCGTCACCGGCATCGGCGTGGTCACCTCGCTCGGCGTCGGCAAGGAGGACAACTGGCGGCGTCTGACCGCCGGCGAGTCCGGCATCCACCGCATCGAGCGTTTTCCCGTCGAGCACCTGAACACCACCATCTCGGGTATGATCGACTTCATGGCCTCGAGCAATGAAGGCCCGTCGGCACTCACCTATGAACTCGCGGAGACCGCCGCGACCGAGGCGATCGGCCAGTCGGGCCTGAGCGTCACCGACTTCGGCGGACGTCTGTTTCTTGCCTCGCCGCCGGTCGAGCTGAGCTGGCAGCAGCGCTTCCAGCTGAACGACCGCAGCCAAGCCGAGAAGGGCTATCGACGCATGCTGGCGGCTGCGACCGACACGAATGACGGCTCGATCTTCGAATCGGTCATGTTCGGCACCATCGCCGACCGTCTCGCCGACCGGTTCGGCGCGCGCGGCCTGCCGATCACGTTGTCGACTGCATGCGCTTCCGGGGCCACGGCCATCCAGCTGGGCGCAGAGGCAATCCGCCGCGGCGAGTGCGACCGCGCCCTGTCGATCGGCGCCGATGGCTCCGCGTCGGAGGAAGCGCTGATCCGCTTTTCACTGCTGTCCGCCCTCTCGACTCAGAACGACGAGCCGAGCAAGGCATCCCGCCCCTTCTCCAAGGACCGCGACGGCTTCGTGCTGGCCGAAGGTGCCGGTGCGCTGGTGCTGGAATCCCTGGAGAGCGCGATTGCCCGCGGCGCCACCGTGCTCGGCATCATGCGCGGCTGCGGCGAGCGGGCCGACGATTTCCACCGCACCCGTTCCAAGCCGGACGGCTCGCCGGCCATCGCCGCGGTGCGCGGGGCGCTGGCTGACGCCGGCCTCGAAGCTGATCAGATCGACTACGTCAATGCGCACGGCACCTCGACGCCCGAAAACGACAAGATGGAGCACATGTCGCTGTCGACCGTCTTCGGCCCGCGCATGCGCTCGATTCCGATCTCGTCCAACAAGTCCATGATCGGCCATACGCTGTCGGCGGCCGGCGCGGTCGAGGCCGCGTTCTCGCTGATGACAATGCGTGAAGGCACCATTCCGCCCACCATCAATCACGACAATCCGGACCCTGCGATCGACCTCGACGTGGTGCCGAATCGCAAGCGCAGCGCGGAAGTCCGCACTGTTCTGTCGAACTCCTTCGGCTTCGGCGGGCAGAACACCTGCCTTGTCATGGCACGGGAACCACTTTAAGCGACGCCACCGTACTCAAGGAGCGTCATGCGCGCACTGCAACTCGTTGCCGACCGGCAACTCACGACCGTCGATCTTCCGCCCCCGCCGCCACCCGGCGCCGGCGAGGTCACCGTTCGCATCCGGGCGGTGGCGCTGAACCACATCGACGTGTGGGGCTGGCGCGGCATGGCGTTCGCCAAACGCAAGATGCCGCTCGTCATCGGCGCCGAGGCTTCCGGCGAGGTCGCAGCGCTCGGACCGGGCGTGTCCGGCGTGCTGCCTGGCCAGCTCGTGTCCATTTACGGCGCGCGTACCTGCGGCCTCTGCCGCGCCTGCCGCGAGAGGCGTGACAATCTCTGCGAGCACGTCTCCGGCGTCCACGGCTTCCACATCGACGGCTTCGCGCAGGAGCTGATCAACCTGCCCGCACGCCTGCTGGTGCCCGCCCCTCCCGGCGTGGATGCCGTTGCCGCCGCTGTTGCGCCCGTCACCTTCGGCACGGTCGAGCACATGCTGTTCGACAACGCGAAGCTCGAGCCCGGCGAGACGATTCTCGTGCACGCCGGCGGCTCGGGCATCGGCAGTGCCGCGATCCAGCTGGCGAAGCGCATCGGCTGCACCGTGATCACCACGGTCGGCTCCAACGACAAGATCGACAAGGCGAAGGCGCAAGGCGCCGACCACGTGATCAACTATCGCGAGGATCGCTTCGAGGGCGTGGTCCGCAAGCTGACCAAGAAGCGGGGCGTCGACGTCGTATTCGAGCATGTCGGCAAGGACACCTTTGCCGGCTCCATGCTGTGTCTGCGCCGGGGTGGCCGCCTCGTCACCTGCGGCTCAACCTCCGGAGTCTCCACCGAGGTCAATCTGATGATGCTGTTCCAGCAGCAGCTGAAATTGCTCGGCTCGTTCGGCTGCCGCATGGAGAACATGGCCGACGCCATGCAGAAGATGGCAGGCGGCGGCGTGAAGCCCGTTATCGACACAGAAGTCGGTTTCGCCGACATCGACGTGGCGCTGAAGCGCATGGAAGGCCGCGACGTGTTCGGCAAGATCATCCTGCGGGTTGACTGAGTGGGCGGCCGTCGGACGCTTTTGAGATGAAGCTCTTCGTTCGCCGCTTCGGCGCCACCCTTCGCCGGCTCAACCACGTGATGGTGGCCTGGCTGGCCCAGCTGTTCATCGGCATGGTGCGGCTGCTGCCCCGCGACCGCGCCTTCGCCACCGCCGAATGGCTGGCTCGCAAGATTGCGCCGCTCTTCGGCCGCCATCGCGTCGCAGTCAACAATCTGAAACAGGCCTATCCCGAGAAGAGCGCGGCCGAGGTCGAGAAGATCGCATCCGACATGTGGGGACACATGGCGCGGCTCGCGGTCGAGTATATCTACCTCGACCGCCTGATGCGCCGTCCGCATGGCGAGTTGCTGCCGCCCAACCTCGACATCCTCGGCGCCGACCACTTCTTTCGCATCATCGAACAGGAGGGGAAGCCGCACATCATCTTCACGGCGCACATCGGCAATTTTGAGCTGCTGCCTGTTGTGGCGTCGATGTACGGTCTCAAGACGACGGTGATGTTCCGGCCGCCAAACAACCCGTACCTTGCCGACTACATCTCGCGCATGCGCAACGCCACGATGGAGGACCTGGTGCCGACGCGGGCGGGCGCTGCCCTGACGCTGGCGCGCGTGCTGGAGGCCGGCGGCAATGTCGGCGTGCTGGTCGACCAGAAGCTCATCCACGGCGGCGTTCGGACAACCTTCTTCGGCCGTCCCTGCGACACCAGCCCCCTGGTGCCCAAGCTGGCGCGGGAGTTTGAGTGCCCCGTCTATCCCGCCCGCTGCGTGCGCCTGCCCAACGGCCATTTCGAGCTGTTGATCGAGCCGCCGCTGACCCTGCCCCGCGACGAAAAGGGCGAGGTCGACGTCACCGCCTCAACGCAGATGCTGAACGACGTGGTCGAGCGCTGGGTGCGCCAGCATCCCGAGCAATGGACGTGGTTCCATCGACGCTGGACGCTGTCGGGCTACCGTCACCCGGCCCGCAAGCCGCGCGGTTCATAGTAGTTCATCACCGCGTGGCGTGCCTGGGCGAAGAACAGCCAGCGCTCCGTCACCACACCGAGCATGAACAGCGCGATGGCGGCCAATCCGCCGACGAAAGCCGGCATTCCCGATCCCGCAAAGAACAGCACGAGAAGGATGAGGACCGGCGCCACACCGCCATAGAGCAGCGCCAGCACTGCCAGCTTGCGCGCGTGCTTGCGCGCCACGTGGAAACCCATCTCGCGCGTCAGATAGTTCTCCGTGACATGCGGCCGCTCGAACAGGTGGACCTGTCCGATGGAGCCGAGCCCGGTCGCGCTCTCGGGCGTCGAGCGCGCCACAAGCCGGGCATTGCGCCGCCACCACGCCAGCTTCACGCTCCACGCAATCGCGATCAGCACGCCCGCGGCAGCGACGAACCAGCGCGGATTCGGCCTCGGCGTACCGAAGGCGAAGAACATGACCAGCAGCGCGCCGCCGGCTGCCGCGAAGGCGAGGTAGCAGGCAGGCGTCAGCGGCGTGTGCCAAGCGTCTATCGATTTGAGCGATGCGTAGATCATCGCCGTGCAGAACACGGTGACGACGCAGAGTGCCGCCCCGATGAGACCAACAACTGGCGAGTACATGTCGGCGAAGATCGACAGCGCGGCAGAGACGGTGAGCGGCACGAAGGCCAGCATTGCCAGCACACCCTCGCGCGACAGCCAGCTCGACCGCCATTGCGAAAACGCCCGCCAGGCCCGCTGCGGATTGCCCAGATGCAGCGTCGATGACAGCAGCCCGGCTCCGATCAGCATCAGCGCGAGCACGTGCGCGATCTTGGTGGCGATGTCCGACGGGTCGAGCACCCCGAGCCCGAGCGCGGCCGCCAGACCATAGCCGAGCCCCGACACGCTGGTGAAGATGATGATCGAGGCTGCAGGATGCATGCTCAGCAAAATCCAGGCAGCATGTCAGATGCGGTCCAGAACGCCATCGAGCCAGGCGAAGAAGCCTTTGCCCGCATCGGCCGGCTGCGCTGCAAGCCCCGCATCCGTCAGAGGCTTGCGGGGACGCGGCGGCAGATACTTGTTCACCGGCCGCGTACCCTGCTCCGGCATCAGATCCATGCCGCCGCGCTCGGCGACCATGCGGGAAACGTCCGACTGCGGATCGGCGAGATCGCCGAAATGGCGCGCATTCGTCGGGCAAGTGCGCACGCAGGCCGGCACGCGATCCTCCTCCTCCAGCGTCTCGTTGTAGATGCGGTCGATGCAGAGCGTGCACTTCTTCATCACGCCGGCGGCGACGTCCATCTCGCGCGCGCCATAAGGGCACGCCCAGGCGCAAAGGCCGCAGCCGATGCACTTGTCCTCGTCCACCAGAACGATGCCGTCTTCCGTCCGCTTGTACGACGCCCCGGTCGGGCAGACGGTGACGCAGGGCGCGGCCTCGCAGTGCAGGCAGCTCTTCGGGAAGTGCACGATGCGCGCGTCGCCGGCCTCGCCGACCACCTCCCCACCGTCGGGAACAACCTCGAACGAGTGCACGCGGTTCAGCCACGCCCCCGACACGTCCACGCCATAGGGCTGCTGGTCGGAGAGCGCGGCGCCGTAACCGCCCGTGTTCCACTCCTTGCAGTTCACGACACAGGCGTGGCACCCGACGCATACGTCGAGGTCGATGACGAGGCCGAGCTTTTTCACCGTCGGCTGGGTCGGCAACAGCGTCACGTCGCCCACTCCTGCCCGTAGCGCAGTTCGTCGGCTGTCTCGCGCCGGAGCGCTTTCACCGCCGGGAAATGCGGCTCGCTCACCTCGCCCGGTTCAGCCTTCTCGATCCGCACCTTCAGATCGTACCACGCCGCCTGCCCCGTCACCGGATCGGAATTCGACCAGCGCAGACCATCGCCCTTCGGTGGCAGCAACTCGTGGATCAGGTGATTCATCAGGAAGCCGCGTGTTGCCTCCGGCGCTTCCCGGTCGAGAGCCCATGCCCCGCCGCGCTTGCCGATGGCGTTCCACGTCCACAGCGTGTCGCGGTTGACTGCCTCGGTACGCTGCATCTCCACCTTGATGCGGTTGTGTCGCGACGTGACCCACACCCAGTCACCATCGGCAAGGCCAAGCTCGTCACAAACCGCGCCCGGCACAAACAGCACGTTGCGCGTGTGGATCTGGCGCAGCCATGCATTCATCGAGCCCCACGAGTGGTACATCGCTGCCGGCCGCTGCGTGACCGCATGCAGCGGAAACTCCGCGTCTCCTGCATCGCCGTCCTCGAACGTGGGATACCATTCCGGCAAAGGCGAAAAGGCCTCGCGGATGCGTTGGCGATGCGTCGCCGGCGCGACCGGCTCGCGCAGCCCTTCGGCCGAAAGGCGAAATTTCTGCAGGATCTCGGAATAGAGCTGGAAGGTCACCGGCTGCGGCTTGTCGAAGAAGCCCAGCGACACCGCGAAATCCTGATAGTCGCGGTTAGCGTGCTTGAAGAACTGCGCCTCTGGCGGGATGTGGGCGACGAAGAATGAGCCGTTTTCGACGTAGCGTTTGAGCTGCTCGCGGTTCGCCGCGCCGCGTCCCGTGCGTGTACCGTCGAGGCCGCGAAAACCGGCGAGTGGTCCGATACCGGGCCGCCGCTCGTGCCGCACGATATAGTCGGCATAGTCGGCGTAAAGGCCCTTTCCCCGATTGTCGACGAAGCCGGGAAGTTTCAGCCGTTCCGCCAGGTCGATCAGCACGCTCTGGAAGCCGCGCACGTCGCGGTCGGGCTCTACCACCGGCCAGCGTATGGCGTCCTGCACGGCGTCGGGCTCCGAAATCGGGCGATCGAGCAGCGAGATGCAGTCGTGGCGTTCAAGATAGGTGGTGTCCGGCAGCACGAGGTCGGCATAGGCGACCATCTCGGATGCGTATGCGTCCGAGTAGATGATCTTGGGGATGCGGTACTCCCCTGTCGATGGGTCCTTGTCCTCCAGCATGCCGATCACGCCGGCGGTGTTCATGGACGAATTCCACGCCATGTTCGCCATGTACATCATCAGCACATCGACCGGGTAAGGGTCGCCCGCATGGGCATTGGCGATGACCATATGCATCAGCCCATGCGCCGAAATGGGCGCGTCCCAGGAGAAAGCCTTGTCGATGCGGTTCGGCCGCCCTTCCGGGTCGATCAGCAGATCTTCCGGCCCGCGCGGGAAGCCGAGATGTGGGCCCGAGAGCGGCTTGTTGGAGCCGAAATGCTCGGCCTTGCCGTGTGGCGTCGGATGCGCCTCGATCGGCTTCGGATAGGGCGGCTCGAAGCGGAACCCGCCGGGGCAATCGACCGCCCCGATCAGAACCTGCAGCAGATGCAGCGCCCGCGCCGTCTGGAACCCGTTGGAGTGAGCCGAGATGCCGCGCATGGCGTGGAAGGATACAGGCCGGCCGACATAGCCCTGGTGCCGCTCGCCATGCATATCCGTCCATGGCTGCTCGATGACGATCGCCTCGTCGAAGGCGACGCGCCCGATCTCGGCCGCCAGCGCACGAATGGTTTCCGCGGCGATCCCGGTGGAAGCCGCCACAGCCTCCGGCGCGTACCGCTCGTCGAGATACTTCTCCGCCAGTAACTGGAAACACGGCACGCCGAAGCGCCCGTCGCCAAGCTCGAAACGCCCGTGCAAAGCGGGCCGCGCCCCCTTCGTGCCGGCAGCGACCAGCCGTTCGGTGACCGTCTCGAAAACGAGCGGATGGCCCTCCGCATCGCGCGCAATCAGCCCGTGTTCCGCCGTTCCTGGCGCATCGATCACGAGATGTGGCGCGTTGGAGTAACGGACGAGATAGTCGACATCGATGCGCCGGGCTTTCAAGAGCTCATGCACGAGCGACAGGATCAGCAGTCCGTCCGTGCCAGGCCGAACCCCGAGCCAGTTGTCGGCAATCGCAGAATAGCCGGTGCGGACCGGATTGACCGAGACGAAGCGCGCACCGCGCTTCTTTACCTTCGAGATGCCGATCTTGATCGGATTGGAGTCATGATCCTCGGCCACGCCGAACATGATGAAGAGCTTTGTGCGGTCCCAGTCCGGCGCGCCGAACTCCCAGAACGCCCCGCCGATCGTCATGATGCCTGCGGCCGCCATGTTGACCGAGCAGAACCCGCCATGCGCGGCGTAGTTCGGCGTTCCGAACTGCTGCGCCCAGAACCCCGTCAGCGATTGCGACTGGTCGCGCCCGGTGAAGAAGGCGAGCTTCTTCGGGTCGCGTCGGCGCACGCCCCCCAGCCATTCGGTGGCAAGGCCAAGCGCCTCTTCCCAGCTGATTTCCTGGAATTCGCCGGAGCCGCGCGGACCGGTGCGCTTCAGCGGCGAGCGCAGCCGCGCCGGCGCATAGTGCTGCATGATCCCGGCAGAACCCTTGGCGCATAGCACCCCACGATTGACCGGGTGATCGCGGTTGCCTTCGATGTAGCGGATCTTGCCGTCCTTGATGTGGACATCGATCCCGCAGCGGCAGGCGCACATGTAGCATGTGGTCTTGCGTACTTCGTCGGAAACAGGCCGCGACAGCTGGGCCCGCGACTCGAGCTTCATCGGCGGTCTCCTCGCGACTGTCAGTCTTGCAGATCGCACCGCCCAAGTGAACGCCTGCTCTGTCGGGCCACGGAGCGATTTCTACAGCGCCATCCAGAACGCAAAAAAGGCCGCGCAGACCAGCCTGCGCGGCCTTTTCGACCCTCCGGCGGAGAATCAGTTGGTGACGATGATCCGCGTGTTGCCGTTGCCCGCCTGCTTGACCAGCGAATAGAACTTCGCGGCGTTGGCGGTGTCGAGGCGCACGCAGCCATGCGAGGCCGGCGTGCCGAGGCGCTTCACGGCGTTGGTCCCGTGCACGGCGTAGCCGCCATGATAGAACACCGCATAGGGCATCGGCGACATGTCGTACTTGCGCGAATACCACATCTTGTGGAGGCGTTGGGGACGGTAGGTGCCGCGCGGCGTGATGTAGCCGGCACGAGCCGTCGAAACGCGCCACTTGTGGATCACCTGACCGTATTTGGTCACCGTCATGGTCTGGCTGGAAACGTCAATCTTGGCGACGAGGCTGGCGGCCTTGGCCGAAACGGTCGCACCGAGTGTCATCGCCGCGAGCGCGGCGGCCACGATAAAAGTCTTGCGCATGCAAAAACCCCTAATATTGCCCGATACGACGCTATGTGCCTGACGATGAACGCCGCATGAACGGAAAGCTACACCGAATCTCTAACAAAACGGCTATCCCGGAATTGCAGCGTTTAAACAATTCCACGTGACCGTTGCACGGATGGCACGGCCCGTCCGTCTCTCACCTCCTTGCAAACCGCACGGACGCCCGCCAGAACAGGCGGCATGCATGACAGTCTCTTCCGCGCGGTTGATGAACGCCGCGATGATCTCGTCGGACTGACCACCGACCTGATCCGCTTCCCGACGGTAAATCCCCCCGGCGAGGCCTACAGGCCCTGCGCCGAATTCATTGCCGGGCGGCTGCGCGCGAGCGGCTTCCAGTGCGAACTGATCCGTGGCGAAGGCACGCCGGGCGACAGCGACCGCTATCCCCGCACCAATGTCGTCGCCCGCTTCGAGGGAAGCGGCCCCGGCGAGACGGTCCATTTCAACTCCCATATCGACGTGGTGGAGGCCGGCCACGGCTGGACCCTCGACCCGTTCGCGGGCGAGGTCCGGGATGGCCGCATCTACGGTCGCGGCGCGTGCGACATGAAGGGCGGGCTGGCGGCCTCGATCATTGCCGCCGAGGCGTTCATCGCAACCTATCCCGATTTCACCGGCGCCATCGAGATTTCCGGCACGGTCGACGAGGAATCCGGCGGATTTGGCGGCGTCGCCTACCTCGCCGGCCAGGGATATTTCTCAAAGCCGCGCGTCGACCACGTCATCATACCGGAACCGCTCAACAAGGACCGCATCTGCCTCGGCCATCGTGGCGTGTGGTGGGCGGAGATCGAGACGAAGGGCATGATCGCGCACGGCTCCATGCCGTTCCTGGGTGACTGTGCCGTTCGCCACATGGGCGCCGTCCTCGACGCATTCGAACGCGACCTGTTCCCGGCGCTCGATCGCAAGCAGACGCGCATGCCCGTGGTGCCGGAGGGCGCTAGGCGCTCCACGCTCAACATCAACTCCATTCACGGCGGACAGACCGACGACTATGACGGCCTCCCCTCGCCCAACGTCCCGGATTCCTGCCGCATGATGATCGACCGGCGTTTCCTGCTTGAAGAGGACATCGCTGAGGTCAAAGGCGAGGTGACGGACATCCTCGACCGCCTCAAGCGCGATCGCCCGAAGTTCGACTATGCGGTGCGCGACGTGATGGAGGTGCTCCCGCTGATGACCGAGCGCGACGCGCCCGTCGTCCAGGCCGTCGCAGAGGGCATCCGCGCCATCTTCGACCGCGAGCCCGACTACGTCATCTCGCCCGGCTCCTATGACCAGAAACACGTCGCCCGCATCGGCCACCTCTTCAACTGCATCGCTTATGGCCCCGGAATCCTCGATCTGGCCCACCGCCCCGATGAATGGGTCGGCATCGACGACATGGTGGAATCGGCCAAGGTGATGGCGGTCGGGATCGACATCCTTCTGCGGCAGGGTCGCGGCGCCTGACGGCGGGCGAAATGCTCACCGCCGAAACGCGCAAGCGACGCAAAAGGATTTGCCGCCACGCCGCCGGGCCGGAACAAACTTCGATTTACTCGTGCCTGAAATCGCGCTTCAATTGCCGCAGTTCACCGCTTGGGAGAGCCCGATGAAACTCTGGAAATCCATTATCGCTGCAGGTGCGCTGGCGCTCGTATCGAGCACCGCGCTTGCCGCGCGCACCGACATCGTCGTCGGTGTCGTGCTCGAGCCGCCGCACCTCGATCCGACCGCCGGTGCGGCAGCGGCGATCGACGAGGTCGTCTACGCCAACGTCTTCGAGGGCCTCACGCGCATCGATGCCAACGGCCAGGTGCAGCCGGGTCTGGCGGAAAGCTGGGACATTTCCGAGGACGGCAAGGTCTACACCTTCAAATTGCGCAGCGGCGCCAAGTTTCACGACGGGACCGACTTCAACGCCGACGACGTGAAGTTCTCGCTCGACCGCGCCCGCGCTGAAAACTCCACCAATGCGCAGAAGGGCCTGTTTGCAGCGATCGACACGGTGGAAATTGTCGATCCGACAACCGTCAAGGTCACGCTGAAGAACCCTGAAGGTCTGTTCCTCTACAACATGGGCATCGGCGATGCCGTGATCGTCGCGCCCGAATCCGCGGACGGGAATAAGGAAAAGCCGATCGGCACCGGGCCGTTCAAGTTCGAAAGCTGGGCCAAGGGCTCATCGGTGAAGCTGGTGAAGTCCGACAGCTACTGGGGCGAGCCCGTCTTCCTCGACAAGGTCGAGTTCCGCGTGGTGGCCGACGCTGCCGCAGCGGTTCCGGCACTGCTCGCCGGCGACGTGCAGGCCTTCCCGAACGCTCCCGTCGGCGATGCCCTGGAACAGCTGCGCGCGGATTCGCGCCTGAAGGTCGTGATCGGCGCCACCGAGGGCGAAACGCTGCTCTCGATCAATAACAAGAAGGAGCCGTTCAACAAGCTGGAGGTGCGTCAGGCCATCGCCTCGGCCATCGACCGCTCGGCAATCATCGAAGCCGCATCGAACGGCCTGGGCGTGCCGATCGGCTCGCACCTGTCGCCGGCCAACCCGGACTATATCGACCTGACCGGCGTCTATCCGCACGACATCGCCAAGGCCAAGGAATACCTCAAGGCTGCAGGCCTGGAGAATGGCTTCAGCGCGACGATCAAGCTGCCTCCGGTTCCTTATGCCCGCCTCGGCGGCGAGGTCATCGCAGCGCAGCTGCGCGAAGTCGGCATCAATCTCGAGATCATTCCGGTCGAATGGGCCGACTGGCTCGGCCAGGTGTTCACCGACAAGAACTACGATCTCACCATTGTGTCGCACACCGAGGCGAACGACATCGATATCTACTCGCGCCCCGGCTACTACTTCCAGTACGAGAACCCGGCGTTCAACCAGCTGATGGCCGAACTTGCCGTCGCCAACGATCCGGCAAAGCGCAAGGAAATCCTCGGCAAGGCCCAGGAAATCCTCGCGCATGACGTGCCTGCCGTATTCCTCTTCGAGCTGCCCAAGGTCGGCGTCTGGGATGCGAAGGTCGAAGGCATGTGGGAGAACTCGCCGATCCAGGCCAACGACATGACGAAGGTGAAGTGGGCAGATTGACGGCGATCATCGCCTGACCATTCGCGCCCCGGAAACGCTCGACGTTTCCGGGGCTGCGCATTTCCTGAGGGTCGCATGGGCGCATATTTGCTGAAACGACTGCTGATCGGCATCGCTACGCTTCTGGTGGCCTCGGTCGTCGTTTTCGCGGTTCTGGAGATACTCCCCGGCGATCCGGCCCGGCTGATGCTTGGCATGGACGCCAGCGAGGACGCTCTGCGGGCATTGCGCGAGCAGATGGGGCTGAACGCTCCGCTCGTATCGCGCTACTTCAACTGGATCGGTGGCTTGCTGGTTGGCGACTTCGGCCGCTCCTACACCTATTCGAGCCCGGTCATCGATCTGGTGCGCGAGCGCGTCGTGGTCACCCTGCCACTGGCGATCATCTCCCTCGTCCTCTCCACCGCCATCGCAATTCCGGTCGGCATCTATTCGGCGTCACGGCGCGGGCGAATGGGAGACACCGCCTCGATGGCCGTTGCGCAGTTCGGCGTGGCGGTCCCGAACTTCTGGTTCGCGCTGCTGCTCGTCTACATCTTCGCGGTCTGGCTGCGGCTGCTTCCCTCCGGCGGCTTCCCGGGCTGGAGCGCAGGCATCGGACCCGCCCTGCAATCGCTCATCCTTCCCGCCATCGCACTGGCGCTGCCGCAGGCCGCCATCCTGTCGCGCGTCACCCGCACCGCGCTGGTCGAAGTGCTGAACGAGGACTACATCCGAACCGCCCGCGCCAAGGGCATTTCGGTTCGCGGTGTGCTCTGGCGGCATGCACTTCAGAACGCCCTGATCCCGGTGCTGACGATCATGGGCCTGCAGTTCGCCTTCCTGATCACCGGCACCATCATCATCGAGAATGTCTTCTCGCTGCCCGGCCTTGGCCGCATGATCTATCAGGCGATCACGCAGCGCGATCTGATCGTGGTGGAGGGCGTCGTCATCCTGCTCGTCGCTGCGGTCATCCTCGTGAACCTGATCGTCGACCTGTCCTATGCACTGGTCGACCCGCGTCTCAGGAGCCGCGAGTGAGCTTGCCCGCATCCGTCGAGCCGGAAGGCTTTCGTGCACTTGTCCGGCGTGGCCTGCGCAGCCGCTCGCTGGTGATCGGCCTGACGATCATCACGATCGTCGTCGCGATGGCGCTCCTGTCGTTCGTATGGACTCCCTACGACGTCACCAAACTTGTCATTCCCGACAAGAACCAGATGATGTCGTTCGAGCACATCTTCGGCACCGATCATTTCGGTCGCGACATCTTCTCGATGATCATGGTCGGCGCGCGCAACTCCATCGCGGTCGCCGTCGTCGCCGTGGTGATCGGCATGGGGATCGGGGTACCGCTCGGCTGCTGGGCAGCGGCGCGCGGCGGGCTCGTCGATGAAGTGCTGATGCGCTTCAACGACCTCGTCTTCGCCTTCCCGGCACTGCTCTCCGCCGTGATGATCACCGCCATCTTCGGCCCCGGCGCCATCAACGCCATCATCGCCATCGGCATCTTCAACATCCCGGTCTTCGCGCGCGTGGCGCGCGCCGGTGCGTTGGCGCTGTGGCCTCGCGAATTCATCCTCGCTGCCCGCGCCGCCGGAAAAGGCCGTGCCCTCATCACCGTCGAGCATATCATCCCCAACCTTGCCAGCCTGCTGCTCGTGCAGGGCACGATCCAGTTCGCGCTCGGCATCCTCGCCGAGGCCGGACTGTCCTATCTTGGCCTTGGCGCGCAGCCGCCCATGCCGAGCTGGGGTCGCATGCTGTTCGAGGCGCAGACCCGCATGATCTCCGCTCCGCATCTGGCGATCTTCCCGGGGATGGCCATCGCAGTCACGGTGCTCGGCCTGAACCTTCTCGGAGACGGGCTCTCCGACACGCTCGATCCAAAACTCAGGCGCCGCTCGTCATGAGCCTGCTTGCGATCGAGAAGCTGACGCTCGACATCGGCGGCACGCCGATCCTGAAGGGCATCGACCTGCAGATGGAGCCCGGTGAAACCGTCGGGCTGGTTGGCGAGTCCGGTTCCGGCAAGTCGATGACGGCACTGACCGTCATGCAGCTGCTGCCCAACCTGTCGCGCACGGGCGGGCGTGTGCGCTTCAACGGCATCGACATCCTCGCCGCCACGGAAGACCAGATGTGCGCGCTGCGCGGCGACGACATCGGAATGGTGTTCCAGGAGCCGATGACCGCGCTCAACCCGGTCAAGACGATCGGCGAGCAGGTAGCCGAAGGCATCCGCCTGCACACGCGCGTGACCCGCTATCAGGCGGAGCTGCACGCACGAAAGATGCTCGACCGCGTCGGCCTCCCGGCGGCGAAATTCCCCCTCACACGCTTCCCGCACGAGCTGTCAGGTGGACAACGCCAGCGCGTCGTCATCGCCATGGCCTGCGCACTCAAGCCGAAACTACTCATCGCCGACGAGCCGACGACGGCGCTCGACGTGGTGCTGCAGCAGCAGATCCTCGAACTGCTGCGCGACCTGGTGCAGGAAAACCGGATGGGTCTGCTGCTCATCAGCCACGACCTCGCCGTGGTGACCGACATGGCCGACCGCATCGTGGTCATGCGCGACGGCGCGGTCATGGAGCAGGGCGAGACGGCACGCACGCTGAGCGAGCAGGTGCATCCCTACACGCGGCAGCTCGCGCTTGCCTCGACGCACGTCCCTGCCCGCACGCCGCACCGCGTGCGCGCCGACGGCTCCGGTCCCTTGCTGCAGGTCGAAGGCATCCGCCGCGACTATCGCGGACCGCGCACGTCGCTGTTCACGCGCGCCGCGCCGACGCGCGCCGTCGACAACGTGTCCTTCACCATGCACGCAGGCCAGTCGGTCGCATTGGTCGGCCGCTCGGGCTGCGGCAAGTCCACGCTGGCGCGCATGATCCTGGCGCTGGACAAGCCGACGGCCGGTACAATCCGCTTCATGGGCGAGCCGATCACCGGCAAGCCGGAATCCGCGCTGAAACAGGCGCGTCGCAACATTCAGGTGGTCTTCCAGGATCCCTACGGCTCCTTCGATCCGCGCCACAAGGTCCAGCGTCTGGTAGCCGAGCCGCTGCATGCGATGGAACGCCGGCCAAGCGCTCCCGAACGACGCGAGCTGGTCGCGGCAGCGCTGCACGAGGTCGGCCTGTCGCCGCAGGACCTGGACAAGTATCCGCACGAATTTTCCGGCGGGCAGCGCCAGCGTCTGTCGATTGCGCGCGCCATCATCACGCGGCCGCGTCTGGTCGTAGCCGACGAACCGGTATCGGCGCTCGACGTCTCGATCCGCGCCCAGATCCTCGACCTCTTCGCTGACCTGAACCAGCGGCTGGGCGTCGCCTACCTGTTCATCACGCACGACCTGACCGTGGCGCGCGCCATTACCGACGACGTGATGGTCATGCACGAAGGCCGCATCGTGGAACGCGGCAAGACGGGCGACGTGCTCGACGATCCGAAGTCGGACGCCGCCCGTGCGCTCGTCGCCGCCGCGCCCGACCTGCGCCGCGCCATCGCGCGCCGTCTGCACGAATCCGGCTGACCGTCAGGCCGTCGAACCGAGCGTATCCTCCGGCTTCAGCCCGAGCATCGCCAGCGTGCGGCCAAGCAACCGCACTTCCGCGCCGGCCAGTTCCTCGTCCGCCTTGGCGATCTCGGCCATGTGCCGCGCCAGCAATCGTCGGCGTTCCGGCGGCAGGTCGCTGAACATGTTCACGGCCTGCTCACCGCGTGTCTCGTAGCCGAAATCGTTGAGGTAGCCGATCACGCGCTCGATGCTGCGTTCCGGAATGCCGAAAGAGTCGATGCAGATGCGCCGGAACGTCTTCAACTCGGCCTCGGTGGCGACGCCGTCGGCAAGGATCATGCGAAACAGCAGCAGCAGCTCTGCCGTGAGCACCGGGTCGTCAGCGACCTTGCGAACGCCCGGGTCGCCCTCGAGAAGCCTGCCGATCAGTCCCAGTAATCCGCGCGCCATCGCCGTTCCTCACCCGATGGTGCGAGTGTGTGGACGATTCGGCGCTTGCGCAAGCCGGAGACGCATGGTCGAAAGCCGGCTCACACCGACGGACATTCCTGCATTGTTCGACCTCGCCACCGAAACCGTCCTGCTGCTGGTCGCTGCCGCCTTCATTGCCGGCTTCGTCGATTCCATCGCCGGCGGCGGTGGCCTCATCGTCATGCCGGCGCTCCTGCTGGCCGGCTTCTCGCCGGTCGAGACGCTCGGTACCAACAAGCTGCAGGGCCTGTTCGGCACCGGCTCGGCCGCGCTCGCCTACGCTTCCGCCGGACAGGTCGACGTGCGGCGGCAATGGCCTTCCGCCGTGCTGGCCTGCTTCGGCGCTTTCGTCGGAGCTCTGCTGGCGACGATGCTGCCGGGTGAATGGCTGCGCGCTGCCCTGCCCTTCCTGCTCATGGCCATCGCGCTCTATTTCGCCCTCAAGCCGAACATGGACGACATCGACCGCACCGAGCGAATGACGCCGTTCCTGTTCGGCCTGACGATCGTGCCTCTCATCGGCTTCTACGACGGCGTGTTCGGCCCCGGCACAGGCTCGTTCCTGATGCTCGCCTTCGTCTCGCTCGCTGGCTACGGCCTGCTGAAAGCCACCGCACACACCAAGCTCCTCAACTTCGCCTCCAACATCGGCGGCTTTGCCGCCTTCGCACTGGCCGGCGTGATCGTCTGGAAGATCGGCCTGCTGATGGGCGTGGCGCAGTTCGCCGGCGCTCGCATCGGGGCGCGGCTGGCGATGCGCAACGGTGCAAGGCTGATCAAGCCGCTGCTGATCCTCGTCTGCTTCGCGCTGGCGCTGCGCCTGCTGCTGGACCCCGCCAACCCCATCCGCATCTGGCTTAGCGCCTGAGCCTTCTCGCGCGGCGCCTTCCGCCCTATCCTTCGCACGGCAGCCAGCGGAGGAACCTTTGTCGTCGAGCCGTGCCGTCGGCCCAGATCCATGCGCGGCCTTCATGCTCCGCCGCCCGCCGCGCGCCGAGCTGGAAGGCGCGGTCATCGATATCGTCGGCTACCGCGAGAATGGCCGCGCGCTGTCCGGGCAGGTCGAGATGGCCACGCTCGTCGTACCGCTGATCATCAGCTTCGGCGCGCCTTTCAACATCGCGCTGGGGCGCGCCCCGACCGCCGAGGATCGCTGGGGCAGCTTCACCTCCGGCCTGTTCGCCGGCCATGTCGTCATCGACTCGGCAGGCGCGGCCGAGTGCATCCAGATCGATTTCACCCCGCTCGGCGCATGGCGCTTCTTCGGCATGCCGATGAGCGAACTCACCGGCCGCATGGTCGCGACGGACGATCTTGGCGACCGCGCAATCGAGGAACTTCGCCGCCGCCTCGCCGACGAGCCGGAATGGGACCGCCGTCTCGACCTCGCCGGAACCTTCGTGCTCGCCCGCCTGCGCCAGTCAGTCCCTGCCGATCCTGCAATCGAATGGGCTCTGGCCGCTATTGCCGCCAGCAAGGGGCAACTGCGCATCGAGAAGCTGGCCGAACGCCTCGACTGGAGCCGCAAACATCTTGCCCGGCGCTTCAACGACGCGATCGGCCTGCCACCGAAGGCGCTGGCGCGTATGATCCGCTTCCACAACGCCGTTGCCACCGCCCGCGCCGAGACGGACGCCGACTGGGCCGGGATCGCGGCCGCCTGCGGCTATGCCGATCAGGCGCATCTGACGCGCGACTTCCTCGAATTTTCCGGCACCACGCCGAACCGATGGCGTCACGCCGCCTGACGGGTCCCATTTCTTCAAGACCGCAGCGCGAATGCCGTCTTTCATGCGTGCATCGCAGAAACAGGAGACCCGCAATGTCCGTCGAAGCTCCCCGCCTCTATCCGACCTTTCGCTACCGCGACGCGGCAAAGATGATCGACTGGCTGCAGGCTGCCTTCGGCTTCCGGCTTCATGCGAAACATCTCGACGGCGACAAGGTCGCCCATGCCCAGATGAGCTTTGGATCGTCGATGATCATGCTCGGCTCGGTGCGCGACGACGAGTGGGGCCGCACCGTCGGCGCGCCGGGACAGGGCAACGCCGGCAAATCCGTCTACATCGCCGTTGACGACGCCGATGCTCTTTATGCTCGGGCGAACAGGGCGGGCGCCAGGATCATCGAGGAACCGACGGACCGCGACTACGGCAGCCGCGAATTCATCTGCGCCGACCCCGAGGGCAATGTGTGGTCGTTCGGCACCTACTGGCCGAAGGCTTCGGAGCCGGAGCATTGAGCGGCGCGGAGCGATCGCCGATCGTGCTCGCAGCTGGAGCCGGGCGGCACTACGCCATGGGCCGGATGAGCGCGGTCTTCAAAGCGGACGGCCCGGAGACAGGCAACCGGTACTGCGTTTCCGAATGGTGGCTGGAACCGCACAGCGCCGGCCCTGGGGCGCACCACCATGACGACAATGACGAGGTGTTCTATGTCCTCGACGGCACGGCAAGCCTGCTGATCGGCGACCGCTGGATCGACGCGCGGCGCGGTGACTTCTTCCTCATCCCGGCTGGGACGTTGCACGATTTCGCCAACCGCTCGCCAGAGCGGATGGGTCTGCTCAACGTCTTCGTTCCGGGCGGCTTCGAGACGAACATGCCGGCAATCGTCGACTGGTCCGCCGGGAAGAGAGATTAGCGCGCGGCGGCGAAGATCGCGTCGCAGTCGAGATGCTTTTCCAGCTGCGCCGCGATCGCGTCCAGTGCCTGTTCGACGCGTTGACGGTGGCTCGTCTCGGCACCTGCAACACCCAACTGCGCGAGAAACCTCTGTCGAAATCCATCCGCGCCGAAGAAGCCGTGGAGATAGGTGCCGAGCACCTTCCCATCGGCTGAAACCGCGCCGTCTGGCAAATTGTTGATCGTCGCGACGGGGCGGGCGCAGTCCGGCCCTGTCGTCCGGCCGATGTGGATTTCGTAACCCTCCAGCGGCAGGTCGAACGCAACCGAGCGGGCGTTCACATTGCGCACCACCTTCTCCGGCTCCATGTCGGTTTCGATGTCGAGCAGGCCGAGCCCTTCGGCCTCGCCTCCGCTACCCTCGATGCCCTGCGGGTCGCGCACGACACGCCCAAGCATCTGATAGCCGCCACACAGGCCAACGATCACCCCGCCACGCGCGCGATGGTCGGCAAGGTCGCGGTCCCAGCCCTGGGCACGCAGAAAGTGCAGATCGCCAATGGTCGATTTCGACCCGGGAATGACGACGAGCGCGGCATCGGCGGGAATGCGCCTGCCGGGCGCAACAAACACAACCTCGACGCCGGGCTCCGCCTTCAGCGGATCGAGATCGTCGAAATTGGCAATGCGCGACAGCATCGGCACCGCCACCTTCAGATGTCCCGTCGCAGCGCCACCCTCGCGCTCGAGCACGACTGAATCCTCCGCCGGCAGCAGCGCCACCTCTTTCAGCCACGGCACCACGCCGAACGAGCGCCAGCCGGTGAAACGCGTGATCGCCGACAGCCCGTCCTCGAACAGCGCCGGATCGCCGCGGAACTTGTTGATGAGGTAGCCGACGATCATGCGCCGGTCGTCATCGCCGAGCACCAGATGCGTACCGGCGATGGAGGCGATCACACCACCCCGGTCGATGTCGCCGATCAGCACGACCGGCACGTCGGCGCGCGTCGCGAACCCCATGTTGGCGATGTCGCGCGCCCGCAGGTTGATCTCGGCCGGAGAGCCGGCCCCTTCGACGATGACGAGGTCCGCGCCTTCGCGCACCTTCGCCCAGGAATCCATCACGGCACCGGCGAGCGTCGCCTTCATCGTCTGGTAGTCGCGCGCCTTCGCCTCGCCGAACACCTTGCCCTGCACGATCACCTGCGCGCCGATGCCGGTCTGCGGTTTGAGCAACACCGGGTTCATGTGCACCGTCGCCGGCACGCCGCAGGCGAGCGCCTGCAGCCACTGTCCGCGCCCGATCTCGCCGCCTGCCGCTTCGCCGGGAATGTCCGCCACTGCGGCGTTGTTGGACATGTTCTGTGGCTTGAACGGTCGCACCGCCATGCCGCGCCGGAGCGCCGCCCGGCACAGCCCTGCGACCAGCACCGTCTTGCCGACGTCGGATCCGGTGCCCTGGAACATGATGGCGCGGGTCACGCCTGCGCCCCCGCCTTGCCGGTAACGGTCGACTTTTCCGCCAGCGGTCCGCCGCGCCAGAGATAGAGCGCGATCAGCGGTTCGCCATGGGTGCGCATCGCGTGGTTGACCATCGACGGGTGATGGATGACCTCTCCGGCCGCACGCCGCATGAAGCCGCCACCCCCCTTGCGCCAATCAGCCGCCCCGGAGAGCGGTACGTACAGCTCCTCGGCGACGTGGTGATGATCGGGATAGACAATGCCGGGGCCAAGAATGAGGAACCCGGCCGCCAGCCGGTCGCAGGCGAAATGCCCGCGCGTGCCAATCAGCTCGAGCCAGCCGTAATTGTCGAGAAAATGCGGGGCGAAATCAGCCGTGGTGTAGGTCTGGCCCCAGCGCATTCGTGCGTGGTTGCGCGCCAGCAGCGCCAATATCGGACGTTCTCGCTGAGCTGCCGACTGCGCCAGCCCCTCCAAATGTCGCAGGCATGGCAGGCTCATCGGCTCGAGTTCGCGTGCCGGCAGCCAGCCGCCGGCTGCCCCGGCGAAACGCGTTGCTTCGCCGCCAAGCCCAGCCAGATAGGCGCGGCAGAGACCCAGCAGTTCATCGAAAATTGTCGGCACGAAACATCCTATATGCCGGAATTCGCACAGCCGTTTCGCGGGTGCTCGGGTTCCCGCACATGCGTGATTGATCTAGATTGCGCTTGAGGAAAAGCCAACATGGGCGTGTCCAGTTAGGCGCTGCGGCCGACAATTCGCGGCTCGCGCCGAAACGCCTCCAGACATGACCCGGTCCGGGAGGTTCACGTGGACGCTTTGGTCGATGGGTCAGCCCAGTTCGAGCTCAACGACGACCAGCGCGCCATCCGCGAGATGGCAGAGAGCTTTGCGGCCGAACGCGTCGCGCCGAACGCACTCGACTGGGACCGCGAGAAGCACTTTCCCGCTGACGTCATCCGCGAGACCGGCCCGCTCGGCTTCGGCGGCATCTATGTAAAGGACGATGTCGGCGGCTCATCGCTCGGCCGTCTCGACGCCGTGCTGATCTTCGAGGCTCTGTCGCGGGCATGCCCTGCCTTTTCGTCCTTCATCTCCATCCACAACATGGCGGCATGGATGATCGACAGTTTTGGCAATGAGGAGCAGCGCCAGCGCTTCCTTCCGAAACTCACCTCGATGGAATTGCTGGCGAGTTATGCGCTCACCGAACCCGGCTCAGGCTCCGATGCCGCCGCTTTGAAGACGCGCGCTGTCCGCTCGGGCGGCAATGGCAGCGACTATGTGCTGAACGGCGCCAAGCAGTTCATCTCCGGCGCCGGCGACAACGACCTCTATGTCACCATGGTGCGCACGGGCGAAGACGGACCCAAAGGCATTTCGACCCTCGTTATCCCGAAGGACGCGCCCGGCCTCTCCTTCGGCAAGGTCGAGCACAAGATGGGCTGGCACATGCAGTCCACCCGCCAGGTCATCTTCGAAGACTGCAAGGTGCCGGCAGAAAATCTGCTCTCGGGCGAAGGTGCCGGCTTCAAGATCGCCATGGCCGGGCTCGACGGCGGCCGCCTCAACATTGCCGCCTGCTCGCTCGGCGGCGCGCAGTCGGCACTGGAAAAGGCCCTGGCCTATGCGGGCGAGCGTTCCGCCTTTGGCCAGAAGATCAACCAGTTCCAGGCGCTGCAGTTCAAGCTCGCCGACATGGAGACGGAGCTGCAGGCCGCCCGCATCATGCTCTACGCCGCGGCTGCCCGGCTCGATCGCAAGGCGCACGACGCTTCCAAATGGTCAGCGATGGCCAAGCGTTTCGTTACCGACACCGGCTTCCAGGTGGCCAACGACGCCCTCCAGGTGTTCGGCGGCTACGGCTACCTGCACGATTACGGTGTCGAGAAGCTGGTGCGCGACCTGCGCGTCCACCAGATCCTCGAAGGCACCAACGAAATCATGCGCGTCATCATCGCGCGCCAGCTGATAGGCCGTCAGTAGGCAGTCCAAGAGAAGCCTGAGCGCTTCGTCCCGACTGCCACTGCCCACTCACGACTGCCCAAAATTCCGGAGGAAATTCGCATGACCATCATCGCCTTCATTGGCCTCGGCAACATGGGCAACCCGATGGCTGCCAATCTGGTGAAGGCCGGGCACACCGTGCACGGCTGCGACCTGATGCCGGAGAACCTGAGGACCGCGACCGAGAACGGCGTCGTGGTCATGGCCAATGCCGCTGCGGCGGTGAGGGATGCCGACGTCATCGTCACCATGCTGCCGGCCGGCAAGCATGTGCTTTCCGTATATGCGGACATCGCTCCGCAGGCGAAGAAGGGCGCGCTGCTGATCGATTCCTCCACCATCGATGTCGAGTCGGCGCGACAGGCGCACGCGATCGCTGCAAAGCACGGCCTGCTTTCGGTCGACGCGCCGGTCTCCGGCGGCACCGGCGGCGCGACGGCGGGTACGCTGACCTTCATGGCTGGCGGCTCGACGGACGCCTTCGCCAAGGCCGAGCCCATCCTGAAGCCCATGGCCGGCCGCATTGTTCACTGCGGCGACGCCGGCTCCGGCCAGGCGGCCAAGATCTGCAACAACATGATCCTCGGCATCTCGATGATCGGCGTTGGCGAAGCCTTTGTTCTGGCCGAGAAGCTCGGCCTCTCGCACCAGGCGCTGTTCGACGTCGCATCCACCTCGTCCGGCCAGTGCTGGGCCATCAACACCTACTGCCCGGTGCCGGGCCCGGTGCCCACCTCGCCCGCCAACCGCGACTACAAGCCCGGCTTCGCTGCCTCACTGATGCTGAAGGATCTGAAGCTCAGCCAGGAAGCCGCGCAGGCCGCGGGCGCGGTGACTCCGCTTGGCGCCGAGGCGACGCAGCTCTACGCGCTGTTCAACGCGCTCGGCCACGGCGGCACCGATTTTTCAGGCATCATCAAGTTTCTCCGGGGTGACGTAGCGTAAACTCTTACGCCTTCGCAAAGTCGCAAGATTAACGCTGAAACCAAGCAGATTCATATCTGCTTAAGCTCTCGATAACCGGCCAGTAACGATATGCCTCTATACTGGATTGCGAGGCGGCTCTGAGCCGCCAGCTCCGGAAAAGGTCTCGCGTACCGGAGCCAGAGTTTCGAGTGCAGTGCGTGTTCAGCCAGGCGTTCGATTTGGCAAAGCCGCGTTCCGAAAGGAGCGCGGCTTTTGCCATTCCGCTCTCCGCATCGAACCTAAAGAAAGCGCTGCCAGACCGTCTTGAAGTCCATGTACTTCTCGATCGCATGCACTGAGCGGTCGCGGCCGAAGCCCGACTGCTTGAAGCCGCCAAACGGCGTCGAGATGCTCGACAGGTCGTAGGCGTTGATCCAGACAGTCCCGGCCTGGATGGCGCGCGACAGCCGGTGCGCACGCGTCATGTCGCTGGTGAAGACCGCCGCCGCGAGCCCGTAGATCGTGTCGTTGGCGACCCGCTCGGCCTCATGCGGATCCGTGAACGGGATCACCGTCAGCACCGGCCCGAAAATCTCGTCACGTGCGATCGACATGGCGTTCGTCGCGTTGGCGAAGATTGTCGGCTGCACATAGTAGCCGCCGAGATCGGTCAGCGCTCGCTCGCCGCCGAGCCGCAGCGCCGCGCCCTCCTCGCGACCCCTGGCGATGTAGCCCATTACCTTGTCGAGATGCTTCTGCTCGATCAGTGCGCCGATCTGCGTCGCCGGGTCGAGCGGATGGTCCTGGCGCAAGCCGCTCGTCACGCCCTTGATGCGCTCGATCAGCTCGTCCTGGATTTTTGCCGAGGCGAGGATGCGCGACGGCGCATGGCAGGTTTCGCCGGAATTGTAGAACATGCCCCAGGCAATGGCGTTTGCTGCGGCGTCGAGATCGGCATCCTCGAACACCACCACCGGCGACTTGCCGCCGAGCTCGAGCGCCACGCGCTTCAGGTTCGACTCCGCTGCGGCGGCCATGATCCGCTTGCCGGTGACGGTGGAACCGGTGAAGGCGATCATCGCCACATCCTGATGGCTGGCGAGCGCTGCGCCCGCGTCGTGGCCATAGCCGGGAACCACGTTGAGCACGCCTTCCGGAATGCCGGCCTCGACCGCCAGTTCGGCCAGCCTGAGCGCGCCGAGCGGCGTCAGTTCGGACGGTTTCAGCACCACCGAATTGCCGGCCGCGACCGCCGGCCCTAACTTCCAGGCATCGATTATCAAGGGGTAATTCCAGGGCGTGATCGCCCCGATGACGCCAAGCGGTTCCTTCAGCACCATCGCCCGGTCGTCCGGTCCGGTCGGCATCACCTCGTCATTCAGCTTGTCGATCAGCTCGCCATAGAACTGCAGCGTGTTGGCGCAGGAGCGCGTGTCCACGTTCAGCGTATCCGAGATCGGCTTGCCGGCATCCAGCGTCTCGAGCAGCGCCAGCTCCTCGGCATGCTCGCGCACCAGATTGGCCCAGCGCAGCATGATCGCCTTGCGGTCGGCCGGCGCCTTGTCGCGCCAGCGGCGGTCATCGAATGCGGCCTTGGCCGAAGCCACCGCCGCATCGATATCCTTGGCGACGCCGCGCGCGGCGGCATATCCCACCTGCCCGTCCATCGGCCGCACGCGTTCGAAGCGGCCGCCGTCGATGGCGTCGCGAAACCGCCCTTCGATGAAGATGCCGGTATTCGGCTTCATGCTGTCGAACTGCGTCTGCCAGTATTCGCGCGTGTAGATCCTGGTCATCCCAACCTCGGTCGTTCCGGCTTGCCGATCGTGGTCACTTGTAGCGCAGTTGCTCTACGGTCATGTGTCGGCGGCGCGACCTCGCCCGCGCGAAAATCCGCCGCGTCGACAAATGTCCGCCCCGACATCGGTGCACCCAAAAATGATCACGGCAACGTCGTATCGCCGTTTCCACCGCGACGATATGCATGCCTGCGAAGAGACGCCGACTCGCTCAGGAGAACCCATGAAGAAGTTTCTTGCTGCCACCGCCCTTGCCGCGTTCGCGCTGGGCACTGCCGCTCCGGCCAAGGCCGACGCCGTCGACATGTCCACCATCACCTGCGGGCAGCTGCTGCAGATGAAGCAGGACGAGATTTCCTTCGTCCTCATCTGGGTCGCCGGCTACATGGCCGGCACCGAGGAAGAGACCTCGATGGATCCCGCCGCCCTCGGCGCGCACGTTACCGCAACCGTCACCTATTGCGGCCAGAACGCCGAGATGAGCGTTCTCAACGCCGCCAAGGAAAGCGCTCCCAAAGGCTGATCGCTCTACGGGTGGAAAATTGAAGGCGCGTGGGGCGACCCGCGCGCCTTTTTCGTTGCGTTTTCAGGTCAGGCCGGCATCACCTGAAAGAAGCTGGTGCTAGTTGCGCGGCTCGAACTGGATATCCACCGGCGGCCGCAGCCCGTTCGCCAGCCGGTTCGTCTGGTTTGCGAGCGCCGTCACCGCCAGCACTTCCATGAGCTGCGCATCGGTCAGCCCCTTCGCCCGGCCCGATGCCGTGTGCGAATAGGTGCAGTAGTCGCAGCCATTGGTGGCCGACACCGCGATGTAGATCATCTCCTTGGTCAGCGCATCGACCGCGCCCGGCGCCATCACCTCCTTGATGGTCTCCCAGGTGCGCTTCAGCAGCGCCGGATCATGCGCCATGACCTTCCAGAAATTGTTGATCCAGTCGACCTCGCGCGTCGCCTTGATGTCATCGTAGACGGCGCGCACCTCCGGCGAGGCATCCTCATACTCGATCAGCGGAACGAGCGACTTCACGGTCATGGGATCGCCTCCAGTGGGATGCGCGGACGCCTGGGGCGCCCGCGCTGTTTTGCTATCGTCAGGCCGTCTTGCCGAGATCGGCTGCGGCGAGATCGAGCGCCTTGCGGATGCGTTCGCAGGCGATGTCGATCGTCTCGCGCGTCCAGATCAGCGGCGGCGACAGGATCATCGTGTCGCCGGAGGCGCGGATCATCAGGCCGTTCGCCACGGCGTGGTCACGCACGATGACGGCGGCGCGGCCAGACGGCATATAGCGTTCACGCGTATCCTTGCGCTTCACGATCTCGATCGCGCCCATCAGGCCGATGGCACGCACCTCGCCGACCAGCGGGTGATCGGCGATGCGCTCCTGCAGGGCCTTGGCGAAGTACGGCCCGGTGTCGTCGCGCACGCGCTCGATCAGCCCTTCGCGCTCGATCAGCTCAAGGTTCTTCAGACCGACCGCGCAGGCGACCGGATGCCCCGAATAGGTGTAACCGTGATGGAACTCGCCGCCCTTCTCGACCAGCGTCGAGGCGATGCGGTCGCCGACCAGCAGAGCCGACAGCGGCTGATAGCCGGAGGTCAGCGCCTTGGCGGTGGTAATGGTGTCCGGCTCCAGCCCGTAGGTCTGCGCAGCAAACCAGTTTCCGGTGCGGCCAAAACCGGTGATCACCTCGTCGAGCATCAGCAACACGTCATGCTTGCGGCAGATGCGCTGGATCTCCGGCCAGTAGCTGGCCGGCGGAATGCGCACACCGCCGGCGCCCATCACCGGCTCGCCGATGAAGGCCGCGACATTGTCCGGTCCGGCTTCAACGATGGCGTCCTCGACCGCCTTCGCCGCGCGCATGCCGAAATCATGGTCGCTCTCGCCCTGCATGGCGAACTGGAACGAATAGGGCGGCATCACATGCACGATGTTCGGCACGGCGCCGCCGAGCTGCTTGTGCATGGACTCCATGCCGCCCAGCGAGGCGCCGGCGATGGTGGAGCCGTGATAGGCGCTCTGCCGCGAGATGATGCGGTTCTTGTTCGGCTTGCCCTCCAGCGCCCAGTAGTGGCGCACCAGCCGCACGGCGGTGTCGTTCGACTCCGAACCGGACGAACCGAAGAAGACCTGGTTAATGTTCTTCGGCGCGAGGTCCGCGATCTTCTGGGCGAGAAGCGTCGGCGTCGGCGTCGTGCAGCGGAAGAACGAGTTGTAGTAGGGCAGCTCCAGCATCTGGTCGTAGGCGGCCTTGGCCAGTTCCTCGCGTCCGTAGCCGAGCGCCACGCACCACAGCCCCGCCATGCCGTCGAGGATCTGGTTGCCATCGCTGTCGTAGACATACGGGCCTTCAGCCTTGACGATCATGCGCGTGCCCGAACCGCGCAGGTCCTGATGATCGGTGAAAGGGTGCAGATGATGGGCGGCGTCGATCGCCTGAAGCTGCTTCAGCGAATAGTTCTGATAGGTCATGGGTTATCTCCGTGGATGAATCCTGTCCGGCATGCGCCGGGGCGGGTTCAGGTGGAGAGCGGCGGCGAGTAGCCGATGCGGGCGCAGAGTCGCAGCAACTCGGCGCGCAATGTCCGCGCCGACGGGGTCGACGCGATCGCGAGCCGGGAAAAGTCGATGCAGCGGATGGCCATGGGCAGAGTGTAGACGAGCCCCGCACCCCGCTTCAAGAGCGCGAGCGTCGCCACTCGCGCCATAGCGCAAAGCCAACCAGGAACAGGCTGAGCGTTGCGAGCACGGCTGGCAGTCCCAGCGGCCCGACATGCTGCAACGCCAGGCCGACGCCCGGCGGGCCGACGATGCCGCCTGCCCCCCACATCAGCGCGAAGGCCGCATTGCCGGCCACAAGCGCGTTGCCCTTGAAGCGGCTGCCGAGTTCGACCAGCGCCATCGTGTAGACGCCGTAGCCGACACCGCCCATGACGACCAGCACGGGCCAGATCGCCGACGACAGGATCGTGATCGGCAAGAGCACCGCGCAGGTCGCCGTCATCAGCGCACAGGCGATCATCATGGTGCGCCCGCCAAACCGTTCGGCCGCGAGACCGAGCGGGATCTGCAGCACGATGTTGCCGATCGACAGCGCCGTCACCAATGCCGCGAGCGTCGCCTCGGCAAGCCCGTAGGCGGTGCCGAACACCGGCATCAGTGCGTAGGTGCTCTGCTGCGTCGCCGCCGCCAGCCCGACCGCGACGAGCAATGTCGGGGCCAGCCCGGCAAACCAGAGCAGTCCGCCGGCCTTTTCGCCTTCCTGCTCTTCGAAGCCGGAGAGCTTGCCTGACACAAGGGCGAGGATGCCGGCGCAGAGCACAAAGCCAGCCACTCCGAAGATGAAGGGCGCCCAGCCCTGGGTTCCGAGTGCGGCGAGCGCAAGCGGTCCGGCGGCATATCCTGCCCCCATCACCGCGTTGAACACGCCCATGATGCGTCCGCGCCGCGACGGTGGCGCCAGCGCGAGCGCCCAGACCTCGCCGAGTATGTAGAGCGGATTGATGGCGAAACCGATGATGAAGCGGACGACGTACCAGGCGACCCAGTTCTGCAGCCAGCCGATCAGCAGGAAGCAAAGCGCCGCCGCGATGGCGCAGCCGACCGCGAGTCCGCGCGCGCCGAACAGGCGCACCGCGATCGGCGTCAGTGGCGCCGACAGCACCAGCCCGACCGGCATCATCGCGGCGGACAGGCCGATCAGCCCGGACGACATGCCCTGCTGCTGCATCAGGATGGTGAAGAGCGGATAGGAGAGCCCCTGCGCCGCGCCGAACATTGTCAGCGCAGCGATGACGCCCGCCAGCCCGGCAACGGCGCCGGACGGCATGCGCTCCTTCTCGGGCTTCGCTGCGGCCTGCACGAACCTCTCCGGCGCGATGCGCCGGAGACGTCAGCCCGCCCGTCACGGAGCGGGCGGAACGATGCCGGTGCGCACGCAATTGCGTTCGAGTTCCGCGTAGCGGGTCGCCAGCGATGCGGATAGGGCCACTTGCCGCTTTGCCTGCCGCCTGATCATCGCCAGCTGCGAGCATTCCGTGCCGGCCTCGGCCGCCACGTCGGAGGCGCCTATCGCGCGCTGCGACACCTCGAGCGATGCATCGCCTTCCACCGACGTCGGATGATTGGCATCGCCCTCGAGCGAATGCTGGAGGAAGACGTACTCCATGGCGGTGGTCAGCGCGGTCTGGCGGAAGTCTCCGCTGCCGCCATGTCCCCCGGCAGTGTTCTCGACGAACAGCGCGTTGTGCCCCTGTTCCTGCATGCGCGCCGCCATCTTGCGCGCATGCCCCGGATGCACGCGGTCGTCCGCCGTCGATGTCGTGAACAGCGTCGGCGGATATTTCCCGTCCGGCCGGACGTTCTGGTAGGGCGAGTACCTGGCGATCCAGGCCGCCTCATCCGGGATCGCCGGATCGCCATACTCGGCGATCCACGACGCGCCGGGCGGCAGCGCGGTGTAGCGCAGCATGTCGAGCAGCGGCACCTGACTGATGACGGCGCCGAACAGCTCAGGCCGCTGGGTCAGCATCACGCCGGTCAGCAGGCCCCCGTTCGAACCTCCCTGAATGCCAAGCTGGGCTGCCGTGGTGATCTTGCGCTTGACGAGATCCTGCGCGACCGCCGCGAAATCGTCATAGGCGCGCTGCCGGTTCGCGCCCACCGCCGCCTGGTGCCATTCCGGCCCGAATTCGCCGCCGCCGCGAATGTTGGCGACGACGAAGGCGTTGCCCTGCTCCAGCCAGAGCTTTCCGCGCGAGCCGGAGTACCACGGCGTCAGCGATACCTCGAAGCCGCCATAGCCATACATCAGCGTCGGCACCGGTCCGGCCTGTTTGGCCGGCCGCACCACGAAATACGGCACCAGCGTGCCGTCGGCCGATGTCGCCAGGAACTGTTCCGTGGTGAAGGGCGACGCGTCGAAACGCTCCGACAGCGACTTCACCGTCTGCAGCGTCTCGCCATCGTCGTCGGACCAGATCAGCGACGGTGGCGTCAGGAAATCCTGGAAGCTGAACGAGACGCTCGAGCTCTCGTAGTCGGTGTGGCTGATCGAGATGTCGCCATTGTCCGGCAGGTCGAGCTTGTGCGAGATCCAGCCCTTGTCGGTCCAATCGAACTGCAGAACACGCCCGCGCACATTGTCGACCAGCGACACGAACAGCCGGTCCACCGTCGTCGATAGACCGGAGACGGAGACACGCTTCGCCGGCTCCAGCAGGCGCGAAACGCGTCCGATCTTTCCTGACTCCAGCCAGTAGTAGTAGTCGAACGAATAGAGCCCGCCCGGCTTCACGATCATGCCGTCCGGCGCCTTCCACTCGCTGCGCAGCGAGAACACCATCTGGCCCTTGAAGTTGGCGGTATAGAGCTGGTCGGTGGGCAGCGGAATCTTCTTGCGCAGCCGTCCTTCGATGATGAAATCCTCGACGTTGTAGAAGTCGATCGAGCGCGAGATGTAGTAGCCGCCCTCGCCCGCGGCATAGCCCGCGACCGACAGGTCGTTGACATCGCCTTGGTAGACGAGCGTCGCGTCCTGCAGCTTCTGTCCGCGCCGCAGGCGCTTCACCACGCGCGGATAGCCGGATGTCGTCTGCTCGGCCTCCGTGTAGGCCGCCGACACGATGACCGTGTCCATATCGGCCCACGAGAAGCTCGATTTGGATACAGGCGACGAGAAGCCGCCCTCGACGAAGCTCTTCGTGCCCATGTCGAATTCGCGATAGGCGACGGCGTCGCCGCCGTCAGGCGACATCTGGATGAGGCAGCGCTGGTAGTCCGGCCACAGACAGTCGGCATAGCCGAACACCCAGTCGACGCCTTCCTGCTTTGCCAGTTCATCGAAATCGATCACCGTCTCCCACTTCGGTGCGGCAGTCTTGTAGGATTGCGGCGTGGTGCGCCTCCAGACGCCCAGCGTGTTCCGTTCGTCCTGCCAGAAATTGTAGAGGTAGCCAGCCTGCGCATAGACGTAGGGGATGTTGTCGTCTGCAGCGTAGAGGTCGAGCATCGTCTCCCAGTAGGAGACGAGACGCGGATCGCGCGACAGTTCGGCCTTGGTGCGCGTGTTCTGCTGCGTCACCCATTCGAGCGCGCGATCGCCGTTTCGTTCTTCAAGCCAGAGGTAAGGGTCGTCGGCCGCTGCGGCGGGCAGCAGGATTCCCAGCCAGATCGCCGCGGTTGCAGAAATGAGCTTCCTCAAGTCACCACCCCTCGCCTCCACGCGGAAGCGCCCCGAAAGCGCCCTTCAGTAGGGAAAATCAGCCCTAACTTTGGGCCAAGTCAATGTCCGGCGCGCGAAAAGCGGTCGATGCGGAAGCCCGACAGGTCGAGCGCCGTATGCCCGGCAATGGCCAGGCCGGTCCGCGCTTGGCCGATGACGCCCGCAGATCACGACACGCGGATCGTCGGGCGCCACGTCGATCATGAAATCCTCGTCAGGCGTCGTCGGCTGCATGTCGCTTCCCTCGCCCAACGGGTCGCAGCCTCCGCAATCCGGTTTATGGCCGCAGTCCATTATGGCGGCATCGGAATATCGCCACGGTGAACGTCATGACCGCCCCCCTGCATCCGGCAGAGCCCGTCCCTGCCACAGACCGGTCGCGCCGCGGCGGCCGCGCCGGCAAGCGCGCCGGCGGAGCGGGCGCATTCGAGCAGCCCCCGTTCCGCCATCTGCGCAACCCGATGCAACCGACAAGGTTCGTCTCCGACGACGAGTTGGAGTCGATCCACCTCGCATCGCTGAGGGTGCTCCAGGAGATCGGCGTAGAGGTCCTGCATGATGGCGCCCGCCAGATCATGAAGGAGCACGGCGCCGATGTGCGTCCAGGGACCGAGCGCGTGCGCTTCGACCCGGACATGATCCTCGAACTGGTGGCCCACTGCCCGTCCGAGTTCACGATGCACGCCCGCAATCCGGCGCACAACGTCCGCTTCGGCGGCGACAATGTCATGTTCCTGATGATGGCGTCGGCGCCGAATTGTTCGGACATCGACCGTGGCCGCCGCTCCGGCAATCAGGCGGACTTTCGCAATTTCCTGCGCCTCGCGCAGATGCACAACATCCTGCATGCCACCGGCGGCTACCCGGTCGAGCCGGTCGACATCCACCCGTCGGTGCGGCACCTCGAATGCATCCGCGATTTCGTGACGCTGACAGACAAGGCCTTCCACATCTATTCGCTCGGCAAGGAGCGCAACGTGGACGGCATCGAGATCGCCCGTATCGCCCGCGGCATTTCTCGCGAGCAGCTGCAGAATGAGCCGTCGATCTTCACCGTCATCAACACCAACTCGCCGCTGAAACTCGACGTCCCGATGATGGAAGGCATCATCCAGATGTCATCCATGGGCCAGGTCGTCGTGGTGACGCCGTTCACGCTCTCCGGCGCGATGGCACCGGTGACCATCGCCGGCGCGCTGGTGCAGCAGAATGCCGAGGCGCTGGCCGGCATCTCGTTCGCGCAGATGGTGCGCAAGGGTGCGCCGGTCGGTTATGGCGGCTTCACCTCGAACGTCGACATGAAGTCGGGCGCCCCCGCCTTCGGCACGCCGGAATACATGAAGGCGCAGCAGGTCGGCGGCCAGCTGGCGCGCCGCTACAAGATCCCCTACCGCACCTCCAACGTCTGCGCCGCAAACACGGTCGACGCGCAGGCCGCCTATGAGAGCGTCTTTTCACTCTGGGGCGCCATGCAGGGCGGCTGCAACATGCTGATGCATGGCGCCGGCTGGCTCGAAGGCGGTCTGCGCTGCTCGTTCGAGAAGACGATCCTCGACATCGACCTGTTGCAGATGGTTGCGGAGTTCCTGACGCCGCTCGACCTCTCGGAAGATGCGCTCGCCATCGATGCCATCCGCGATGTCGGCCCGGGCGGCCACTTCTTCGGCACGCCGCACACGCAGTCGCGCTACAAGACGGCGTTCTACTCGCCGATCCTGTCGGACTGGCGCAACTACGAGACTTGGAACGAGGCCGGCGCACCGACGGCGATCGAGCGCGCCAACCGCGTCTGGAAGGAGCGCCTCGCCACCTACGAGGAGCCCTACATGGACCCGGCGATCCGCGAGGAGCTCGACGCGTTCGTCGAGCGGCGCAAGGCCGAAGGCGGCGCGCCGACCGATTTCTGATGTTCTCCCGCCTGAATCGATCTCCGAACTTCTTGACTCTCGTTCTTCAGGGATACGTGTAAGCCAATGAAATCGCACTACAAAGCAGTTGTCATCGGCGGCGGCGTCGTCGGGTGCTCGGTGCTCTACCACCTTGCCCGCGCCGGCTGGACCGACATCGTGCTCATCGAGCGCTCGGAACTCACGTCGGGATCGTCGTGGCACGCAGCCGGCGGCTTCCACACGCTGAACGGCGATCCGAACGTCGCCAAGCTGCAGGCCTACACGGTGCAGCTCTACAAGGAATTGGAGGAAGTCTCCGGCCAGTCCTGCTCGCTCCACCTCACCGGCGGCGTCATGCTCGCCGACAGCCCCGAGCGGATGGACTTCCTGCGCCTTGCCCACGCCAAGGGGCGTTATCTCGGCATGGACACCGAACTGATCACGCCGTCCGAGGCCAAGGCGATGTTCCCGCTGATGGACGAGAAGCATTTTGTCGGTGCGATGTGGGATCCCGTCGAAGGCCACCTCGACCCTTCCGGCACGACCGTCGCCTATTCGAAGGCAGCGAAGAAGCTCGGCGCCGAGATCGTGCTGCGCAATCCGGTGAAGGAACTGACGCAGCAGCCCGACGGCACCTGGAACGTCATCACCGAGCAGGGCACCGTGCACGCCGAGCATGTCGTCAACTGCGGCGGGCTGTGGGCGCGTGAGATCGGCCGCATGGTCGGCGTGGAACTCCCGGTGCTCGCCATGGAGCACATGTACCTGCTCACCGAGCCGATGCCCGAGGTCGAGGCCTTCAACCGGGAAACCGGCCGCGAGATGATCGGCGTGCTCGACTTCAAGGGCGAGATCTACACCCGCCAGGAACGCAACGGCATCCTGCTCGGCACTTACGAGAAGGCCTGCAAGCCGTGGTCGCCGGTCAACACGCCGTGGGATTTCGGCCACGAATTGCTGGCGCCCGACCTCGACCGCATCGCGCCGTCGCTGGAGATCGGCTTCAGGCATTTCCCCGGCATCGCCAATGCGGGCATCAAGCAGGTCATCAATGGCCCCTTCACCTTCGCCCCCGACGGCAATCCGCTTGTCGGACCCGTGCAGGGCCTGACCAATTTCTGGGTGGCCTGCGGGGTCATGGCCGGCTTCAGCCAGGGCGGCGGTGTCGGCCTCGCCCTCTCCAACTGGATGGTCAACGGCGACCCGGGCTTCGACGTCTGGGGCATGGACGTGGCGCGCTGGGGCGAATGGGCTTCGCTCCGCTACACCAACGCCAAGGTGCGCGAGAACTACTCACGCCGCTTCTCCATCCGTTTCCCCAACGAGGAACTGCCCGCCGCCCGTCCGGCGCAGACCACCCCGCTCTACGACACGATGGTCGCGCAGAACGCCGTGATGGGCGATTCCTGGGGTCTGGAAACGCCGCTCTGGTTTGCACCGAAGGGGACCGAGCCGAAGGACATCGTCTCCTTCCACCGCTCCAACGATTTCGAGCATATCGGCAACGAGGTGCGCGCCACGCGCGAGAAGGTCGGCGTCACCGAGATCGCCAACTTCGCCAAATATGAGGTCGCGGGCACCGGCGCCGAGGATTTCCTCAACCGCCTGATGACCAACAGGATGCCGAAGCAGGGCCGCATCGTGCTGACGCCGATGCTGAACGAGTTCGGCAAGCTGATCGGCGACTTCACCATCGCCAAGACGGGCGACGAGAAGTTCATGATCTGGGGTTCGTCGGCCGCACAGAAGTACCACATGCGCTGGTTCGAGAAGCACCTCCCGAAGGACGGATCGGTGCGCATTCACCGCTTCGACCAGACGCTGGTCGGCCTCTCCATCGCCGGCCCGAAGAGCCAGGCGCTGCTGCAGAAGCTTGTCGACGTAGACGTCTCGTCGAAGGCGTTCAAATTCATGGACTTCCGCGAGATGGCGGTTGGCGGCGGACCCTGCATGGTCAACCGCATCACCTACACCGGCGATCTCGGCTACGAGATCTGGATGGCGCCCGCCTACCAGCGCCTGGTCTACAAGGCGATCAAGGATGCCGGCGCCGAATTCGGCATTGTCGATTTCGGCATGCGGGCATTGCTGTCCATGCGCCTTGAGAAAAACTTCCCGACCTGGTTCCGCGAGTTGCGGCCGATCTACGGCGTGTTCGAAGGCGCGATGGACCGTTTCATCAAGCTCGAGAAGAACGACTTCGTCGGTCGCGCAGCGGCGGCGAAGGAAAAGGCCGACGGCGGACCGCTGCGCCGTGTGTCTCTCATCGTGGACGCGCTCGACGCCGACGTGATGGGCGACGAGCCGATCTGGGCGAAGGTCAAAGGCAAGGATTTCGGCACCGTCGGAAAGACGCACGATTTTGGCGCGCCGCGCTTCGATGCCTCCGGCAAGGAGATTCGCGGTTCAAGTGCCGCGACCGGCGCATCGGCCGTGCGCGGCCTGCGCGATGGCGAATGGTCTGTCGTTGGCTGGGTGACCTCGGGCGGTTTCGCGCACTACGTCGGCAAGTCGATGGCGCAGGGTTACGTCCCGGCCGAGCTCGCCGAAAACGAAAGCGCCGGCCTGTTCGAGATCGAGATTCTCGGCCACCGGCGCCCGGCCCGCATCAACATCGAGCCACCCTTCGATCCGAGCGGCGAAAAAATGCGGTCGTAGCTGCAATCCGGGGAGCGTGTTAGCGTCGGCGATGCCCAACGAACCGCGCTCCCCCCGCCTCGCTGTCCTGATCGACGCAGACAATGCTTCGACCAGGATCGCCGATGGCCTGTTCGAGGAAATCGCCAAGATCGGCGAGGCCAGCGTACGCCGCATCTACGGCGACTTTTCCAGCACGCGAATGAAGTCCTGGGCCGACATCCTGGCAAGGCACGCCATCGTTCCGCAGCAACAGTTCGCCTACACCACGGGAAAGAACGCGTCCGACATCACGCTGGTGATCGATGCGATGGACCTGTTGCACAGCGGCCGGTTCGACGGCTTCTGCCTCGTCTCGTCAGACAGCGATTTCACGCGGCTGGCGGCACGCATTCGCGAGCAAGGCATCGACGTCTTTGGCTTCGGCGAGCAGAAAACGCCGGAGAGTTTTCGGCAGGCTTGTCGTCGCTTCATCTACACCGAGAACCTGCAATCGACCGCGGCTCCCGGCCAACAGAAGCCAGTGCCTGCGACGAAACCGCTGGCCGAACCGAAGGCCGCGATCCCCATCCTGCAAAAGGCCGTGGAACAGCTGATCGAACAGGTCGAAGCCGGCGACGGTTGGGTCGCGCTCGGATCGGTTGGCAAAAGCCTCGCCAATCTCGCACCGGACTTCGACTCGCGTACATTCGGCTTCCGCAAGCTGATTGACCTCGTCCGCGATACAGATGCCTTCGACGTCGACCACGCGGAAGGCAGAGCGCCGCGGATACGGCTCAAGACGGGCCATAACCCTCGACCGAAGTCTGGGCGCAAGCGTTGACGAGCACCTTCGGCCGCCATCGCAAGATCATGCCGTTCGAGCCCGGCAGCGTGGAAGCGTTGCGGGCTCAGGCGCGCGACAAGGCTGCCGGCCTCAACCAGCATGTACTCGGCTATGGCGAGACGGCCGAGCGCGAATGGGCGGCGGCCGGCATCGCCGCGCCGGACCTGCCGGCGATGCGGACGTACCGGCTGGAGCGCATCCGCGCCGAGCTGAGGCGGCGCGACTACGCCGGCGCCCTGCTCTACGACCCCGTCAACATCCGCTATGCGACCGACTCCACCAACATGCAGCTGTGGGTCGCGCACAATCCGACGCGCCACTGCTTCGTCGCGACGGACGGCCCCGTCATCCTCTTCGACTACTTCTCCTGCGAGCATCTGTCGGACCACTCCGGCGTGGTCGACGAGGTACGCCCCGCCGTCTCGTGGATGTATCTCTATGGCGGCGAGCTGACCGAAGCACGCGTGCGCCGCTGGGCCGGCGGCATCGCCGAACTGGTGCGCGAGCATGGCGGCGGCAACCGGCGCGTCGCCGTCGACCATCTCAATCCGGAAGGGGTGGCAGAGCTTGCCCGCCTTGGCATCTCGATCGGCAATGGCGAGGCGGTGATGGAGAACGCCCGCCTCATCAAGTCGCCCGACGAGATCCTCGCGATGCGCCGTGCGGTCGTCGCCTGCGAGGCCGCGATGGGCGAGATGCAGGCGGCGCTCAGGCCTGGCATCAGCGAGAACGAGCTGTGGGCGGAGCTGCATCGCGGCAACATAGCGCGCGGCGGCGAGTGGATAGAGACGCGGCTGCTTGCCTCCGGCCCGCGCACCAATCCGTGGTTCCAGGAGTGCTCTTCGCGGATCATCGAAGCCGGTGACCTCGTCGCCTTCGACACCGACCTCATCGGCCCCTACGGCTTCTGCGCGGACCTCTCGCGCACGTGGCTCTGCGGCGATGCCGAGCCGACCGGCGAGCAGCGCGATCTCTTCGCCATCGCTGCAGACCAGATCGCACACAACACGGCGCTGATGCTGCCCGGCACCGGATTCCGCGACCTCGTCGAACGCTCGAAGGTGCCGCCGCCCGACTGCTTCCCCGCTCGCTACGGCGTCCTCTACCACGGCGTCGGGCTGGCCGATGAGTACCCGACCCTGCCGCATGCCTCCGACTGGACCGACGACACGCCCGACGGCGTGCTCGAACCCGGCATGGTGCTGTGCGTGGAGAGCTACATCGGACGGCTTGGCGGCCACGAAGGCGTGAAGATCGAGGAACAGGTGCTCATCACCGAGAACGGCAACCGCCAGCTCTCTTCCTATCCTGTGTCGCTTCGTCCGTAGGCGAACAGGGTTTTCAACGCTGGGAAGCGGTCGACCATCTTCGGCGCGGCGATGTAGGGCAGCCCCTTGCGCCGCGCCGTCCAGCCGACAACCGCGACCTCGCGCGCCGCCGGCTCGAAGCGCTGCGCCAACGCCCAGCTGCGGCAATCGATGGCGCAGACGTCGGCGTCACCCTTGGCAACCATGGCAACCGACATCCGGTGGCCACCGCTCGTCATGCGTGCGCCGAAGATGCCAAGCCCTTCGCCCGCCGCTTCAAGATCGCGCGTCAGCGCGATGACCCCCGACATCGAGTCGTCGCTGTTGAAGGCAAAGCGCTTGCCGCGCATGAATTCGAGCGGAAGGCTGGCGCTGCCGTCGGCCGGCGAAGCCGCTTGCGCCCCCTCGCCTTGGCGCATCACGAGCGCCGAGGAATAGAGTTCGCCGGCGCCGCCTTCGAACGCCGAATAGTCAGGCTGGCCGAGCACGGTCACATGCTCGCGCAGCCCCAGTTCCAGTGGCCCCCAGCAGGTCTGCGCAAGGATCAGGTTGGGCCTGAGCCAGACTTCGTGCATGTCGATGTCGCGCGTCAGCGCCTCGGGCGCCGGCACGCCGGCCGCGCACAGACGGTCGCGGATCGCAGCCCACTCGGCGTCGACCTCGTCGCGCCGCTCGGGCCAGTCATACATGGGCAGCGCGGCGATGAATTCACTCATGCCGCCCACTCAAACCCTGGCAACGCAGAAGGCAAGCTACTCCCTCGGCGGTTCGGCCGGGACTGGCGCGGTGCCGGCGCCGTGCACGGTGTGCGCGCGCACGCGCGGCCGGAAGGCAGCGCCCGCTTCGGGCGCACGCCGCAGCGCCGGATGCACCACAGGTTCCTTCGCCTTGAAGGCGTAGTGCTTCAGCAGCGAGAAATAGTTCGGGAACACGTAGCCGTGGTTCATGCCCAGCCAATCCGCGCGACGGTCGCGGAACAGTTTTGGCAGCCTGTACCAGGCGACCGTCGGCTGCTTGTGATGCACGAAGTGGAGGTTGTTGTTGAGAAACAGCAGCGACAGCGGCGAGCGCTCGACGATGACCGTGCGCCCTTCCGGCCGCTCCGACCACTGGTGCTCGGCGAAGGTGCGCACCGAGATGATCGACTGCCCGATCCAGACAGACACCAGCGCATAGAGCCAGAGCGGGATGCCGAACCCATAGACGATGACCGGCAGCACGATCGCGAGCCCGGCGGCATGCAGCAGCCACGCTTTCTGGATATGCCGATCGCCGCGCAGCATCAGCTTCGCATCGCCGATGAAGAAGCCGACGGTAGACAGCCAAGGCCCCAGGACGATGCGCCCGACCATCGTGTTGTTGACGTTCAGCAGCGTCTGCAGCAGCGGCGGCAGCTGAGCGTGCTGCCACAGCGCGCGATAGTAGCTCTCCGGGTCGTCGAACGGGTCGGTCAGGCGCTCGTCCGCGTGGTGGCGCAGGTGCAGCGCCTTGAAGCGACGGAACGGCCAGGTCAGCCCCAGCGGCAGGAAGACGAAAGCTTCGTTGATGCGCGCATTGCGCGTCGGGTGCCCGTGCAGCACCTCATGCATCAGCGAGGATTGCAGTGCGAGGACGATGCCAAGCGAGATCAGCGCGATGATGGGATAGGTGGGCCACACGAGAAGCCCGAGAACGAGCCAGGCAATGTGGCAACCAAGTGCGAGACCCACCGTCGGCCATTCGATGGCCAATCCCCTGTCGCGTCGCTTGGTTGCCAATTTTGCCATGCTATCAACGATTGCCCCAATCGTTGGAGGCGCCGAGCCTCCTGACACAACGATGTCAGCAGCACCCATGCCGTGCAACGCGACAATCTACGCGAAATGTTTACATTGCGCACTTCAAGTCGCAGATGTTACGATAAGTCATCAAAATATGCGGAATAATCGCAGATGAAGGCGTGAGCCAGTGGACAAGCGCGACCTGTCGGGCCTTTTTCGTGACCGCGTCCGGACACTTCTGCAGCGTTCAGGCAGGAACCAGTCGTCCTTTGCCGAATCGGTGGGCATCGATCGCTCCGCACTGTCGCAACTGCTGTCAGGAGCCTCCACCCGTCTTCCGCGCGCCGAGACGCTGCTCAACATCGCCGAGCAGCACAAGGTATCGCTCGACTGGCTGATGGGCCTAAGCCAGGACGAGGCACTGACCGGCGAGATCCGCGACATGCTCGAGATCGAGCAGGGCGTGTCGGGCTACGGCGAGTCGTTCATGGCGAAATGGTATGCCGACGCAGCCGGCTCGAAGGTCCGCTATGTGCCCGCCGGTATCCCCGACTTGCTGCGCACCGGCGCGCTGGTCGACTACGAGGCCGGCATCACCCATCGCGATCCGGACATCCAGGCGGTCGAGACGCGCGACCGGGTGGACTACAACCGCCGGCCGGAAACCGACATGGAAGCCTGCATGCCGCGCCACACGCTGGAGATTTTCGCGCGCGGTCTGGGCATCTGGAGCGGCTTCCCGGAACAGGCCCGACGCGCCCAGCTGCGCCACATGGCAAAGCTCCTGGATGAGTTGTACCCCGCCTTTCGCCTGTTTCTGTATGACGGCCGCAAGCGCTATTCGGTGCCCTACACGATCTTCGGATCGCAGCGTGCGGCGGTCTATGTCGGCGATCTCTACATGGTGCTCAACGGCACCGAGGCCATACGCACGCTGACCGGCCATTTCGACAACCTTATCCGCGCCGCGGTCATCAACCCCCACGACGCGTCGGCGTTCGCCGCGCGTCTGGCGGACCTCGCCGAGCCACGCTAGCTGGCCATCTGCCGGCGCCAATGCATGTGTTTCCGGAAAAACGCTGGCCGTCTGCGCGAAGTATTTGACGCCATATAAACGTTTCTTTATATGGTTATCCCATTATCCCACATTGCCTGAATGAGGCTTCCCATGACGAATCCGATCGATGCCCTGCTGGCTGAGAAAGGCGTTCTGCTCGCCGACGGCGCCACCGGCACGAACCTTTTTGCCATGGGCCTGGAGTCCGGCAACGCGCCGGAGCTCTGGAACGAGGACCATCCCGAGCGCATCACTGCCCTGCATCAGGGCTTCGTCGACGCCGGCGCCGACATCATCCTCACCAACTCGTTTGGCGGCACGCGCCACCGTCTCAAGCTGCATCATGCGCAGGACCGCGTTTTCGACCTGAACAAGCGCGCGGCCGAGATCGCCCGCTCCGTCGCCGACAAGGCCGGCCGCAAAGTTATCGTCGCCGGCTCTGTCGGCCCGACAGGCGAACTGCTCGTGCCGCTCGGCGCGATGACCTATGAGGAGGCGGTCGAGGCTTTTGCCGAACAGATGGAAGGCCTCAAGGCTGGCGGCGCCGACGTCGCCTGGATCGAGACCATGTCGGCGCCGGACGAAATCCGCGCCGCCGCCGAGGCCGCCATTCGCGTTGGCCTGGCCTACACCTACACCGGGTCGTTCGACACCGCCGGCCGCACCATGATGGGCCTTCTGCCGAAGCACATTCACGGTGTCGTGGACGGGCTCGAGCCGGCCGTGGCCGTCGGCGCCAATTGCGGAGTCGGCGCGTCCGACATCCTCTCTTCCCTGCTCGACATGACCGGCGCGAAGCCGGAAGCGACCGTTATCGTGAAGGGCAATTGCGGCATCCCGGAATTCCGCGGCACCGAAATCCATTATTCCGGTACGCCGGAACTGATGGCCGACTATGTCCGCCTCGCCGTCGATGGCGGCGCCAGGATTGTCGGCGGCTGCTGCGGCACCTCGTTCCAGCACCTCGCCGCGATGCGTGTCGCGCTGGACGAGCACCGCAAGGGCGCGCGTCCGACCGTCGAGGCGATCGTCGAGCGCATCGGCCCGATGCGCAACAAGATCGCGTCGGAAGGCAGCGGCGAGGTCCGCGAACGCCGCCGCGCGCGTGCCTGACGGGCGCCCGCGCGCCCGTCAATCCTCGCAGCCGAACTAGAGCTCGGACAGGCCGCGCCGTGCCGCCTGCAGGATGTCGCGCGCCTTCTTCGCCTGCTCCGGCGTCAGCGAACCGCCGCGGATCAGCTTGAACACGGTCCAGCGCAGCGCACGGATTTCTTCGCCCAGCGCCACGCCGCCAGCCTCGCCCGAAGCCTCCTGCATCTGCTCGTGGATGCGCGCCAGCTCCTCCGAATGATCGGCCAGATAGGCACGCCCCTGGGCGGTGATCGAATAGAGCCGCTTGTTGCCGGTCGTCTCGGACACGACCAGGTCCGCCTCCTCCATCATCTGCAGCATCGGATAGATCGCGCCCGGGCTTGGGCTGTAGGCACCCTGGAACTTCGCCTCCAGTGCCTTGATGATGTCGTAGCCGTGTCGCGGTTCTTCCGCGATCAGGCCCAGCACCACCAGACGCAGCGCGCCGGGGTCGAACATGCGTGGCCCGCGTCCCCCGAAGGGCCCGCCACGATGACGGCCGAAGGGACCGCCACCCCCGTGACCACGTCCTCGATGACCACCACCCGGCGACATCGCCCAGCGGCCGTGGCCGCATTCCTTCGAACCTCGAAAACCTGGAAACATTGATCGTTCTCCTAAAGATATATCGTTCATACGACATAGCTAGGAAAAGATATATCTTTTCGCAAGTCCGTTTCGGTTGCAGGCATGAAAAAAGGCCGGCAGGGAATGCACCCCCGCCGGCCTGCCTCACCCGCCCGTAGGTCGGCGCCCCTTTTCAGAACGATCCCGTCCGAAAGGCGCCGGCCGTCATCGCCACTACCGGTTGCCGCTCGACAGCGCCGAGGCAAGGCGCGCAAGCGAGAGGAACTCCGCCCTGTAACCGAAGGGGTCGGTTCCACGCGCGGCAGTGGCAATTTCTATGATCCTGTTCCAGTCCATGTCGGCGGTCGCATCGGCGCCGCGCAGCTTCTGCCCGAAGGCGGCGACCGCGACCGAGAAGCGCTGGTCGGTGTCGGCTGCGTCGAAGCTCGCGACGGCGTTGGCGTCGGTCACCGGCGTGGTGATCAGCTTCGACACGTCCTCGGAAGGCAGCTTGTAGCGGATCTTCACGAAGGCATATTCGCCCGCATTCGCGATGCCCGCGTCGTTGTTGGTCGTGGCCTGGCCGTAGCGCAGGTCGTCGATCATCTGCTGGCCGCCCTTCGGCGTGATCTCGTAGATCGCCGTCACCGAATGGCCGGCGCCGATCTCGCCGGCATCGACACGATCGTTGTTGAAGTCTTCCGTCGCCAGCGCGCGGGTCTCGTAGCCGATCAGACGGTATTCGGCGACCTTGGCCGGATTGAACTCGACCTGGATCTTCACGTCCTTGGCGATCGGGAAGAGCGTCGACGATGCATCCTGCACCAGCACCTTCTCGGCCTCGGCGAGCGTGTCGATGTAGGCTGCCGTGCCATTGCCGTTCTGGGCGATGGTCTGCATCATCTGGTCGTTCAGATTGCCGCGGCCGAAGCCGAAGACGGAGAGGAAGACGCCCGTCTTGCGCTTCTCCTCGATCATCCGCTTGAGGTCGCTGTCGTCCGTCTGGCCGACATTGAAGTCGCCGTCGGTCGCCAGCATCACGCGGTTGATGCCGTCCTTCACGAAGGACTGCTCGGCCAGCTTGTAGGCTTCGCGCAGGCCCGCCTCGCCGGCGGTGGTGCCGCCCGGCGTCAGATTGTCGATCGCGGAGAGGATCTTGGCGCGCTCCGACACCTTGGTCGGCATCAGCACGGTGCCGGCATCGCCCGCATAGGTGACGATCGAGATCGTGTCGTCCGGCTGCAGCTTGGAGATCAGCAGGCGGAAGGCCGACTGCACCAGCGGCAGCTTGTCCGGCTCGTTCATCGAGCCCGAAACGTCGAGCAGGAACACGAGGTTGGCACGCGGCTGCTCGACCTGCTTCA